>NZ_JBEZEB010000014.1:0-177986 GCF_040648615.1 Catellatospora sp. NPDC049111 | reverse complement strand
AGCTGCGAGGTCGGGTACTCCGGCAGCAGCACGGTCGCCTTCTTCGACACGAAGCGCTTCAGGTGCGCCGCGTCGAAGTGGTCCCGGTGCAGGTGGGAGACGTACAGGTAGTCGACGTCGCCGAGGTGCTCCCAGTCGAGCTGCGAGTTGTCCGGGAAGGGGAACCACGAGGCGAAGTACGCCGGGTTCACCCACGGATCGCACAGGATCGAACCCGCCGCCGTATCGATCCGGAAGCCGGCGTGGCCGGTGCCGATGACCTGCATCAGCGCACCGCCTCGCCATCGACGGCCAGCCGGCCGACGTTCAGGGGGTGCGGCTCCGAGGCGGGTGGGATGTGCGTGATGCTGATCCGCTTTCGAAAGACCCAGTAGGTCCAGCCTTGATACGCCACGACAACTGGAGTGAAAACCACCGCGACCCAGGTCATGATCTTCAAGGTGTACGGCGTCGACGACGCGTTGGTCACGGTGAGGCTGAACACGTCGGCTGTGGTCGACGGCATGACGTATGGATAAAGCCCGCTGAACAGGCTCGCCACCGTGAGAACAAGGCAGGCCGCGGTCCCGGCGAACGCCCACCCGTCACGTTTCGTGCGTGCCGTTCCCGTCCGTACGAGCACCAGTGATGCCAGCAGCGACGCGGCGGCGAGCAGCCCGAGGGTGATCGAGGCGGGTGTGCGGCGGATGTCGAATGTGAACAGCAGGAAGGTCACCGCGATGAGCGCCGCTACCGGGCCGACGGTGCCGGCCACGCGGCGGGCGTGGTCACGTACGTCGCCGGAGGTCTTCAAGGTCAGGAAGATCGCTCCGTGCAGGAGGAACAGCGCCAGCGTGGTGGTGCCGCCGAGCAGCGCGTAGGGGTTGAGCAGGTCCCCGAACGAACCTGCGTACTCGTGTCCGGGGCCGAGTCTGACGCCGCGGAAGATGTTGCCGAACGCGACACCCCACAGCAGGGCCGGCACGGCCGAGCCGACCACGATGCAGATGTCGAATCGTCTACGCCACCTCAGGTCGTCGCGCTTGCCCCGGTATTCGAACGCCACTCCACGGATGATCAGTGCCACCAGGATCAGCAGCAGGGGCAGGTAGAAGCCGCTGAACAGGGTGGCGTACCACTCGGGAAAGGCGGCGAAGGTGGCCCCGCCGGCGGTGAGCACCCAGACCTCGTTGCCGTCCCACACCGGTCCGATGGTGTTGATCAGGACGCGGCGTTCGCGTTCACCCTGCGCGGAGAAGCCTCGCCCGAGGATCGGCAGCAGCATCCCTACGCCGAAGTCGAAGCCCTCCAGGACGAAGTACCCGGTCCACAGGATCGCGATGAGTATGAACCAGATGGTGGTCAGTTCCACGATCGTCTCCTAGTAGGCGAACGTCAGCGGGCGCGCGTCGTCGGCCGAGGCCTCGTCCGGCAGCGCGGTGGGCACGGCTATGCCGGACTTGGCGTACTTGAGCAGCAGCCCGACCTCGACGACGGCGAGGACGCCGTAGAGGGCGGTGTAGACCAGCAGAGAGGTGACGATGCTCGCGCTGCTGACGGTGGCCGATACGCCGTCGGCGGTTTTCATCTGGCCGAACACGATCCAGGGCTGGCGGCCCATCTCGGTGAAGATCCAGCCGAAGGCGTTGGCGATCAGCGGCAGCAGCGGCAGCAGGATGCCGCCCCGCAGCAGCCATCGCGACGCCGGTGACCTGCCACGCCGCATCGCCCACAGCGACCACAGCGCGAGCAGCGCGGCGAGGATCCCAGCTCCGATCATGAACCGGAAGGTCCAGTAGGTGACGGGGATGATGGGTTTGTAGTCGCCGGGTCCGTACTTCGCCTCGTACTCGGCTTGCAGGTTGTTGATGCCCTGGACGGTGCCGTCGAGGCGGCCGGTGCCGAGGAAGGAGAGCAGGCCGGGGACCTCCACCTGCCAGACCGGCTCGCTGCCGTCGAGGGTGCCGACAGTGAAGATCGAGAACGGGGCCGGCCGCGCGGTTTCGTAGAGGGCTTCTGCGGCGGCCATCTTCATCGGCTGCACCTCGGTCATGACCTTGCCCTGGATGTCGCCGGTGACGAGCACCGCGACGGTGGCGACCAACGTCGTGTAGGCGCCGACCTTCAGCGCGCTGCGGTAGGTCGTGGTCTCGGCGTCCGGCCGTCGGACCAGGTGCCACAGCGCGATGGCGGCGACCAGGGCACCGGCGGTCATGAACGCGCCGGCGACGGTGTGCGGGAAGGTGACCAGGGTGACCTTGTTGGTCAGTACGGCGGCGAAGTCGGTGAGCTCGGCGCGGTGAGTGTCGGGGTTGAGCCGGAACCCGACGGGGTTCTGCATGAAGGAGTTGGCGGCCAGGATGAAGTACGCCGACAGCAGGGTGCCGACCGCGACCAGCCAGATGCAGGTCAGATGGATCCGCCGGGAAAGCCGGTCCCACCCGAAGATCCATAGTCCGATGAATGTCGACTCGAGGAAGAACGCCAGCAGAGCCTCGATCGCCAGGGGTGCGCCGAAGACGTCGCCGACGAACCGGCTGTAGGCCGACCAGTTCATGCCGAACTGGAACTCCTGCACGATGCCGGTGACGACACCCATCGCGATGTTGATCAAAAAGATCTTGCCGTAGAACTTCGTCAGCTTCAGCCAGCGCTCGTCACCCGTGCGCACCCAGGCGGTCTGCATTCCGGCGACGAGAAACGAAAGCCCGATGGTGATCGGTACGAAGAGGAAGTGATACACGGTGGTGATGGCGAACTGCCACCGTGCCAGGTCGAGGTTGTCCATGTCAGCCTCCGATACGCCGTGCGGCGATGCGTTGTGGGTCGGGCTGGCGCACGTTGCGGGCCACCAGGGCGTCGTGGGTTCGCCGGGGGAGGGCGGGCCCGAGGTCAGAGTCCCAGGAGTGCCGGCGCTCGTGCAGGGCCCAACGTCGGCAGTTCAGGCCGCCGAAGGTCCTTCCCGGCGGGACCAAGGTCACGTCCAGAATTGGCGACCGGGGAGGAAGCCTGCCAGCCCAGCCCTTCAGGGCCGGGTAGTTGACCACTCGCTGTCATCGTCGACCGGCACGCCCCAACCGGGCGAACGCAGCAGATGCGATCACCGCTGCAGGCGGTGTGCCCGTCTACATAGGCCTGCGCGAGGTCGTCCCCACCGACTGGGGCGTTTTCGGGCGGACCAACAGGATCGAGGAGCGGCGCGTGCTCCGCCCCGGCGAGGCGCCCATCTGATGCCGTGTCCGGCTCTGACCCGGCCGGGCGGGTTTATGCCGCCGCCCGGCGAACCCGGCTCGCGTGCAGCGAGCCCGGCAGCCGCAGCCGCTCGGCGTGGGCGGTGCCCGGCTCGGCGGTGAAGACCAGCATGACCGGGCCGGGGCTGCCGGGCAGGGAATAGGTGTCCCAGTGCAGGTCGATGTCGCCGACCTCGGGGACCCGGAACGTCTTGGTGCCGCTGACCGACTCGCGAACGTCGTGCCGGGCCCACAGCCGCCGGAACTCGGCGCTGCGGATGCTCAGCTTCTGGACACACCGCGGCCGGCTCGGGCAGGTGATCGCCTGGCTCGGCCTGCTGGCCACCCGGCCGGTGGAGCAGGGCGCACTGCCGCAGTTGCGGGCCGCGACCGAGCCCGGGTTACGCGGCAGCGTGGTGGCCTGAACCGGCTGTGCCGGGCGCTCTCACCCCCGTTGCCCACTGAGGGTGCCCGGCCGGGTTCACCGCCCCATCGTCGGTGCCGGCGACGTGCTCACCCCTTGGTGAAGCCGATGTCGTCGGCGAGCACGGTGCCGGGCCCGACCGGTGTCCTGACCGGTGCGTCGAGGTTCAGGTCGGCGAACGTGATCTTGTCTTGCCATACCTTGTGCAGCATCTGCTTGATGAACTCGATGGTGAGCTGCTCTCCTGCGCAGCGGCGGTAGCCGAATCCGAACGGTGCGTACCCCGCGGTGTCGACCAGCGGGTGCGGCGTGCCGTCCACCTCGCTGTACACGGCTCCGAACACCGAGTTGGTCATGGTGACGTCACGCCCGTCCTTGACGGCCATCGCCTCCTTGTCGAACGGGCAGCGGGTCAGCCTGACCTGCTCGCAGGCGGCCGCGTCGTTGTCGGCGGTGGTCGGCGCGCCGCGGTAGCGGTCGGGGTCGAACGCGGTCGGGTCCTCCCACAGCCGCGGGTCCATGCAGGCCTGCCGGTGCGGGGTGAGCGTCCCGTTGAAGCCCTCGCCGAGCAGGGCGTGGCGGCGGTGCAGCATGGACAGGCTGCCGCCGTTGGGTGTGATGAACCGGAACAGTTCCATCACGAACCGGTCCAGCGGCGTGAAGGCGCAGCCGTCGGGCGTGTCCGGGTCCTGCGACATCGTCTTGTCGAAGCACTCGCGGATCTTCGGGTCGCCGCCCGTGGACAGCCTGCTCGCGACCTGGTAGACCATGTTGCCCCACTGGCTGAACGCCAGGAAGTTGTGGAAGCACTCGAAGATCATGTCGGTGCGCCGGAAGTTGTCGCCCAGTTCGCCGTTCTTGAGCCAGTAGTGCACGAAGGTGCTGTCGGCCTCCGGCGTCCGGTCGTCGATGATCGCCTGCACGCGGGTGTCGAGCCACTCGCGCAGGCTCTCCCGGGTGGCGCGGGTCTGCATGTAGGCCTGCCGCACGACCTCCTCGGTCGGGAACCAGAAGCCGATCACCGCGTTGAACGCGCTGCTGTACTGGCGGACCTCGGCGGGAATCTGGTCGCCGGTGGCCCCGATGTGCAGGTTCCAGTACAGGTCGTAGTAGTTGTCGAAGTACTGCGCCATCAGCGGTTTGCCGACGTTGACATCGGACAGGAACCGGCGGTGGAACTCCTGGATCTTCGGCCGGTACCTGGTCTCGATCAGGTCAGGTGTGGTGGCCGTCATGTAGATCCGTTTGCGGGCGTTGCTCTGACCGCGGTTCTCGTAGCCCTGGAAGAACACCGACACGCCCTCGTCGTGCGGGTTGGGTGTCCACCCCTCGTAGAGCATGCCCCACAGTTGCACGGGGACGGCCTTTTCCTTGGTCAGTGCCAGATCGATCATCGGTAGCAGCGGCGTCTCGCTGATGAACTCGTTGCTCAGCAGGAACGGTGCGACTACGCCGGCGACGTAGTCGGCCTCGAAGTTCGCCGGCACCAGTCCGATGGGAAGGGTCTCCTCCGGCGCTTTGACCACGAGCGAACGCGGCGTCTGCTCATGTGCGTCGTGGTCTGGGGCGGTCCCGGCCTTCGCCGCCGGCGCCCCGGCCCCGCTGATCGTTCGGGGCTTCTCCGAGCCCACCTTGCGAGTCATGGTTCATACCTCCTGGGTGGTGACGAGACGTCCGGCTCCGGTCGGTCCGGCGGGCGGCACCGGTCGGTCGAGCCGATGCCATCTGCCAGTACATGCTACGCAAAGTGAGAGTCTATGTACTCTGTGTAAGATCAGTGGTCGTGTGTCGGTGGCCTGCGCCTTGCCGCACGCATTGGTCGTTTTACGCCCACGGCAAGGAGCGGTCGGCTGACATCAACAACATCAAGGCGACGGTCCGCAGCGTCACCTTCGATCTGCTCAGGTCACTCGGCCTGACCACCGTGTGCGGCAACCCGGGGTCCACCGGATCGACAGCGTGCACGAGGTCGTCGAGTGGCCGTAACCGCCGGCGCTGATGCGCTACCACCCAGGGCCCAACGCAGCGCGCCGGCGAATAGCCACTGACGACGCTGCAACATCGGACACGGGTCTTACCCATGCGGCACGGTCACATCTACGGCACGCTGCTCATCGACATGGACACCCAGCGGCCGGTGAACGTGCTGCCCAGGCACCTGGCGCCATGCGGTGCAGCAAGCGCGTAGCTACAACTGCTGTAGCGGCGGAAGAGGTCAGCGATCGGCGGTCAGCTCATTGTCTGGTTGATAATGGTACGCAGCCTCACGTACCGCTTCGTCGCTTTCCAGCCCGGCTCCCAGCGCCCCGCCGAGTGTGCCGAGAGAGCTGGCCAACCACGCCAGCCGTACCTGGTCACTGATACCGACCGGATGACCGAGGGCAGCGGCGATCAGATCGGCCGGGACCATGACGAGCACCCCCACCGCGGTCAGGATCACCAGCTCGCCGTACAGCGCTACCGCGCCGATAACCACGGTAAGAATCGTGACGATGTTGAACAGAGCCACCTGTTGGCGAATCGCGGGACCGGCAGTCCGGGGCGGCATCCGCTCCCACAGGCCGGCGCCGAGCACCAGGCTCAGTACCACGGCGAGTAGCGAACCGACGGTAAGGATGCTCAGTCGCGCCGCGCCCAACGCGTTCGCCAGCCGCCAGATGTCGCTCGTCACCAGCGCGAGGATGTCGACGGCCAGGGCCGCGACCAGAGCTCGGGAGAGCCGCGAGACCAGTCGCCACGGCCGGTTGGCTCGCAGCATGCCCAGCAGGAGCCGCAGGTTTCCGGTCAGTACGCCAGCGATCAGACCGACGGCTCCGCTTTCAGGTACCGGCAACTCGTTCAGCTCGCGCGTCCGTCGGTACAGAGCCACCCGACGCCGCCGGGTGGCGCGATCATCGAGGTCCGCGTTCTGTGTGTCGACCTCGCCCAGCAGTGCTTCAACCAGGCGCACGATCGCGTCCGCGGCCCGGCGGGTCACACCCACCGCGCCCAGCGCAGGCAGGGACAGCACAGCGACACCGTGCGTCGCACTCGCGTGGGCGACCACCGGCCGGCGCTGGGTCGCCAACGGTAGATCGGTGATGCAGACGGCCATTTGCCAGCCTTCGTCCAGCAGCCTGCGCCGGGCGGCGTCGACCAGCCGGTTCAAGTCTGCCGGGGCGTCGACCAGCCGGTCCACGGCCAGCCGTATATGCCAGTCTCCCTCCGGCAGTCGAACAGAGATCAGGCCGGTGAGGTCCGCCAGAAGACTCTGTGTCAGATCGGCAGCCGGCCCCGGTGACGCGACCAGTCCGATCACGGTCATCTCAAGTCACCGGCCGAAGCGCTCGTCGTCCCAACCGAGTCGTTAACGTTGCCGTCGTCATCGTGCATCTCCCGACAGGGGCGGTGCCACCGGCACGGTGCGCGGTCACGCACCTGCCCCGATCAGGTGAGCGACCGTCACTCGGCGTTGGTCAATCATGTTACGGCAACCCCGTCCGGCGAGGGACGCGCTGGGCCAGGACGACCTGGGCATGGGCGTCGGCCAGATCACCCTGCCGGGCAGCCGTATGCCCATGTCCAGCGCCACTGGCTCCGGCGACCATGTGGCGGTTCTGGCAGGCTGGCCTGGGTGCGGTTTTCCGGCAACGTCCGGATCATGTTTTGTCCCGTCCGTGGTGGGTAGTATGAGAATTTAGTGCGTATTTGGTGTGGTCGCGTCGGCATGACGGTGAGGGCTTAACAGGCAGTTGGTGCTGCCGGCCCTTTATGCGTTGAGGCCTCCCCGACCTCGACTCCGGAACTTGAGGAGCTTGCCCCGTACTGCCGGGTGACGACAGTTGGCACCCGGCATCGTCCGGCACGCGTCCACGGCTGGCTGGTGATCAGCATGGCAAAAGCAGTCGGTATAGATCTCGGTACGACCAACTCGGTGATCGCGGTGTTCGAAGGCGGTCAGGCCAAGGCGGTCGCTTTCGACGTCGTGCCCGGCCCGGACGGCCAGTCCATCCCGCTACTGCTCCTGCTCGACCACGGGCAGGTACGGGCCCGCCAGGTCGGCGCCGCCCCACCCTGCGCACTGCTGCGCTGGGTCGAACAGGTGCTGGCCCAGCCTCCCGCCGACCAACCCAGGTATGCCACCCGACTTCATTACCGTCAGAGAAGGTGACCAGAATGTCCGAGCCCGTACAGGAGACACCGGACCGCTACGGAGCTTATCCGCGGCTGAGCGCCGAACAGATCGACGCGCTGGCCTCACGCGGGCAGTGCCACACCACCGACATCGGCGAACCCTTGTTCCACGAGGGTGACCCGAGCTACGACTTCCACGTCATCCTGTCCGGCGCCGTCGCACTGATCGAGGGATACGGCACCCCGGCCGAGCGGGAGATCAGTGTGCACGGGCCGGGCCGCTTCCTCGGCGAACTCAGCCTCCTGGCGGGCCAGCCGGCGTTGCTGAGCGCCGTGGTCCGCGCACCCGGCGAGGTGCTCAGCATCCCGGTCGACGACGTACGCGCCCTGGTCGCCCACGACCCGACGCTCGGCGACCTCATCCTGCGGGCGTACATGATCCGCCGCTCGCTGCTGATCGAGATGGGCGCCGGGATCCGGATCATCGGCTCGCGCTACTCCGCCGACGCGCGGCGGCTGCGCGACTTCGCCGCCCGCAACCGGCTGCCCTACCGCTGGATCGACGTGGAGCAGGACCCCACCGCCGAGACGCTGCTGCGCCAGCTCGGCGTCACGCCGCAGGAGACGCCGGTGGTCATCTGGCGCGGCCAGGAGGTGCTGCGCAATCCGGGCAACGACGAGCTCGCGCGGGTCGTCGGGCTCGCCGAGCCGAGCATCGCCGGCTCCGACTACGACGTGGTCGTGGTGGGCGCGGGCCCCGCCGGGCTGGCCGCAGGCGTGTACGCGGCGTCGGAGGGCCTGTCGGTCGTGGTCCTTGACGCGGTCGCCGCCGGCGGGCAGGCCTCCACCTCGTCGAGGATCGAGAACTACCTCGGCTTCCCGGGCGGGATCTCCGGCGCGGAGCTGGCCGAGAGGGCCACGCTGCAGGCCCGCAAGTTCGGCGCTCGGATAACCGTGCCCGCATCGGTCACGGCGATGGAAGAACACGACGGGCTCCACCTGATACGGCTGGCCGACGGCACCGAGATCGCCACCCGGACCGTGCTGATCACGACCGGGGCCCGCTACCGCAAACTGCGGGTGCCCCGGCTGGCCGAGTTCGAGGGCACCAGCGTCTACTACGCGGCCACCGCCGCCGAGGCCCAGCTGTGCCGCGGCGACCAGGTGGCCGTGGTCGGCGGCGGCAACTCCGCCGGACAGGCGACCGTGTTCCTGGCCGGCCACGTGGCCCACGCCCACCTGATGATCATGCACGACGACCTGAGCCGGGACATGTCGCGCTATCTCGCCGACCGCATCACCGCACTGCCCAACGTGACCGTCCACACCAACACCGAGGTATGCGAACTGGCCGGACGCGACCGGCTGGAGGAGGTGGTCGTGGTCGACATGAAGACCGAACACAGCCGACGCATCCCGGCCACCGCCCTGTTCGTGTTCATCGGGGCCGAACCGTGCACCACCTGGCTGGACAAACAGATCGCAGTCGACCACCACGGGTACGTGCTCACCGGCCCGGACGTGCCTGCCGACGCCGTCACCGACCTGCGCCAGGGCACACCTCGGCGGCCGTACCTGCTGGAGACGAGCCGGCTCGGCGTGTTCGCCGCAGGCGACGTGCGCAGCGGCTCCATCAAACGAGTCGCATCAGCCGTCGGCGAGGGGGCCATGGCGATCCGGTTCGTCCATGAACATCTACGACTGCGCCAGGGCTAGACCCGATTAAGGACCCTGGACTTCGCTGAGGGGACCATAGGTGCGAGGGTGGGAGCACTTGCAGCTGTTGATCATCGTGGAGGTCTTCGCCACGGTGCTGGCCAGCTTGCGTGGTGCCCGGTTCAGGCTGGAGCCCGGCCTTTTATGTTCTTCGAGACACGTTTTCTACACGTACGAGCGTACGGTTTTGGCGAACCGCCCCACGGAACTTGGTGCGTCTGAACTGGCCGAGACTTCTTTGATCTTGGTTGTGGCGTGGCGCCTCTTGCACGACACTGTCAAATGCCCTGGCGTGCAGAGGAAATGACCACGGAAGCCTCCATGATCACGCCCGCGGGACGTGCTGTCTTCTCGGTCGGCGGTGATCAGGATGTCGGTCGTCTGTAGACAGTGGCGACACGCTCGGGACACATGGCCACGCCGCCACGGCGGCGGTCTGCGCGACCGGGCCGGGAGGGTTTGCCCTGTGGGTGGGCGACCGGCTGCCAGGAGATCAAGATGCCGCTGCGAAGGCGAGCTCATTCGCTGTGAGGCGGCGAAGTAGCATCCGAGTTATTGCGATCTCCTCTTGGGTGAGTCCCGACGCGTCACCGATTGTCGTCGGCACGCAACTGATGCGTTCCCTAAGTGCTTCACCTTTCGGAGTGAGTGCGACTTCGACAACACGTTCGTCCTCGCCTCGACGTCGACGGGTGATAAGCCCGTTGGTCTCCATCCGCTTGATCAACGGTGTCAAGGTGCCGTACTCCAACTGAAGCGCGGAAATGAGGTCCTTCACAGCGACGCTCTTGCGCTCCCAGAGAACCAGCATCACGAGATACTGGGGATATGTCAGTCCTACTGGCTCGAGGAGAACCCGATAGGCGCTGGTCACCGCGCGCGAGGCGGCGTACAGCGCGAAACAGAACTGGTCGTCAAGCCGCATTGAGGCATAGTCGGGCTCATCCGAGCGTATTGGTGACTGTGTCACATGACCTCCTGCGTTCGTGTCTGGCTCGACCGACGGTGCTGGCAACCGGCTCACGTGGCCTCGCTTCGGTCGCGGCGATCCACCGCCCCAACCAACTTTACCACGGTTTACTCTTGCACAAGTTAATAGGCCGGCCAGGCCCGCTGCTGACCGGCGGCCGCGGCGCTGCGCACGCGGTCGGGCAAAACAGCTCGCCGACATTGCCACGTGTCACGCCCGGCTGGTCGTGCTAGACGATCTCGACCGAGCCGGGGCGACGGTGAACTTGGCGCTGGTCAGCAGCGGTCCGGCGGTCTGGCGACCATCGGCACCACGATTTCTGCGCGGGGGGTGCCAGTCCGCCCGCGGAGAAATTAGCGGACCTGCTCGCCGACACGTCGTCCGGACAGTGGCCGACCACGACCGAGGTGGTCTTTGGCACGTTTTGCCGCGTACAACTCCTCGTCGGCGCGCCGGAGAGTCGTCTCCACGTCCTCCGACCGCCGCAAAGTCACCCCGACACTGATGGTCCGGCCGCCGTCGGCTACCGCAGCCGCTATCCGTTCCGCGACCTGTACGGCCTCGTCCCGGCCGGCCACGTTCAGCACCGCGACGAACTCGTCGCCGCCGACGCGGAACACCTCGTCGCCCTCGCGCAGCGCCAGGCGGATGGCGTCGGCCACCTCGATGAGTGCACGGTCTCCGGCGTCATGGCCCCAGGTGTCGTTGATGGCCTTGAAGTTGTCGATGTCCATCGCGAGCACGGCCGTGGGCGACGGAGCGCCGGAGGCCAGTTGTCGAGCCAGCGGGCGTCGGTGGCGCAGGCCGGTGAGCGGGTCGGAGTCGGCCAGAGTCTGCAGTGTGTGCTGCGTGGACATGCGCTCGTAGGACGCGACGGCGTTGATCATCAGGAGTTCCAGTATGACCGCGGTGTCCGGCAGTGGTTGAACCGCGAGCTCGTCCATGATCAGCGTGACGGCGTCGAAGTCGGGATGCCGCGTATTCACCGGCAGAGTAGCCATGACCAGGGTGCGCACGCCGACGTCGGCGAGTGGTTCGAAACCGCTGGTGTCGGCGACGCCTACCCCGCCCCGGGAGTACGCGGCCTGCTGGCGAGCCGCGGCATCCATCAACGCGGACAGGCTCTCCGGCGGAAGGGCGCCGACGGCGTCGACGAGTCGCCGTGACCCCGACCCGCAGTGGTCCGCCAGGACGGCGAGCGGCGGAGCGCTGCCGACGAGGTCGTTGGCCCTGCGGATGAGTGTCACTGCGCATCGCAGCCCGGACAGGTCGACCGCCGCGCGGCAGAAGCGTTGTGCCAGCTCCGTGGGGTCGTTGGCGGTGGCGATGCTCAAGGTGTGGCTGAGCAGCCACTGGGGCGGGCTCGGCTCGGACGGGCCACCCAGCTGGTGGATACGTGCGCCCAGGAGCACGCCGATCCTCGTCAGCGCTGACTCCCAGTCTCTGAGGTCGGTCAGCACGAGGTCGAACTCGACCATGATGACGCCGATCACGGTATCGCGCGTGCCGCGCACTGGAGCACAGATCATCGAGCCGGCTGGTCGGCCTGCGGGCGGCCCGGTGCGGTCGACGGCAGAGGTGCGACGCGTGACGGTGTGCCCCGTGGTCAGTACCCGCCCGGCCATGCCGTAGTTGATGCGCACTGTCCTCGGCGCGTGCCAGACCCCGCTGCTCGCGCCGAGGTGCAGGTAGCTGGCGTTGGTCAGCAGAACATTCACCGAGGCACCCGTGTGGGTGCTGACAGCGTCGACCACCGCGTTGCACGTTCTGTAGACGGATTCACAGGAGCGTATGGACTGGGCGACCTCATCGACGAGTCCTGGTGCTGCGGTCACTTCGGCGGTCCTCCTTCCTCAGGAGCCGGGCACAACGTCAGAAGTGTCCGCGCCCGGCCGACTGCCGGCTGGTGTACTCGGACAGCAGTGCCGGCTCGTCGATGGCGCCCTCGTCGACAAGTTGGAGAAAGGCGTCGACCGCGCGGGGATCGAACTGCGTGCTCCGTCCCGTCTCCAGCTCTTCGCGCGCTTTGCCGACCCCGAGCGCCCGGGCATACGGGCGGTCAACGCGCATAGTGGCCCAGGCGTCGCACACCGCGATGATCCGTGCCTCGATCGGGATGTCGGCACCGGCCAGGCCGCGCGGATAACCGGTCCCGTCATACCGCTCATGGTGTGCCGCGACCAGCGGGGCCAAATCCGGCCGGTTCATCTCGACGAGCAGCCGGGCACCCTCGTCCGGGTGGCGGCGCATCTCGACCCACTCGTCGGCGGTGAGCCGGCCGGGCTTGGCCAGCAGGGACTCGTCAACGCAAATCTTGCCCACGTCATGCAGGCGTCCAGCGGCTGCCGTGCGCAGCTGCGTCCGGCGATCAAGACCCAGTCGCGCGGCGGTCTGCTCGGCCCACCGGGCGACGGCGGTGCCGTGCTCGCGTTCCCCCAGGATGGCGTCGATCTTGTCGGCCATCGACACCAGGTCCTGTGAGAGCGCGTCTTCGGGGTCGACCGGTGTCGCGGGCTCGGTCCGCGCCGATGCCGGGTTCGGGTCGAGCGTCTCGCCCGGCAACTCCTCGCACCGTTCCACGGTGTTCCGTCCCGCCTGGAGAGCTGGCACTTCGATGCACACCAGTGCCATGACGGCCGAATGGTCGCCATGGGTGTGGGGGAGCGTCGCACTGCGGCGGGATTGCTTGACCAGGACCATTGCACCGTCGATGCCGCCGAGGAGCCTTTGCACGTGCGCCGCAGTTGAAGCCGTTTCCCAGCTCCAGTTGGCGGGGGCCACCGGACAGCCCGCTTGCCGCAGGCGGTCGACCGCTTCGCTCAAAGTGGACGACTCGGCGAACACCATCACGACTGCCGGCTGCACTACCTTGCCCATGGCTTCCTCCTCGGGAGTGTGCGGGAGCTCGCCCAGCGGCCCCGCCTCAATGACAAAAACCTAGCCCACGTAATCCTCGTGTACAAGGTAATTGGTCGGATTTCGGCTATTGATGTGAACTCGGGATGGGCTGTCGCCCAGGTCGACGCCGCGTCAAGTCGCGGCTCGACCGGCGATCGTTTGGGTTTGCGGGCTCGGTCAGATTGGCCGGGTAGCCGGCCCCGCAGCTGTGGCGCCCGACCGTGCAGAAGGCGTCGACAACGCGGCCGAGATCTGTCGCTCTCCCGATGGCCGGAAGTTGGCGCTGGTCAGCTCGGTGGGCATCGTCTGGCTTCGGATGCCATAACTTGGGTATTTAATCCCACGTACGTCCCCTTTGTGCTCGTGCCCGTGGGGGGCTCTGTCGTCAAGCTGCTGGGTCGACCTCACTTGGCGTTCCGCATACGGAACGATGGTACGTGGTCGAGATATTCCTTCGATGCGGGCGACCGGCCCGCCGGGCTGTCGAATGGCGATCAAGCGCGATGGCGGGATTCGTCCGGGGTGCGGGTCCACCCACCCACCGCTCCTGGCGACCCGGTGCACGCGCTCGCGTCGGTCAGCCGCGTCTTCCCGATCGTCTGGCCGGCCGCTCATGGCAATCTGCACCCTCCCGGAGCAGGACTTGACTCTCCCTCTGGGGGAGACCCGACAGTGGGCGTATGGGCAACGCCAACTGATGGAAAGGCAGCCTGCTGCAGCATTGGGCAGGGCAGGTCCAGGACTGCGGGGCACCCGCGCCGGCACTCGATGCCCGTCTCCGACCGGATTCGGCGGGCGGTGGCGGCCGAGGCGTCTCGGTCGCGTCGAAGGCCTCATTGCAGCGCGGGCCGGCGGCTGGTGTGGCTTAATCGGGGGCCTGCCGACGAGGTCACCCATCCATGACGCAGAAACCTTGTGCACGAGCTATCGGTGCGCTAGCTTTCAATGGGCCCATCTGAAGTCGTCCGCAGCCGCGTCGGTTGTTCTGGGGCAATGACTGAGCGAGCGCCGGGCGATCGTCAAAAGTTGGGTCCGCCGCTGCTACGTGGTCGTTGCCAGGCGCGGTGGGCGCTGGCTACCGGAACGTGAATCGGAGGAAGCATGGATTTCGATTATGTGATCGTCGGTGCCGGTTCGGCAGGCTGTGTCCTGGCGGCACGGCTGTCTGAGCAGCCGGATGTGAGCGTCCTGCTGTTGGAGACCGGCCCGGAGGACACCCGCCCGGAGATCCACGTGCCGACGGCGTGGCCTGCCCTGTGGGGCACCGAAGTCGATCATGCGTACCGGACGGTGCCGCAGAGCGCGATGGGGGGTCGGGAGCACAACTGGCCTCGTGGGCGAACGCTGGGCGGAAGCAGTTCGATCAACGCCATGGTCTACCTGCGTGGCCATCGCAACGACTTCGACTCGTGGGCTCAGGGCGGCGCGCCCGGTTGGGCGTATGACGACGTCCTGCCTTACTTCCAGCGAATGGAGACGGTGCCAGACGGGGATCTGCGGTATCGCGGCTTCCGCGGGCCGATGATGCCCCAAAGGTCCGCCACGCCCAATCCACTGTCGCAGGTCTTCGTGGATGCCGCCGCGCAGGCCGGCCATCCGGTCACCGGCGACTTCAACGGTGCGGTGCAGGAAGGAGCCGGCTGGCATGACCTGACCATCTGCGCCGGAAAGCGGCAGAGTACCGCGGTTGCGTATCTGCGACCGGCGCTACGTCGCTCGAACCTCACGGTGTGGACCGAGTCGCGCGCGACAAGCCTGCTCGTGCGCGACGGCCGCTGTACAGGTGTCCTCGTGCGACACAACTGCGAACTTGTCGACGTCCGCGCCAACCGAGAGGTGATCGTGTCGTCCGGTGCGGTGGACTCACCACGCCTACTGCTGCTGTCGGGGATCGGGCCGGCAGACGAACTGCGGCAGGCGGGCGTCAAGGTGGTGCATGACCTTCCCGGTGTCGGAAGGAACCTGCAGGACCACCCGCTGACCGGTGTGGTCTTCGAATCCATGCGGCAGATTCTGCCCGGCAACTCCAACCACGCGGAGACCTCGCTGCTGTATCGCAGCAGTGAGGCCGTCGGCGGGCCTGACGCGCAGATCATGTTCCTGCATGTGCCGTTCCACTACCTGGGGGCGTTCGACACTCCGGCAAGCAGCTTCACCTTCGGCGTGTCCGTCGTGCCCCGTAGTCGAGGATCCGTGCGACTGGCGAACGCTGATCCGGACAGCAGCCCGCTGATCGATCCGAACTATCTGGCTGATCCCAGCGATCGGCGTCGTCTGGCCGAGGGCGTGGAGAAGGCGCGAACCATCGCGGCGAGTGCGGCATTCGATCCGTGGCGCGGAGCGGAACTGCTGCCAGGCAGGGGCCTCCGGGTCGAGGACTACGTCCGCACAGCAACGGGGACCTATTTCCACCCGGCCGGAAGCTGCAAGATGGGTACTGATGATCAGTGCGTGGTCACGCCGCAGCTGCGGGTGCATGGCATCGAGAACCTCCGCGTCATCGACGCGTCGGTGATGCCGACACTTGTCAGCGTGAACACCAACGCCGCCACCATCATGATCGCCGAGCGTGGCGCTGAGCTGATCCGGGCAGAGGGCTGAAACAGGGCGCTTCCGTGCTATGAACGGCCCTCGCTCATGCCAAATCGATAGATAACTTCCGTAACGGGCGTAGCATTGCGTCTGCAGCGCAGCATCCGATGGCGGGGGCGACACGTTCAATGCGGTCGCGGTCCCGCAACGTGCCTGAAGTGTCCTCTCGGACCTTTATGTCTTGCCCGGCCGACTCTCGCGCTGGCACCAGTGCGTCTTGGTCCGCCGCTGGCGTAGCGCAAGCCTCGGAGGAGAACCATGAAACCGACACCGAAATCGCGTTTGTTGGGGGTCGCGGCCAGTGTGCTGGTGGCGGCTCTCGCCCTCACCGCACCTGTTACGGCCAACTCCGTCACGTCGGCGGGCGCCGCAGAACCTCAGCCCGCTCAGCAGCAGGACAAACCGACGGTGGTGTTGGTGCATGGCGCGTTCGCCGACGCGTCAAGCTGGAACGGCGTGATCGAGCGCCTGCAGGCCGAGGGTTACCCGGTGGTGGCGCCGGCCAACCCACTGCGGGACCTGGCAACGGACTCGGCTTATCTGCGCAGTGTACTCAACAGCGTGCAGGGCCCCATCGTGCTGGCTGGGCACTCCTACGGCGGGGCCGTCATGTCGAGCGCCGCCGCGGGTGATCCGGACGTGAAGGCGCTGGTCTACATAACAGCGCTGGCACCGGAGATAGGGGAGAGCACGGGGGAGTTGGTCAACAGGTTCCCGGGCAACACGCTGGGGGCGAACCTGCAGTCGGTGCCGTTCCCGCTGCCCGGCGGAGGCGAGGGCGCCGACCTGTACGTCAAGCGCGAGGCGTTCCGGGAGCACTTCGCGGCCGACGTCCCTGCACCGACCGCGGCCTTGATGGCGGTCACGCAGCGTCCGGCTGCCACTGCCGCGCTGGAAGGCAAGGCGGTCGAGGCGGCCTGGAAGGTCATTCCGTCATGGGCGCTGCTGGCCACCGAGGACAAGGCGATCCCGCTGGCCGCCCAGAAGTTCATGGCCGAACGCGCCAAGTCCAAGACCGTGGAAGTCAAGGCATCCCATGCCGTCCCGGTCTCCCAGCCCGGCGCGGTCGCCGACCTCATCATCGAAGCCGCCGGCGCCTCCAAGTAGGCCTGACTGGTAGGGCCGGCACCGTTCGTATCCGGGAGTCCGTCCACCCGGTGCGGCTCGCAAGGCGAAGCCATGCATCTGCGGGAGTTTTGGCGTGTTCACCGGTGCTCGGACTGCGCATGCCGGATGGGGTCACGCGCTTGCTGTACGGCAGGGTCGGCTCGATCGTGTCGCGGGCGGTGCCGACAGCATTGTTGTGGTCAGGGTGGAGCCGGCAGATGCCGCCGTCGCTCCGGCGGCCGTGTCTCATTTGACGCCCGGGTCAAGCAGAGCCGGCGCCATGCAAGGGTGCGCAATCTCCATCCGCGTCCACCTTCGGGGTCTGCAGTGGCGTGTGACATCGCCGGCTTACTGCTGTGCGAGGCGGAAGATCGGCCAGCCGATCTTGGTGCGCCATCGGCTGGAGTTGTCGGTTTCGCGCGGGCCGACGAGATATGTCTCGTGGACCGGCCCGTCGACGGCCAGGACGTGCTTGGCCGCCCAGGCGCCGGGGCGGCCGTAAGTGACGTCGATGTCGTCGTGCGGCCCGCGGTCGCCAGTTGACCCTCCCCCTGCGGGAGACCCGACAGTGGTCATATGAGAACGGACTGGAGTCGGGCAACCCCGATCGCCTCGTCGGCATTGCCGGCCGAAGTCACCACCTACCTCGACGCGCATCGGGCTCGCGACGTCGATGCAGCAATCGCGTGCTACACCAAGGATGCCGTCGTGACGGACAATGGGCACGCCTATCGTGGTCTGGAGGAGATTCGGACCTGGCTGGGCCGCTCGGCGAGCGAGTACACGTTCACCACCGAACTCACCGGTGCCGGTCGGATCGACGAGACGCACTACGACGTCGTCCAGCATCTCGAAGGAGACTTTCCCGGCGGGGTGGTCGACCTGCACTACCGGTTCACGATGCGTGGCCCGCTGATCGCGGCGCTGCATATCGCACCGTAGTACATTTCACACGATTTGTGGCATTGTTGAGGCGGCGTCCGTTGTGAGTGTCGGCCGTCGGATGGTCGCCAGGAAATGATCATTATTGGGGAAGACATGAGGACGTGGTTCATCACCGGTGGCACGCCGGGTGGATTCGGTTCGGCCTACGCCGAGGCCGCGCTCGATGTCGGCGATCGCGTGGTGCTGACCGCGCGGCGGGTCGAGCGGCTGAAGGAGTGGGCACAGGCTTATGGCGACCGGGTGCTGATCCTGCCCCTGGACGTCACCGACGACCAGCAGGTGATCGACGCCGTAAAGGCTGCCGAACGGCATTTCGGCGCCGTCGACGTGCTGGTGAACAACGCCGGCCGGGGCTGGTACGGGTCCATCGAGGGCATGGCCGACGACGCCGTGCGGCAGATGTTCGAACTGAACTTCTTCTCCGTACTGTCGGTCACGCGTGCCGTACTGCCGGGCATGCGAGCCCGACGCCGGGGATGGATCATCAACATGTCCTCCGTGGCCGGGCTGCGCGGGGTGACCGGATTCGGCTACTACAGCGCCTCCAAATTCGCGGTTGAGGCTGTCACCGAGGTGCTGCGCAACGAGGTGGAGCCGCTCGGCATCCGGGTGATGGCGGTCGAGCCAGGGGCGTTCCGGACCAGGGCCTATGCGGGCTTTGCCGACGAAGCCGTCGATGAGACCATCGCCGAGTACCAGCCGATGCTGCAAGACGTCCGCAGCGCGATGGTCGACCAGGATGGCAAGCAGCCCGGCGACCCGCAGCGCGGAGCTCGCGCGGTCATCGCCGCCATGGCCCAGGCGTCGCCCCCGCACCGGCTGGTTCTGGGCAGCGGCGCCTTCGACGTCGTGGTGAAGACGATCGAAGAGAACCTGGCCGACATCCGGACCTCCGAAGCGCTGTCACGTCGGGCCGACTTCCCCGCCACCGTATAGCCGTCCAGCGGACCTGGACGTTTGAAACGCTCCGACGGAGCGGGGCCGCCATCACACCGGCGGCTCGGTCAGCATCGCCGCGGTTCTGCTCGCGCTGGGTGATGTCACCGGCCGGGTGCCCGCCGCTGAAACCGGGTGGTCACGACAGCGCCTCGCCCGCGAGGCCGTTCAGCTGTTGGTGCGCGGGCGTGGACTGACTGCGGCTCGCATGCGCCATCTGCTCGGTCGCGCCGAGCCTGGCCCGACTCGTCGACCGAAGTTGTCACTTCGTTCGTAACATCGATAGGCTCGAGTAGAAGCCCTCCGGGCGCCCCGGTGAGAAGAGCGCAGCCACGATGCGGCACGCAGACCGCGACTGTGATTGTGGGCGACGATCCGGCCGCACTTGGTGAACTCTCAGATCGCCCGCAACAGACGCTGGTAGTTGTCGATGACCGCGTTCAGGGCGGTCGTGCTGTCCCGAGCCGTCATAGCGTCGGTGGCGGGGTGCGAGGGTGCCGCCGGTCACGAGCGCGTTGATCCGGACCCCCTTCGCGGCCGTGTCGAGCGCGGCCGACGGGTGAGTCCGATGACGCTATGCTGGCGGCGCTGTAGGAGGCCATGCCGGGCGCGCACCTTGGCGCCCTCGGCGGTGACCCGCTCGGCGACTGCCCGGCCAATGCCGGAGGTCGCGCCGGTGACCGGGATCCTTGTCGGTGAAGCGTGCAGACACGGTTGTTCCTCTTTCGGACGCGTCTTTGGTATGCGTCGAACTGTTGTCAGAAGGTCAGGACGAACCGCCCTCGTACCCCGCCCGCCTCGAGCCGGCGGTGGGCGTCTGATGCCTGGCCTGCGGGCATGACCTCGGCGATCCGGGGCGTGAGCACGCCGGCACCGGCCAGGCGGCGGATCTCGTCGAGCTTGTCGGTGCGGCCGTCGTACTCGGGCACGAACGGCGACAGCACCCTGATCCCGCGGGTGCTCTCGGCGGTGTAGCCGCCGGGCTCCTCGGCCTGCCGGAACCTGATGAAGGTGCCGCCGTCACGGACGGCGTCGAGCAGCCGCGGCCCGAACAGCGCCACGTCGGCGACCGCGTCCACGCCCTCGGGATACCGTGCCCGGATGCTGTCGACCACCCCGCGTCCCCGGGGCACGACCTCGGTCGCGCCGAGTTCGCGGACGAGCTGCTCGTCGGCCGGGGCGGCGTCGGCGATCACGGTCAGCCCGGCGTGGGCGGCCAGCTGGACCAGGTATCCGCCGAGCGCTCCGGCGGCCCCGATCACGGCCAGGGTCGAGCCGGGCGGCAGGCCGAGCTGGTCGAAGGCCAGCAGCGCGGTCAGGCCGTTCATCGGCAGCGTCGCCGCGGCCTCGTGACCGAACCCGTCCGGCGCGCGGACCACCGAACTCGCCGGCAGGACCGCGTACTGCACGTAGCCGCCGCCCCGGTAGGCGACGGTGCCGTCGTCGGCGGGAAGGAACGGCATCAGCATCGCCATCACCGGATCACCGACGCGCAGCCCCGTGTCGGTGTCCGGACCGACCTCGTCGACCACGCCCGCGACGTCCATCCCAGGTACATAGGGTGCGGGCACCCCTTCCAGTTCCAGGGCCCATGTGCCGCCGCGCAGCAGCATGTCCGCCGGGTTCACCGCGGCAGCGTGCACCCGGATCCGGACCTGGCCGGGGCCGGCGTGCGGTTCCGGTACGTCGACGACCCGCAGCACCTCCGGCCCACCGAACTTGTGCAGACCTACAGCTTTCATGGTCTTCCTCCGAGGATGCAGCTCCAGCTCACATGTGGTTTCCATCACCTACCGGGTACCCGATCAGTACCGAGCTTCGAGTGTCTGCAATCCCGGCATGAACGAAAAGAAGGCACTTCAAAGTGCCCTGGTATCGCCAGAGGTACCAACCGGTGAAAGGCGGGACCCGGTATACGACATATACTGTTGCGCATGGCGCATCCGACCACCTCGATCAGCGAACCGGAACTGGTGAACTACGGTCAGGGCCGCGAGCTGGTGCGCGACGTGCTGGAGCGCATCGGCGACAAATGGTCCGTGGTGGTCATCTGCCAGCTGGGGCACACCACGAAGCGCTTCAACGAGCTTCGCCGGCTCAGCGAGCCCATCACCCAACGCATGCTCAGCGCCACCCTGCGCGGCATGGAGCGCGACGGACTGGTCACCCGCACCCTGCACGACACCAAACCCCTGCGCGTCGACTACGCGCTCACCCCGCGCGGCATCAGCCTGCTCGCCGCTGTACGACACCTCGCCTGCTGGGCGGTCGACAACGCCGCCGGCATCCAGGAGTCACGGAAATCCTTCGACGCCCTTTAGGTCGCGGGGCACGGTCGGCCACACCGGCTCACTCGATCGCGGCTCGGCGTTCGTACCCGGGACCGAAGCCATCGACCATGAGGTGGGCGACGTTCAGCGGACTCCACCGCACAGAGCGGGCACCTTCTGCCGAAGATCTCGTACACCGCTTCGACGAGATATGCGGGCGTGCGGATCGAGCTTGGTCACTTGCGGAAGGTTGAATTGGGCGGTCGCGGTGGAGTGCGCCATCGTGCGCACTGTCACTACGCGGCGGAGCCCTAGAAGAGCCCCGTCGGCGTGCCCCACGACCATGCCACCGGCCGCTCTCGACGAGGACTGAGCGGCAGGGTCTGCCGTGCCGCAGATGGGAACTTCCGGCTCCAGGATCAAGAAGCTGGCAGTGCGATGCTGTCGATCGCTGCGTCGGCGGTACGAACCGCACCGCAATGCGAAAGGTGGCAAATCCCGCACCGGCCGACAGAACCGCCGATCGATCCACGGGCGGCGGGCACTGCGACTGCGGATGACGTGCCCGCCGCAGCGCGCAGCCCTTCTGTGTTCGTCAGGACACGGGCAAGTACACATACGCGCGTACGGGTTGAGGCATTCGCGAGATCTGAGGGCGATCTTGGCGGCGTCGTTCTGTGTCATACGGCTTGCGTCGGCGGTCGAATCGCTTGAGGTGGACGGGAAGTCGACCTCTCGACCGGGCGGGTCATCGCGCCGCTCTCGATGGTCCTATCTGGTGGGTCGTAGCACGTCCAAGACACACGGGGGCTGCGGACGCCGGTACGCGTCCGCCCTTAGTTGATCAATAAGATGGTGTCTGCGCAGGGTGCCGTCCAATGACGCCCGTTTCTCGGCGTTCGCCGCGTTGTCAACGATCAGCGGTGGGTACCGGTGATGTGGCGTAGACATCCGGGATGCCGTCGGCGTCGGTGTCGATCTGCTCGGCTTCGGCGATGCGCCTGTACACACGTGCGCGCGCTCGCAGCACCGCAGCTGCCAATACTGCGGCGACCACCGAGCCGGTGAGCACGGCGATCTTGGCGTGGGAGTCGGCTTCGGTGCCCAGCCCGAACGACAGCTCGCCGATCAGCAGGGAGACGGTGAACCCGATCCCGGCGAGTATGGACAGGCCGAGGATGTCGGTCCAGGCGAGGTCCTCGTCGAGTTTCGCGGCGGTGAACCGGGCGACGAGCACGGTCGCGACCATTACGCCGATGGTCTTGCCGACGACCAGGCCGGCGGTGATGCCGATGGCGACGCCCGAGGTGAGGGCGTCGGTCAGGCCGGTCAGGCCGCCGATGGTCACCCCGGCGGACAGCAGGGCGAAGATCGGGACGGCGATACCGGCGGAGATGGGGCGGAGCCGGTGTTCGAAGTGGCCGGCCAGGCCGGGGTCGTGCTCGCCGTGGGCGTCGCCGCCGGGGCGCGATCGGACGGGGACGGTGAAGGCGAGCAGGACTCCGGCGACGGTGGCGTGGATGCCGGAGGCGTGCACGAGGGCCCAGGTCGCCGCGGCCAGGGGCAGCAGCAGCCACGGGGAGCGGTGGCGGCGCTGGACGAGTACACCGAATGCGGCCAGCGGAATCAGGGCCGCGGCCAGGGGCAGCGGGTGCAGGCTCTGGGTGTAGAAGAGGGCGATGATGGCGATCGCGATGAGGTCGTCGACGACGGCGAGGGTGAGCAGGAACGTGCGCAGTGCCGAGGGTAGGTTGCGTCCGATGACGGCGAGTACGGCCAGGGCGAAGGCGATGTCGGTGGCGGTGGGGATGGCCCAGCCGCGTGCCGCGGTCGCGTCGGCGTGGTTGACGGCGAGGTAGATCAGCGCGGGGATGATCACGCCGCCGGTGGCCGCGGCGATCGGCACGACGGCCCGGCGGGGTTCGCGTAGGTCGCCTGCGACGAATTCGCGTTTGAGTTCGAGGCCGGCGACGAAGAAGAAGATCGCCAGCAGCCCGTCGGCGGCCCACACGCCCAGTGGCAGGTTCAGGTGCAGCGCGACCGGGCCGACGGGGTACTCCCGTAGTGCGTCGTAGGCGGGTGACCATGGGCTGTTCGCCCAGATCATCGCGGCGACGGCTGCGGCGAGCAGGAGGGCGCCGCCGACGGTTTCCTGGCGCAGGATGTCGGCCAGGCGCCGGGTCTCGGCCCAAGTGCCCCGCCCGAAGATCACCTTGGTGGGTGTAGAGGGGGACATACCGGCCTCCTGCGGTCAGCGAAAACGGACTCGCCGACCAGACTTCCCGGCACACCTGCTCCCACCCTACCCCCATGATCAGCCCTGGCCCTCAGCGGTGATCAACCGGTGGGACGGTCGGTGTCCAGCCCGCGGGTGAGCTCGAGGCCCGCTGCGGCGTGTTCAGCGATCGGCGCTATCGGGCCACCCGAGCAGGCGGGCCCCGAGCACGGCGGTGTGCAGGGTGAATCGCTGGGTGGGTTCGCCGGGGTGGTATCCGGTAAGGGCGTGGATGCGGTCGAGGCGGTAGGTGACGGCGCGGACGCTGACGTGCAGCTGCCGGGCGGTGGCGGTGTGGTTGCCTTCGTTGTCGAACAGCACGGCCAGGGTGTCCAGGTACGGCTGGGCACCGCCGCGTGCTTCGGTGAGCGGGCCGAGCACGGTGGTGACCAGGTCGGTGATCGCATCGCGGTCGCGGAGCAGGACCGGGAAGACGAGTAGGTCGGCGGCGTGCAGGACGGGGGAGGTGAACCCGAGCCGGTCGGCCAGGTGCAGCGTGTTGCGGGCCTCGTCGAGGGAGGTGGCCAGGCCGCCCAGCCCGGGGTGGGTGCGCCCGACGGCGATCTGCCAGCTGCCCGCCGGCAGGTGGGTGTGCAGGTGGCGGGCGAGTTCGGCGGGCACCCCGCGTAACCCGCCGGCCACGACGCAGATCAGCTCGCCGTCGCGCAGCGTCGTGAGGGTGTTGGCGGCGCCGAAGCGCTGGGAGAGGGCGTCGTCGACCGCGTACGCCGCCGCCGGTGACAGCTCGGTGGTGCGGGCTGCTATGACGTTGTGCCGGCCGGACAGGCGGATGCCGTAGCGCTGGGCGCGGGCGGCGAGGTGTCCGGGGTCGGGGTGGGCGGCGAGCAGGTCGTCGAGGAACGCGGCGCGTTCGGTTTCGCGATGGGTGGCTTCGTCGCGGGCGCTGCGGTGGTAGCCGTCGAGCACTTCTGCGGTGACCTGCCGCAGGGTGGCGAGCAGCGCCAGCCCGTGTTCATGGGCGCCTGCGGGGTCGGTGGCGGCCCAGTGGTCGGCGGCGGCTTGCAGGAGCGCGTCGACGGTGGCGGCGCTGGTCAGGGAAGCGGTCGCGGCGCGTACGCCCAATGCGCTCGCTTCGGTCGGGTGCGGCCCGGAGCTCGTGTGGAGCAGCTCGGCGCAGGCGTCGGTAAGCCAGACGGGGTGGGTGTCGCTCAATTGATGTCCTGTCGGCGGAGGAGCGGCGCTGACGGGCTGGGGCGGGTAGCAGGCCAGCTCCCGCCCCAGCGGCCGAGGTTCAGACGCCGACGTCGCGGCGGTCGAACACGACGACCCCGGCGACCGCGCCGACGGCGCCTGCCGCCGCGAGGGCGAGCAGGTGGGCGGGGTGCCAGCCGGTGTGCAGCGGGTCGGTGCCGATGAAGTAGTGGAAGGGTGACAGCCACCGCAGCCATGCTCCGCCGTCGACGATCCCGGATACGCCGCGCAGGATGTAGGTGCCGACGGTGAGTGCGCCGGTGACGCCCAAGGCGATGCCGCGGCGGCCGGTGGCCGCTCCGATGCCGAAGGCGATGCCCAGGAAGCACCAGGCCAGGGCGACCAGCCCGGCCGAGGCCGAGATGATGTTGGCTGCCGGCACGTCGATGCCGACCCCGGGTGCGATCGTCAGCACCAGCAGACCGGGGATGGCGGCCAGCGCGGTCACGGTGACGAAGGTCGCCGTCAGCCGCTGGGCGGCGAATGCCCGCCGGGACAGCGGGTTGACCATGAGCAGTTCGATGCCGCCGTCTTCTTCCGGGCGGGGGATGGTGCGAACGGTGAGGATGACAGCGGCCATGACCACGAGCAGCGGTCCGACGAGGCTGTAGACGGTGGCCTGCAGGTAGCCGGCGCCGGAGGTCATGTCCTGGATGGACAGGAAGTCCTTCATGCCTTCGGGCAGGGCGTCGTCTTTGAGCTGCGCGGCGCCTTGGAAGCCGGCGTAGAAGGAGGTGTAGATGATGGTGAACGCGGCGATGCCGAGCGCCCAGCCGATGATGGCGCGGCGGTCGTCGCGCCAGGTCTTACGCACCAGCGGGGACATCGCCTGCTCCTTCGGAGTGGTAGTAGAAGCTCAGGAACGTCTCTTCGAGGTCGGGTTCGGTCGACAGCAGGTCGACGACCTCGTGGCGGGCGGCGGCTTTGATGAGCGGGTCGAGGCGGCCGTCGACGGTGCAGCGCAGCACCGGCCCGGACACGGTGACGTCGCTGACGCCGGGCAGTACGGCGAACTCGGCGGCCTCGACCGGCCCGTCGAAGTGGATCTCGACGGTGCGCACCGCACGTCGGCCGAGCGACTCGACTCGTTCGACCGCGGCAAGGCGTCCGTCGCGGACGATCGCGACCCGGTCGGCGGTCTGCTGCACCTCCGCCAGGACGTGAGAGGACATGAACACTGTCTGCCCGTTGGCGCGCGCCTCGCGCACCAGTGCCAGGAATTCCTGCTGCATCAGCGGGTCCAGGCCGCTGGTGGGCTCGTCGAGGATCAGCAGGGCGGGGGAGTGCATGAACGCCTGCACGAGGCCGACCTTCTGCTTGTTGCCCTTGGACAGGGTGTGGATCGGCCGCGACAGGTCCAGCTCCAGGCGCTCGGCCAGATCGGTGACGGTCTGCCAGGCGACGCCGCCGCGGGAGTCGGCGAAGAACCGCAGCAGGTCGGCGGCCTTCTCCCGGCCGGGAAACGCCAGCTCGCCGGGTAGGTAGCCGATGTTGCGGTGTAAGGCGGCTTTGTCGCGGCGGGGGTCCAGCCCGAGCACGGTGGCGTGGCCGCGGGTGGGGCGCAAAAAGTCCAGCAGCAGCCGGATCGTGGTGGTCTTACCGGCCCCGTTGGGGCCGAGGAAGCCCATCACCTCCCCGGCACGCACCTCGAGGTCGAGGCCTTCGATGCCGCGGCGGGGCCCGTAGAACTTGGTCAAGTCCTCGGTCCGTACGGCGATGTCGTCTGTCATGTGCCACAGCATCGGCTGCCTCCGGCTGTCGGTTCCAGGTTGAGACTCGGCCGAGTTCGGCAGCAGTTGGCTGCCGAACCTCAGCAACGTCGGCGCGCGGACGCAGGTCAGGAGAACAGCAACAGCGGCAGAGTGAGCCCGTACACGCCGAGCAGGACCATGCCGTCGACACGCGTCAGGCGCAGGGCACGGCGCAGCAGCGCCCACGCCAGCACCGTGGTGAACACCATCACCGACAGCAGCGTCAGCGCGGCCGTGCCCGGGTGGTCGGCACCGGCCGCGAAGCCGATGAACGCGCCACCGGCGAGGCTGTTGAACAGGTTGCTGCCGAACAGGTTGCCCACGACCAGGTCGGTCTCGCCGCGGCGCTGCGCCTGGATCGTGGTGACCAGCTCCGGCAGCGACGTGCCCAACGCGACCAGCGTGAACCCGATGATGATCTGCGGAACGCCGAGCTGGGCGGCGATCGTGGAGGCGTTGGCGACCAGCAGCTGTGCACCGGCCAGTACTCCGGCCAGGCCCAGCACTGTGCGCACCGGCTCGAACCAGGCTGCGGCGCGTTTTACCGGCGCGACGACCACGGCGCCGCCCTCGGCTTCGAACCCGGCCACCTCGGTGACGAGTTCGGAGTTGCCGCCGTCCTTGGCCCAGCGCGCCAGGACGAACAGCGCACCTGTGGCGCACATGGCCAGTAGCAGCGCCGTCAGCGGCCCCAGCCCGATATAGGCTGCCACGGCGAACACCAGCACCGACCCGACAGCAAGCGGCACCTCACGCCGGATCACCGTCGAGCCGACGGCGAACGGGGTGATCAGCGCGGCTGTGCCGAGGATGAGCGTCAGGTTCAAGATGTTGGAGCCGCCGATGTTGCCGACGGCGATGCCGGTGTCGCCACGCGCTGCGGCCAGCGCCGACACCAGGAACTCCGGGGCGCTGGTGCCCAGTCCGATGACCACGACCCCGACGACGACCGGGCTGATCCGCATCCTGGTGGCCAGCCGCGACGAGCCGAGCACCAGATGGTCGGCGGCGAAGGTCAGCAGCACCAGGCCGGCGACTGCCAGCAGGACTTCGGTGATCACGGTGTGCTCCAAGAGTCGAGGGACGGATTTTGCTCGCCGACCAGACTTCCCGGCACACCGGCCCACACCGTAGCGCACGGGTGCCCGACGGTGCGGTGCCCCGGTGCGTGGGTCCGCGGATCCGACGCCGGTCGGGCTACACCCCGGCCGCCGGCTGGGCTGACCTCGGCCGGGCGGTTCAAGCGCAGCCGGTACCGGAGCTCACATTGCGCGACGGCCAGACATGGCTGCGATCCACCGCCTGGACAGCGGGCGGTTGATCGCGACGTGTCAATGCGGACCGGCCGCGACGTCAGGCGGGTTCGGCACCGTCGTCGAAGACAGCGTTGGCGACCAGTTGCACATCCAGGCAACTCTGCTGGACGCGGCGCGAGCGACCTGGACGAACCACGCGCCTGCCCGCACACTGACGTGATGCAGTCCGTGTACCGAAACGCACGCGGTCAGGCGGCGGTACAGCAATGGTGTTCAGACGCCTTGGCCCGGGCGGACTTTCCGCTTGCCACCACGACCGTCGACACCACAGCCGGGAAGGTCCATCTCGCCTCGGCCGGCACCGGCAGGCCGCGCATCGTCGTCATCCCCGGAACCGGCCACAACGCCGCAGCGGCGCTGCCATGGCTGCGTGAATTGTCGCAACACTGGCCGACGACCGTCGTCGACCTGCCGGGCCAGCCAGGCCTCAGCGACCAGCGCCGACCACGGCGAGCCAGACTGGCCTGGTACGGCCGCCTACTGGACGAAGTCCTCGACGTCACGCAGATGCACGGCGTGGTCCTGGTGGGCAACTCGCTGGGTGCCGCGGTGGCGCTGGCAGCAGGCTCGCCCGGCGTCGCCGCGCGGCTGCTGGTGTCACCTGCGGGGTTCGTCCGGCTCACCGTCGATCCGAAGCTGGTAGGTGCTGCAGCAGCGTGGCTGCTGCGTCCCACCCCTGACCGCACCCGTGACATGCTGCAGCTGTTCGTCGCCCCCGGCCGTGACGCACCCGAGACGGAGGTGGAGTGGATGACCCTGATGGCGGCGAACTGCCGCACGACGCTGGCCCCGCCGCCGCTGCCCGCCGCGCTGCTGGCCGACCGCGCTCACCTACCGTGCCTGGTTGCCGTTGGCGAGCATGACCGGTTCCTGCCACCACAGCGGCTGGCGCCGGTAGTCCAGCGCACCACGAACACGCGCCTGAGGATCATCGCATCGATGGGGCACTTGGCCACCCCCGAACATCTCCCTGACGTAGTAGCCCTGGCTGCCGAGGTCGCGGGTCCGCCGAGCAGCTGAACATCCACGGTCGGCTCGCGCCACGGACGTCTGCGGCCTGCGGGTCGCGACATCGAAGGCATCACCGCATCGTCGGTGTTCTATCGATCGAGTTGCAGGCGGTGCCATGCGTGCAGGGTCAGCATGCTGAAGGCAATGGGGAAGGTCGCGGCGAGTAGGAGCTGTGCCGGGGCGATCGTGGCGGGTAGTAGGGCCCACAGCGCGGGTGCGGCCGGCGGGAACCAGCCGCCGTCGGCGCCGGCTACGACGATCATCTGGGTGACGGCCATCAGACCGACGATGGTCGCGATGGCGGGAAGCAGTCCCCGGCCGAGGGTGGCGGCCCAGGCCGCCGGGATGGCGAGCGTGGCGGTCATGGCGGCGAGGGCGAGCAGGCGGCCAAGGCCGGCCCAGTCCGCCGGGTGAGGCACCTGCCCTGTGACGGCGAGGCCGGTCAGCGCGACGGCGATGGTCAGCGCCGTGGCTGTCGCCGCCGCCCACAGCAGGAATACGACGAGTTTCGCCAGCGCCAGGGCAGGCCGGCTGACGGGCAGGCCGAACAGGCCGGTGATGGTGCCGTCGGTGAACTCGCGCCCGAACATCCAGCTCAAGCCGACCCCGAAAGCCAGCAGCCCGGCTGCGGCGGTGACCTGGGTGGCAACGTCGAGCACGGCCGGCCATCCGCCCGCGGCAGCCAGCGGCCCGAGTTTGGCGGCGAGCTGCTCGTTGCCACTGCTCGCCGCCGCTGTGGTGGCGGCCGCCAACGCTGCGACACCGGCGGTCAGCAGGATCGCGGTGCTGGTCAGTACGCGCGAGGCCGCAGCTTTGCGGCCTTCCACGGCGATCGCGGTTGCCAGCATCGACAGAGTCATGACGCGTTCCGATCGTGGTGCATGTCGTCGGCGTGGACGAGCGCGAAGAAGGACCTTTCGATGTCGACGCCGTGCGGGTCGAGGGTCCCGATGACCCGGCCGGCGTTGATGACGGTGATGCGGTGCGCGACCCGGGCGACCTCGTCGAGGTGGTGACTGGACACCAGGATTCCGGCGCCGTCGGCGGCGCGTCGGAGGAGCGCCTCGCGCAGCAGGATCACTCCGGACGGGTCCAGGGCATTGGTGGGCTCGTCGAGCACGATGACACGGGGGTGGTGTTGCAGTGCGCTGGCCAGGCCGAGGCGTTGCCGGTTGCCCAGCGACATCCGCCGTTCTCGTACCGCGGCGTAACTGGTGAGGTTGAGTTCGGCCAGGACAGCGTCGACCATCCGTGCGGCTTGCCCGGCGTCGGCGCCGTGCAGGCGTGCGGCCAGGATCAGGTTCGTCCGGCCGTCGAGCTCCCCGTAGGCCAGGGGAGTCTCCACGAGGTGCCCGACGTTGGCCCAGTCCGCGGTTGGTAATGGTCGCCCGTCAACGTGAACGCGGCCCGCAGTGGGATGCAGCATGCCGAGCAGGAGCCGCATGAGCGTGGTCTTGCCCGCGCCGTTGAGCCCTACCAGGGCATGGATCTCACCGGCAGCGACCTCGAGGTCGATGCCGCTCACGCCGGCGCCGCCGCCGAACTGGCGGGTCAGTGCGCAGGCCCGAAGGCGTGGCGTGGTCACCGGGCGCCGTCCAGGGTGTCCAGGGCCGCCGAGACCGCGCCGGTCAGAGTGAGCCCGTCGTGCTGTGACCAGTCCAGCAGCGCCGCCGTGATGCCTGCCAGCACCGCGGCGGCCGCGACCCGTGCTGAACGGGGGTCGGCGCCGTCGGCGACGAGCTGGTCGACGAGGATCTGCTCGGTGGCGGCGTTGTTGGCGGCGATCGCGGCGCGCAGCGAAGGCGTGCCCGCCGCGATCCGCACCCGACGCCGGACCACGTCACTTTCGGGCTCTGGCAGGTGCCCCCAGGCCGCCCGCAGTCCGGCGACCGCTCTGGCCAGCGGCGCGAGCGTGTGCGGCTGTGCGGCGACCGCGTCGGCGATGACGGGGTCGTATGGGTCTTCGACGACCAGCCGATCCTTGGCGCTGAAATGGCGGAAGAACGTCATCTCGGTGACGCCTGCGGCACCGGCGATCTGCGCCACGGTCGTCTGCTCGTAGCCCTGCTGCTCGAACAGGTCCAGTGCGCACTCCAGCAGCCGGGCACGGGTGCGGCCTCGGCGGCCGCGCGGAGTGTCCTGCATACCGGCACCATAAATGTTAGCGACTAACATTTCAAGCCGGCCGTGTGGCGCGGAACTTTCCACCTGGACGCGGCGGCGCGGGGCGTGCGGATCGCCCTGCCGTGCGCTCTGCTGGTCCTGCTGGCTGGCTGGCGGCACCTCAGAGGCGTCCGCGAGCGCCAAGGTCGCCACGGCCAGGGGCAGCAGGCAGGGGAGCGGCGGTGGCAGCGCGCTGATCGGCGGCGGGTCGGACTCAGCCGAGGGTGATCAGGCCGTCCTTGACGGTCACGGCCTTCGGGCCGAGAGGCAGTGTGGCGGGGCCCAGGACGACCACGCCGTCGGTCGCCGAAAAGCGGCTGCCGTGGCAGCGGCAGATGATCTGGTCGCTTTCCACCTCGGTGACCTGGCAGCCCCAGTGCGTGCAGATCGAGCTGAACGCCTTGAAGTCACCGGCCAGGGGTTGGGTGACGACGACCATCGCGGTGCTATAGACCTTGCCCCCGCCGACCGGGATGTCCGTGGCCGGGCCGAGCACGATGGGGTCGACCACCGGCACGACGGGGTCGGCCGCAGGCACAATGGGGTCGGCTGCGGGCTGGGCGGAGCCGGCGACGGGTGAACCGTGGGCGCCTACCAGGCCGCTGGCTGCCGCGCCTGCGCTGGTCAGCAGTGTTCGTCGCGTCGCGCCCATGACCATTCCGCGCTGTTGATCCACAACCCGCAGCCTAGCGCCGCCCGCTGGTCAATGTCCCGTTTGCCGTATATGACGGGCGTGGCGGCAGTGGCGGGCGGGCGGGCCGGGCGCTGTGGCGCCGGCGCATCCGGGAGCCGATCTGCCGGCCGGCGGAGACAGGCCGCGGGCACATCGATGGGCTGCGACATCAGTGACGTCGCCAGGCCGTGCGCGGTGGCGGTGAGCTGCACCCCTGGCTGCGTGCAGGCGAGGCCGATCATCACGTCCTGCGCGTGGGCTGCAACCCTGCAGGGCCCCCGATCTGGATCAGCTTTGCAGGCACCGTCCACAGCCTCGCTGCCGGACGACCCCGGACGTGCCCCCTGAGCGGAACGGGCCGAAAGTCCCGAATCCGCTGCGGTTGTTCCCTGCCGCGTCAGCCCGGTCCGGAGCGACAGTGGAGGCATGAAGGCACACGTCGGAGACCGCCTCGTGCTCGAGGCCATCCACGTCGGCGAGCCACGGCGGGTCGGCGTCATCACCGAGCTGCGTCACCGGGACGGGACGCCGCCCTACATCGTGCGCTGGCTGGACACCGACCGCGAGAGCATGGTGTTCCCCGGCTCGGAAGCGCGCGTGGAACCGCCTCACGCGCCACACTGACCACGAGCGCAACCCGGGCAAGGGCGTCCGAACCTGTGGGCGGGGGGCCCGATGAGCAGCGCTGAGACGCGTCGTGCTGCCCCATCCGCGTCGCACGCTTCCGATGACACCATGGCGACCGGTCTCACCACCGGTGAGGTGACCCGCAAGCATGCGATGTCAGGACCGAACACGCTGCCGGCAGCGCGACGACCGCCGATCGCACTGCTGCTGGTCCGGCAGCTGACTCACTTCTTCGCTCTGCTGCTGTGGGCAGCCGCGCTGCTCGCCGTGCTCGCCACAAGGCGGTGCGCGCCCGGCACATCACGTCCGGCACAGGCGTACCGCGGTGACCTTGTACTCCGGGCACGACGTCACCGCGTCGACCTCGGCAGAGGTCAGCAGGTTCACGGCGACCTGCGGGAAGTGGAACGCGAGGAACACCTGGCCGGGGGAGACCTCCGCGGTCAGGTGCGCCGCGGCGGTGATGCTGCCGCGTCGGCTGCTGATCTCGACGTCGTCGCCGTCGCGCAGGCCGAGCGCGGCGGCGTCGTCGGGGTGGATGTCCACGCTTTCGCGTGGCTGTAGGGCGAGGTTCGGGGTGCGCCGGGTCATCGTGCCGGCGTTGTAGCGCACCAGCCGCCGTCCGGTGATCAGGACGTACGGGAACGCCGCGTCCGGCTGCTCGCCCGGCGGCAGCCAAGGCCTGGCGGCCAGCTGCGCGCGACCATTCGGGGTGGCGAAACCCTGCTGGTACAGGCGTGCCTCACCAGGGCCGTCGGTTGAACGGCACGGCCAGTGCAAGTGGCCTTCGCGTTCCAGCCGCGTGTGGGAGATCCCGGCGAACAGCGGCGCGACACGGGCGCACTCGGCCAGCGCCGCAGCCGGTGTGGCACAGCCGAGGTCGGCGCCCAGCGCGGCCGCGACCGAGCGGAGGATGTCGAAGTCGGTGCGGGCCTGGCCCGGCGGGTCCAGCGCCGGCCGTACCCGCTGGAACCGGCGGTCGAAGTTGACGAACGTGCCGTCCTTCTCCAGAAACGACGCGCCTGGCAGTACGACATCGGCCAGCCGGGCCGTGTCGGTAAGGAAGATCTCCTGGCAGATCACGAACTCGCAGGCCGCCAGGGCGGCCCGGACGTGGCCGCTGTCCGGGTCGGTCTGCGCGATGTTCTCACCGAACACCCACAGCGCCCGCACCCGGCCGTCGATGGCGGCGTCGAACATCTGCGGGATGCGCAGGCCGGGCCGCAACGGCATGCGATGACCCCAGACCTGCTCACAGCGCTGCCGGGCCCGCGGATCATCGATCCGTTGATACCCGGGCAGCAGGTCCGGCAACGCCCCCATGTCCGAGGCGCCCTGCACGTTGTTCTGGCCGCGCAGCGGGTTCACCCCGCCGCCGTACGCGGTGCCGACCGCGCCGCGCAGGATCGCCAGATTGGCCAGCGTACGCACCCCGTCGGTGCCGTGCGCATGCTCGGTGACGCCCAGCCCGTAGATGATCGACGGCGCGGACGCTGTGCCGTAGAGCCGCGCCGCCTTCCGCAAGGCACCGGCAGGCACCGCGCTGACCTGCTCGACCCGCTCGGGAGTGAACCACCGCAGCTGCTCCCGGAGTTCTTCGAGCCCGTCCGCGCGCTCGGACAGGAAGACGTCGTCGACCCAGCCCTCCTCCAGCATGATCCGTGCCAGGCCGTTGAACACGGCCACGTTGCTGCCGGGCCTGCCGGACAGGTGCACGTCGGCGTACCCGGCAAGCGCCGTGCGACGCGGGTCGACGACGACGAGCCGAGCTCCGGACAGGACCTGCTGCAGGATGCGGGCCCCGACCACCGGATGGGCTTCGGTCGGGTTCGCTCCGGCCAGCAGGATGCAGTCCGCGAGCTCGATGTCGTCGGCCGGGTTCGTGCCGCCGGCCAGGCCGAACGCGGCCGTGAGACCGACGGCCGAGGGGGCGTGGCAGATGCGCGAGCAGTTGTCGACGTTGTTGGTGCCGATGACGGTGCGCATCAGCTTCTGCATCAGGTAGTTCTCTTCATTGGTGGCGCGGGCCGAGGAGATCGCGGCCACGGCGTCGGGGCCGTGGCGCTCGACGACGCCGTGCAACCGGTCGGCGATGACAGCGAGCGCCTGGTCCCAGGTGGCCGGTTCCAGCCGCTGACCCGAGCGGATCAGCGGGGTGGTCAGCCGGTCGGGCGAGGCGGCGAAGCCGTACGCGAACCGGCCCTTGACGCAGGCGTGGCCCCGGTTGACGGACCCGTCGCGATCCGGGGTGATCTCGGCGACCCGTCCGTCGCTGACGTGCACGGTCAGTGCGCAGCCGACGCCGCAGTAGCCGCAGGTCGTGTTCACCGCGGTCACCGGGGCCTGGGTGACGGCCAGGCCCGCCTGCGTGATGGCACCGGTGGGGCAGGCGTCCACGCAGCCGCCGCACGACACGCAGGCCGACTGCGCCCAACTTCCCGCGCCCGGGGCGACGACGGTGTCAGCCCCGCGGCCCGCCAGGGTGAGCGCGAAAGCGCCCTGCACGTCGTCGCACATGCGCACGCACCGCCCGCAGGCGATGCACAAGTCCCGGTCAAGGTGCACGTACGGATGGGAGTCGTCCGCGCCGAGCCCTCGGCCGGCGTCGGCGAACCCGTCGGGGCCGACGCCGAGCTCCGCGCAGCGGTCGACCAGTTCGGTCGGCAGGTCCAAGGCCCTGCGGGGCAGGCGTTCCACGGTCAGCTCGAGGACCTGCCGGGCCATCGCCGTCACGTCAGGGTCGCCGGTGCTCACCACCTGGCCGTCGGCTGCCGGAGTCACGCAGGCGGCGACGACTCCTCGGCCGGTGAGGCGTGCCAGGCACAGCCGGCAGCTGCCCGACGGGCTCAGCCGGTCGTCGTGGCACAGCGTCGGCACCACGGCGCCGGCCGCACGGATCGCCTGCAGAACGGTCGCGCCCGCGGGGACCTCGACCACCCGGTCGTCGACGGTGACCCTCATGGCCCGGACCCGCCGAGCACGCGCAGCAGGCTGCGCACCGCCCGCGGGATGCTTCGGCCGAATGGGCACAAGCTTGCGGCACCCATCAGATCCAGCAGTGCGTCGTCGGTGGAACTCGCGGCCGGGTCGGTGCGCCCGCGCCGCGTGCCCTCCCGGCACGGGGTGCACATTCCGCAGCTCTCCTGGGCGTAGAACCGCCACAGGTGAGCCAGCAGAGCCTCGCCGGACACGGAGTCGTCGACGGCGATGACGCCCCCATGGCCCAGTGCGGCACCCGCGTCGGCGAGCGCCGAGGCCAGCAGCGGAACGTCGAGCTGTTCGGGGCCCAGGAACCCGCCCAGCGGCCCGCCGACCTGCAGCGCCCGCAGCTCGCGGCCACCGGCCAGGCCGCCGCCGAGCCGGTCCACGATGTCGCGCAGCGGCGTGCCCAGCTCCACCTCGTACGCCCCCGGCCAGCTGAAACGCTCGTTGAGGCACACCACCAAAGTCCCGGTTTCGGCACGGCCGAGCCTGGCGTAGACGGCACCTCCGTCGCCGACGACTGCGGGCACGGCCGCGAGCGTCTCCACGTTGTTCACCGCGGTCGGGCGGCCGAACAGGCCGTACTCGCTCGGGTACGGCGGCCGCGGTCGTACGGTGCCGCGCAGGCCGCTCATCGAGCGCAGCAGCGACGTCTCCTCACCCGCCACGTACGACCCGCCCCCGGCCACCACCTCGACGTCGAAGGCGACCGGCGAGCCGTGCACCGCCCTGCCGAGGTGCCCGGCCGTTCGTGCCTGCTCGACCGCCTCGCACATGCTCCGGTATGCCTGCGGGTACTCCGATCGGACATAGACGAAACCCTGCTCCGCGCCGCACGCCAGCCCGGCCAGGGCCAGGCCCTCCAGCACCCGCTCGGGTGTGCGCTCCATGAGCAGCCGGTCGGCGTACGAACCCGGGTCGCCCTCGTCGCCGTTGGCCACGACGTAGCGTGGGCCAGCGGCCGCGGCGACCGCCTCCCATTTGCGGGCGGCCGGGAATCCGGCGCCGCCCCGGCCGCGCAGGCCGGACTCGGCCACCTCAGCCCGCACCCGCTCGACCGCGCCGGGCCGCCCGAGCAGGCGTGGCCACACCTGCCACGCAGGCTCACCTGCCAGGCCGCGCAGCACGGCCGAGTGGGTGACCGCCCAGGCCGGAATCTCGGGTGCGCGCCGCGGGGTGCACCCGGTCAGCTGGTCGGCCAGGTCGGCTCCGGCCGCGGGCTCGTCGCCGTCCAACGCCGCGGGGCCGCCATAGCAGAAACCGAGGCAGTGGACCTCCTGCAGTGACACCTCGCCGTCGTCGCTGCTCTGGCCGACACGCACGCCGAGCGCCTGCTCGACCTGCGCGATGTGCCGCCCGCCGCTGGCGATGAAGCACGCGGTGCCCGCACAGACCCGTACGTGTCGCGGGGCGGTCGGCGTACTCAGGTCGGTGTAGTACGTCGCCGAGCCGTAAACGGCTGCCAGCGGCGCGTTCGCGGCGGCGAAGGCCGCCCGCTCCGTCGTGTCCGTGAGCGGCACCTGACCGGTTCTAGCTTGCCGCAGCCTGGTCAATGCGTCGGTGTCGCCGGTGCGGGCGACCAGCTCCTCCAGCGCGCTTCGCCCTGGTCGCGGCCATACCGGTCCTGCCGGCTGCCGTCGCGTCATGGCGTCCTGCTCAGCTCGATGTGCGCCACGACCAGGACAGGACAGGCGGCGTGGCGAGGCGGCTGCCGGCTCACCGAAGCCGGCACCAGGCCGGTGAACACCACGATCGGAGAACTGGCTGCGATCGCTCTCACCACCCTTGCGATTGACACCATTGTCCGCTGTTTTACCGAGCCCGGAAGCAGGAACGTCCCAACCGGCACTGCGCCCGACCAATCCACGGAGCCGAGCTTCACCAGGTCATACGTCCCGCCGCGGGGGGCTGTGCGGCCCTGTCCATGAGCCGTGCGCCGGGTTCACGTTGGAGATGACCACCGCGCCCACGCCACCCCGGAGCAGCTGCTCCGCGTATGGGCATGTCGAGAAAGGCAGCGCCATGAACGAGCCCACGGTGCGCGATGTCATGACCGCCGAGGTCATGACCGTTCCCCTAGACACGACCTACGCCGACATCGCCCAACTCCTGGCTCGCCACAAGATCAGCGCGGTCCCTGTCCTCGACGATCTGCACCGCCTGGCCGGTGTGGTCTCCGAGGGAGACTCGCTGCGCCGCATCGAGTATCGGCCTCCAGCACCTGCGGGACGCCCAGGAGCTTTACGACATCATCGAGAACCGGCACCGCAGGACCGCCCGCTGACCATCAGGCCTGCCCGCACCACGGCGGGCAGCAGCGCGCGTACGGCTTCAGCCGCACACCTGCGATCGTAGGGCTCGCTCGTCGCCGTCAGTGCCGACGATGACAGCCGGTGTAGCGTTCGACACCGTCGAGCCCGCCCCGGCGGGACCCGCCCCGGCCGTCGCATGAGCCGTAACGCACTAACTCGCCGTCCCGGCACCAGACCATGCGCGCCCAACCGTACGAGGCCGGAACTCGCCGTCCGTGGCCGGTAATGATCGCCGGAAGCGATGGCGTCGAGTAAACGCGACAGCGTCCGCATGGCAGCCTCATCTCGGACGATCTGCCGCTGAGCCGCTGCCCGGCCTGCAGGCCGCGTCGACGTGACAGTCCGTGCCAAAGGCGGCCGCCTCACCGTCAACGTCGCCGACGACGGCTGCGCCGGAGCCTTCGCCTGCGGCGGCCTGCTCAACCTCAGCGACCGCGCAGCCCCGCACGGCGGCACCATGACCATCGGCCGCGCCGACACCGGTGGCACCCTGCTCACCTGGTACGTCCCGCTATGACCCGGGTGCCTTTCCACGCCGCAACCCGATCGTCTGCCGCCTTCGTGCCACGAGCGGCAGGTTTGGGCGGTGCGGGACCTTGTCCCCGCCGACGCAGGTCGCGGGCCCCTGCTCCTATCACGGCGGCGGGATGACGGTGAAGACATGACCACCGCAAGAGCGGCACACGAGCAGGCCCTCCGTGGCGCCGCGCACACCGCCTTGGCCGCACCGTCGATCTTCAACACCCAACCCTGGCGGTGGGAGATCGACCGCGAGCGTGCCCGGCTGTACGCCGACCGGCGCCGCCAACTGCTGGTCGCCGACCCCGAAGGACGGCTGCTCACCGTCAGCTGCGGTGTCGCCCTGCACCACGCCCGCATCGCCTTGGCCGCGGCCGGACACGCCGTCGGCGTACACCGCAATCCCGACCCCGCCGATCCTGACCTGCTCGCCGAACTGACCATCGTCGGCACCCACGACCCGAGCCTTGCCGAACTGCAAGCCGCCGCCGCGGTCGCGCGCAGGCACACCGACCGGCGCCCCTTCACCGGCCAGCCGGTCTCCGACGCCACCTGCCACGACCTGATCATCGCCGCCGAGACCGAGGGCGCACACGCGCACCTCATCGACGACAACCACATAGCCGTGCTCGCGCTCGCTGCGATCAAGGCAGGCGCCCTGCAACTGTCCGACCCGGGTTACCGCGCCGAACTCGCCGACTGGACCCACCGCCCGCCGTGGAGCGGCGAAGGCGTGCCCACCGAGACCACGGTACGGGCCGTGCCGCGGCGGGTGCCGGTGCGCGACTACGCACCCTTCGGCGGGGACACCATGCGCCCCGGCCGGGAAAGCGACCGCGGTGCACGCTACCTGCTCATCTACACCGACACCGACGACCCCGACGGATGGCTGCACGCCGGCGAAGCCCTGTCCGCCGCACTGCTCGCGGCGATCACCGCGGGACTGTCCACCGCACCGATCAGCGACATCACCGAACTGCCCACCACCCGAGACGAGCTACGCACGCTGCTGCCGGGTCTGGGCCACCCGCAGGTCGCGGTGCGCGTCGGCTACCCGCCGCCCGGTGAACCGCCACCGCCCACCACACGACGCCCCGCCGAAGACGCCATCAATCCGCGATACTGAAGGAGAGCACCATGGCCACCACCCAGCCCGTCATCGTCGGCGTCGACGGCTCACCGTCCAGCCTCGCCGCCGCCTCCTACGCGGCCGAACTCGCCGTACGCCGCCACGCCCCACTGCACCTTATCTACGGGCACCTGGCTCCGCTGTACGGCTATGGCACGATCGCCCTGTCCCAGCCCTCGCCAATGGCTGAGGAGCAGACCCGCGCCGATGTCGAGCGCAACCTCGCCGATGCCGTGGAAGCCGTCCACAAGCAGCACCCGGAACTCGTCGACATCCAGTCACGCCAGGTCCCGGGCAACCCGGCCGGTGTGCTGATCGACCTGTCCCGCACTGCCGCAGTGACCGTCGTCGGCAGCCGCGGCATCGGCGGCTTCCGAGAACTCCTGCTCGGCTCCGTTGCCGCCCAGGTCGCCGCGCACGGCCACGGTCCGATCATCGTGGTGCGCCCACCGGTGCCCGACCGCGAGATCCCGCCCGGCCCCGAACAGCCACCGACAGCCACACCACCACTGGGCCCCGTGGCCGTCGGCGTAGACGGCTCGGCCGCCGCGGCCGCCGCCGTATCCTTCGCCGCCGCCGAGGCAGCCGCCCGCCACGTGCCGCTGATCGCCATACACGTCTACTGGCCCGAGCCTTGGCCGGGATCCGAGGACACGGACCCGCTGACCGCGGCCGAGGAACACGCCAGGCAGACCGCCGACCAACTGCTCGCCGATGCCCTCGCCCCCGTCGTCGCCGAACACCCGCACCTCGAGGTCGAGTACCGGCCGAGCCGCAGTCTCAACATCGAACAAGTGATGATCGACAGTTCGCGTGACGCGGGGCTGACCGTCGTCGGCTGCAGAGGACGAGGGGGGTTCGCCGGAATGCTGCTCGGCTCCGTCAGCCACGCGCTCGTCGCCCACGCGCACGGACCCGTGGCCGTGGTCCACCCTTCCCAGCATCCGTAGCAGAACGCCTACCGGCCGGCGAACCGGCGTTCTACGTGGCGGAGGGTCGTCGGCCGGACGTGTCAGACCCGCGAGCCGCTGGATCTTTCGCCAGCGTCGGTAGTTGCACGGTCGTCCGCATGAACACGAAGTGCCGTGGGTACCGGTGTGACAAGGGACCGTCAGCCGCGGTGAGCGGCTCAGCGAGCAGTTGCCGGGCGCGCTGACAGCCGGATCGTCATCGAGCAGGGCAAGGGCGCGTTCGCGCAGGCGCGCGGTGTCAGTGTGGACGAGGCTGTCGGGCTGACCCGCGCCTACTGCCGCAGCTACAACCTGCGCCTGGGCGACGCCGCCCGTGCCATAACGACTGACTCGGCCGGCATGCCCGGCCTGGCGAGCCGCTGATCCGAGGCCGGGCCCATAGGGCCGCTCGCGGGCCGTCGGGTGCTGTCAGGCGAAGACGGCGAGATAGATGGCAATGTATTGGCACAGTGCGGCGATCAATGTGCAGGCGTGGGACACGTCGTGGTGGCCGATGCCGCCGGCCAGGGGTTCGGGCGGCGTAGGGCGAACAGGATCGCGCCAACGCTGTAGACGACCCCGCCGACAGCCAGCAGGATCAGCGCGACCATCCCGCCTACCTGGGCGACGTCGGGAAGGATTACCACGGCCGCGGCAGATCAGCCCGCCTGAAGCATCACGGCCGGCCGGTGCCTCAGCCGGCCGCCGCGGTTATCACGCGGCAACGGCCGGTGCGCGGTCGGTTTAGGGCGACCGGTGCAGGGAAGTCAGGGCGCAGGCGCACCACATAGGAGGACACGATGACCGCTGTAACCGACGGTTTGGACATGGCCGCGATCGGTCTGCTGCTCCGCCAGCGCCACGCCGAGACCACCGGGCAGGTCGGCCGCCTGCAAGCGCAGGCCGCCTCCATGCGGGGATCGCACTACGCGGGCTCCGGTGACGCCGCCGACGCCGGCACGGTGGCGCTGGAGGCCGCGGAGCAGACGATGGTGACCATGGCACTGCAGGAACAGCTGGTTCGGCTGCAAGCAGCCATCGACCGCCTCGACAGCGGCACCCTCGGGGCCTGCGGGCGCTGCGGTGAGCAGGTCCCGCTGACCCGGCTGCAGGTGATGCCGTGGGCCACGCACTGCGTACCGTGCCAGAGCATCGTCGACCGCCACCGCTGAGTCATGAGCGGCCTGGCGCAGGCTCGGAGCGAACGACGCGGACACGTCGCCCCGAGCGTGCGCTGTTCATTCGACCCGGATGCTCCCGAAATGAGGATTCAGACGGCCATCATCGATGCGATCGGGCCACTCACGGTCCTCCAGGCCGACCGCGGCATGTGAGTTCATCGACATCGCTGTGCGGGCCCGGCACGGCGGCGGAGCTAGATCCCGGACCGCGTGGCGGAGATCCCGATTGCCGCGCTCCGTCGTTTCCTGCTGCGCCATCGGCCCCGTGTTTGAGGGGTAACCGATGGGGAACTCCAGAACTCCACTGTCTGCGGGATGTCGTCGTTGTCGGCGGGGACCCGGACTCGGCGGCCACTGAAACGGGGGCATCGAGATGGCTCAGCAATACCGGGACCGCGCGGAGCGGCAGGTAACGGACGCCCGGTCTGATTCGACAGCAGGGGAGGAACGGTCGCCAACCGGAAGCGCGACGTACCGAGAGCATGATCTCGCAACGACGCCGGGGAAGTTCACCGACGGTGCCGGGCAGGGCACATCAGGTGAAGGTGCGATAACCGCTCACCCGAGAACCGACGGAGGCGATGACGACGTGCCCTCAGCCGTTGCGAGACCGTCCGACCCGCCCAGCCACGAAAAGGGCGCGCGTACCGACGGGTAGCCGCAACATGGCGACAGGCCGCGGCACCGTCCAAGCCGACCGTCGCCGCTCGGCGGATGCTTGTCTGTCCTGAGGAATGACAGGCCGACCAGCGGCGAACTGATCGTCACAGCACAGCGAGGCAGGAGCGGACCATGAGACTTCCCGAGGCGCGGGGCGGCCTTTCGGCGGCTGTGATCGAACGTCTTCGGTCAGGGAAGGCGATCAAGGACGCGCGTCTGCCGAACCGCGTCGACGTCGATCCGCTGGCTGACGAGGACGTGCAGCTCGCGCTGGCCGTCTGCTACGAGCTGCACTACACCGGCTTCGACGACGTGGACGACCGCTGGGAGTGGGATCCTGGACTGCTGGCGTTGCGCGCCGACATCGAGCGGCTTTTCGAAAGGGAACTTCGGGAACAGGTCGGTCCGCAACCGGCGACCAGCGCCGCCGAGATACCCGCCGCGCTGACCGCGCTGACCGCCGAGCGGGAGGGCCCGTCACTGGCGCGTTACATCCAGTCCCACGCCACGATCGAGCAGTTCCGGGAGTTCGTCGTGCACCGCTCCCTCTACCAGCTCAAGGAGGCCGACCCGCACACCTTCGCCATCCCTCGGCTGACCGGGCGCGCCAAGGCCGCGCTGATCGAGATCCAGATCGACGAGTACGGCTCCGGCAGGCTCGCGCGGATGCACGCCGAGCTGTTTCGCAACACGATGGGCTGCCTGGGTCTGGACACCGACTACGGCGCCTACCTCGACCGGCTGCCGGCGGTGACGCTCGCCGTCACCAACATGCTGTCGATGTTCGCCCTGCATCGGCGGCTGCGGGCGGCGCTCACCGGTCAGCTCGCCGCCTTCGAGATGTCTTCCAGCCTGCCCAACAGCCGTTACGGCAACGGTCTGCGCCGCCTCGGCGGCGACAGCAAGGCGACTCTGTTCTACGACGAGCACGTCGAGGCAGACGCGGTGCACGAGCAGATCGCCGCGTACGACATGTGCGGCTCGTTGGTCGCCGAGCACCCGGAACTGGCCGCAGACGTGCTGTTCGGCGCCGCCGGCTCCGAGGTGCTCGGGGGCAGGGTCAGCGCGCACCTGCTCGACAGCTGGGCCGCCGGCCGCAGTTCGCTGCGGGCAGGGACCGCAGCGCGCGAACTGCTGCCAGAGACCGATGTGCTGGCAGGAGCAGCGGCATGACACACGAACCTGCCCGCCCTTCGGCGACGGTGACGCCCTACGAGGACGGTCCGCTGCTGTTACGCGGCGACTTCGAGATCATCACCCCGGACGGCGAGCACATCGAGGCCGGCAGGCCGACGGTCGCGCTCTGCCGCTGCGGCCGTTCGCGGATCAAGCCGTTCTGCGACGGCACCCACAAACTGATCGATTTCCGGGCTCCGGCCGGCCGGCAGACAGGCCGCCCCGATCCGGCCGACGACGATCCTCACCTGCCGGATTGACACGGCTCGGCCGGCAGGCGGCCGCCATGAGCTGCTCCTACGAGTCGTCGACGCGGGAAGGGCACCTGGTGGTGGTGAGGCTCCGTACCGGGGAAATGCAGTCAGTAGGTCTTCAGATCACCAGAGGCGGCTGAGCACATGGATCCAGGTTTCAAAGGGGACGGCCGTCGGGTCGCCATCGCGGACCGCAGCCCGCTGACCTTGGGCGTCGAGGAGGAGTTCCTGCTGCTCGACACGTCGAGCGGCCGTAATCTGCCCGTCGCCGACGAGGTGTTGGCGCGGCTGACCGGGCAGGCACTGGAGCAGAGCCGGCACGAGTTCCGCGAGAGCATGATCGAGATGGTGACCCCGGTGTGCGGGGATCTCGCACAGCTTCGCGAGCACCTGACGTCCTCCCGTGCTCAAGCCGCCGCCGCCGGCGCGGCGCTCGGAGCCCGGCTGGTGGCGGTGGGGGCGACCCCGGTACGGGAAGCGGCCATCACCCGGCCTGCCGCCGAACGATACGAGCGGATCATCGACCGCTTCGGACCCGTGGCACTCGATCCGGCGCTGTGCGGATGCCACGTCCACGTCGGCGTGCCCGACCGCGAGCTCGCCGTCCAGGTCTGCAACCACCTGAGGCCCTGGCTGCCCGTCATCCAGGCCATCGGAGCGAACTCGCCGTTTCACGCGGGCGTCGACACCGGCTACGCGAGCTGGCGCTCGATCCAGATGGAACGCTGGCCGAGTCTAGGCCCCTCCCCGTACTTCGCGAGCGCCGCGGATTACGACCGCACCGTCCAGCAGCTGATCACGGCCGGTGTGATGCTGGATGTGGGGATGGTGCTGTGGTATGCCCGGCCCTCGGCCCGGTACCCCACGGTCGAGGTCAGGGTCGCCGACGTGCTGCCGACGGTCGACGACGCGGTCCTGGTGGCCGGGCTCGTCCGGGCGCTGGTGACCACCGTCGTCGACGACATACGCGCCGGGGTGCCGGCACCACGGCTGCGGACCGGCCTGCTGAACGCCGCGCACTGGCGGGCCGCCCGCGACGGGCTCGAAGGCCACCTGGTCGACCCGACGACCGGGGAACTGGTGCCGGCGGGGGAGCTCGTCGATGACCTGCTGCGTTTCGTCGGCCCGGTGCTGACCAGGGACGGCGACCTGCAGACGGTCAACACCGGCTGGGACCGGCTGCGCAGGGCGGGCACCGGCGCGGAACGTCAACGCCGGGTCCACCGCCGGACCGGTGACATTCACGACGTGCTGGCCTACCTCGCTTCCGAGACGATCGGCGACGGGGCGCACTGAGGCAGTGAACGGGACGGGGGAGGCGGCGCGTGAGCGAGGTCGAGATGAGTCCTGCGTCTACGCACGGCGTGCACTCCGAGGTGGGGAAGTTGAGGAAGGTGCTGGTGTGCGCGCCTGGGCTCGCGCACAGCCGCCTCACCCCCACCAACGCGGCAGACCTGTTGTTCGACGATGTGATGTGGGTGGAGAAGGCGCAGCGAGACCATGCCGACTTCGTCGACGAGCTCCGCTGCCGCGGCATCGAGGTGGTGGAACTGCACGGGCTGTTGGCCCAGACCGTCGCCATCGGCCAGGCCAGACAGTGGCTTCTCGACCGTAAGATCGTCGCCAATCAGGTGGGCACGGGCCTGGTCGACGACGTCCGCGCGTTCCTGGAGGCGCTGGACCCGGGCGAGCTCGCGAGGTTCCTGATCGGCGGTCTGACCGCCGCTGATCTGCCCGACGACCTGCTGTCCGGACATCTGGTGCTGGCGCGCGAGCGCGTCGGCGGCTGCGAGTACCTCATGCCACCGCTGCCTAATACGCTCTACACCCGGGACACCACCTGTTGGCTGTACGGCGGGCTGACACTCAACCCGTTGTACTGGCCGGCACGGCACGGCGAGACCCTGCTGATGAAGGCGATCTACCAGTTCCACCCTGACTTCACCGGCTCCCGAGTGTGGTGGGGGGACCCCGAACAGCAGTGGGGCCAGTCGTCGCTCGAAGGCGGCGACATCATGCCGCTGGGCAACGGTGTCGTGCTGACGGGCATGAGCGAGCGCACGTCGCGGCAGGCCATCACCCAGGTCGCGGCGGCGCTGTTCGCCAACGGGGCCGCCTCACATGTCATCGTGGCCGCGATGCCCAAGTCAAGGTCCGCGATGCACTTGGACACCGTGTTCACCTTCGCCGACCGGGACATCGTCACGCTGTATCCCGCCGTCATGGACGGGGTGCACACCTTCTCGCTACGCCCGATCGACAAACCGCCGGGGGTGGAGGTGGTCGACGAACGGGCACGTCCGTTCGTGGAGGTGGTCGCGGAAGGGCTCGGACTGCCCGCGCTGCGGGTCGTCGACACCTGCGGTGATGCGGACTTCTCCGAACGCCAGCAGTGGGACGGCGGCTACAACGCGTTGGCCGTCGAGCCGGGTGTCGTGATCACCTATGACCGCAACACCCAGACCAATGCCCTGTTACGCGGCGCCGGGGTGGAGGTCGTCACCATCGCGGGCGCCGAGCTCGGCCGCGGCCGGGGCGGCGGCCACTGTATGACCTGCCCGATCATCAGGGAGCCTGTCGGCTACTGACCGCGGTGAGCAGTTCTCTCGGGTCGCGCGTTCGTCCGGTCGCGGCGGCGTAGAAGCTGGCCGTGACGGGTACGCACAGTGGATGCCATTGACGAGATCACTCGATGAGTCCACCGTCGTGATAACAGGTGCGACCAGTGGGATCGGGGCGGCGACCGCGCTGACCCTGGCCGAGCGAGGCACCCGGCTCGTGCTCGCCGCGCGTAGTGAGCGCGGGCTGGCCGAGATCGGCGGCCAGTGTCGCATGCTGGGCGCGTCGGTGCTGGAGGTGCCGACCGACACCGCTGACGCGGAGGCGGTCGAGCGGCTGGCCGTGGCCGTGCAGGCGGAGTTCGGCCGCATCGACGGGTGGGTCAACAACGCGGGTGTGGCCGTCTACGGCAGGCGCTGGCTGGCCGCATACCATGACTGGCTGGCCCTGGAGGACGATCTGGTGGCGGCCATGTTCACCCCGTTCCCGCCGATACGGGCGGCCACCCGGCTACTGGTCCGCGGCGGTGTCGGCGGCAGTCTGCGGGCGTCGCGACAGCTGGGGTTGTCGATCCGGGACCTCGCCGAGGAGTCCTTCTCCGGCGAAGGCGCCCGGCTGCTGCTCTACGGCTGTGCCCTGCACGCCGACGTCGGGCCGGAAAGCGCCGGCTCCGGCGCGTACGGCTGGCTGCTGGCCATGCTCGGCCAGCACCATGGCTTCCCCGTTCCCGAAGGCGGAGCGCAGTCGCTGACCGACGCCATGACGCGGCGGTTCACCGCACACGGCGGAGAACTGCACTGCCGGGCCGACGTCGACCGGATCGTCGTCGGCGGCGGCCGCGCCCTGGGCGTGGTGTGCGCCGACGGCCGCGCTTGGCGGGCCCGGCGGGCCGTGCTCGCCGACGTCGACGCCCCGTACCTGTACCGGCACCTGGTCGGCCCCGGGCACCTGCCCGCGCAGCTGCTGGCCGACCTGCGCAGATTCCGCTACGACCGGCCCACGGTGAAAGTGGACTGGGCGCTGCGCGAGCCGCTGCCCTGGACCAACCCGCAGACCCGGTTCGCCGGCACGGTGCACCTGGGCGGCGACACCGCGCAACTGTCGCGCACCGCGGCCACGGTCGCCGCCGGAGACGATCCGACGACGCCGTTCGTGCTGATGGGACAGATGAGCCGCGCCGATCCCACCCGGTCGCCGGCCGGGACGGAGACCGCCTGGGCCTACACCCACCTGCCCTACCGGTATGCCGGTCGCGGCCGCGACGACGACGGCATCCGGGCGTGTGTCGACCGCATCGAGGCCATGATCGACAAGCTGGCGCCCGGATTCGGAGAACTCGTCCTGGGCCGCCACGTCCAAGGCCCGGCGGACCTCGTCAACGAGAACGCCAACATGAGCGGCGGTGCCCTCGGCGGCGGTACGGCCGCACCGACGCAGCAGCTGGTGCTGCGGCCGACACCGGGCCTGGGCCGCGCTGACACGGTGATCGACCGGCTTTACCTGGCCAGTGCCTCGGCCCATCCCGGACCGGGTGTGCACGGTGGCCCGGGCGCCAACGCGGCCCGTGCCGCGCTGCACCGCGACCGGGCGGTCACCGGGGCGGCCTACCGCGCAGCCGTCTCCACAGCCTACCGCCTCATCTACTGAGCCGCTCGGGCGCTGGGTAGGCGCTGACCTGTGTTGCGTCGATTCGGCAGGCGCCCGCCGCGCCGCACTTGGGTAACATTGTTCGTGTTCGTCTCTGTCACTGCCCTAGACCTCGGCAGGCCGTACCGAGCCTGAGGTGGGGAATGGCGTGGAGAGTCACCCGATGATCATCACCGTCACCTGTGCCGGCCAGGGCCGGGTGGCGTGCGTGTGCATAGCTGGCGACGTCGACCTGTTGGATCCCGTGGACGTGCGCTTGGCGCAGCGCCAACTGGCGGGTGTCACGTGCGAGACCCTGTTCGTGGACCTGGCCGGTGTCACCTTCGGCGGAGCCGCTCTGGTCCACTACCTGTACGCGCTGTCCGCGCGGGTGCCGGGGGCGGCGGTTTCGCTGTGTGGGGCGCCAGGCATAACCAAGCAGATCATCAAGCTGACAGGGTTGGACCAGATGGCGGTCGTTCGTGACGACCTGCCGCAAGACTGGGCGACAGCCGCTGCTTCGACGCCGACCTCGGAGAAGCGCTTGCCTGTGGGACACCCCGCGGGCGCCAAGCCACAACCGGCCACCTGACGAGCGATGCGCTGCCCGATGGTATGCCGCAGGTCAAGCCGCGATCGGAGGCTCGTGCTCGAGGTTGACCGCGAGCCGCCAGACTGTCGTGCCCGGCCGGCTGTAGAGATCGAACCGGTCGCAGACCTCGTCGGCGATCCGCAGGCCCCACCCGTCAGTCGGACCCGGACAGACGACGAATCCACTGTCGAAGGTCCCGCTGTCGGTGAACTCGCTGATGACCTCGTTCCCGTCGGCCCAGACGCGCACGTTGCCCCCTGACGACGTATGGCGCAACGTGTTCGTGGCCACCTCGCTCACCGCGACCTGCAACGCGGGCAGTCGTTCGGCAGGAAGGCCGGCATCCCGAGCGCATTCGCATACGAACTCCCGCACCAGTGCCAGGTCGCTCGGGCAGTGATATGACAGCGCAGGAGCGTCTGCCGGACAAGGTTCGAACGGTGTGGTCAGCTGATGCACAGTCCGACCTCCTCCGGACCTCCCGACCCGCCTGTCGACAGCCGATGGAGTCGTCCCTGGTTCTGCATGCGGAGATAGTTGAACCTCGTACCCGTTCTGCGGCCGGCGAAACGTAGCCGCCGTTGTCGATCTCGTGGTGGATCGTCTTCATCGACGGCCGGTGCTGACCTCACCGCTGTGGCGGAAGGCGGTCTACCAGCAGGTTTGTCGGCACCAGGGCAGGGAACGGTTTACCGGAAAACACGTGCTGCCGGTGCGGGGCCCGCGGCGCGGGGCGAACGTGGAGGGAAGCCGCGTTGTGGACAGGGCTTGCAGCTGACCGCTTGACCAGCTTGCGAGTCTTCTCGGTCTTTACGGTTGACATCGGCGGGCTCTAGCACAAGGTCCAGGTCCCGCGTCCCTGATCAGACTGAGCTCGCGTGATGGCGTTCGGCCCCCTGCGGCAAGTTTGCCGGAGGGGGCCGAGTGCTCAGGTTGTTCTGAGCTCAGCAGCGGTCGCGTCCACCGCAGTCGGGCGGTCCGTAATACCCGGAGCTCGTAGGTCTCGGCCGTGGCTTACCGGTCTTGGTCGGCGTAGGCCGCGGTGTCGCGGTACGGGTTGGCGTGGGCCGCGCGGTTGGTGATGCCGTGGGGCTCGCGGTAGGTGATGCCGTCGGGCTCGCGGTTGGTGATGCCGTGGGGCTCGCTGTTGGTGATGCCGTGGGGCTCGCTGTTGGTGATGCCGTCGGGCTCGCTGTTGGTGATGCCGTGGGGCTCGCGGTTGGTGATGCCGTCGGGCTCGCGGTGGGAGTTGCGGTAGGTGTTGCGGTTGGCGTGGCCGTTGGTGTCGGCGGGAGGTTGCAGAACGGCCGCGTGATCACGTTGTTGATGAGGGTGACTGAGCCGTTTCGGGCGAGCAGCCGTCCCTGGACGGTGGTGCCGTTCAGAGCCGAGATCGAGGTCAGGGCCATGATGGTGCCGACGAACGTGGTGTTGGTGTCCAGTGTTGCCGAGCTGCCGATCTGCCAGAACACGTTGCAGGCCTGCGCGCCGTTGATCAGTGCGACCGTGCTGTTCGGTGCGGTGATCAGCGTTGAGCCCGCCTGGAAGATGAACACCGAATCGGGACGGCCCTGCCCGTCCAGCACGAGCGTGCCCGTCAGACCTAGCGTCGGGTTGGTGTACACCCCCTCGGGCAGGATCTGTCCGCCGAGTTCGACTCCCGTCACGGTGGCCGGCGTACGGCCCGCCGCATCGTTGTACGCAGTCGTCAGGTCGATCTGAGCTTGGCCCGCGACGGCATCGGTTACGTGCTGGACGCCGTTGATCACAAGGCCGGGTGGAAAGCCGGTGACCGAGCTGCCCGGGCTGACCCCGAGGTCGCCCGAGATGATCGAGTTGCCGGTGTTGGTGACGGACTGGCCCCCCAACACAGCGAAGGATGTGGCCGTGCCCAGACCCACCGTGGGCAGCGCGGCCCACGCCGTCCCGGTTCCCACTAGTAACGTTCCGGCGAGCATCGTGGCTGTGGTGGCAGCCACTGCCGAGATCGTCGCCGCTGCCAAGCGCCGACGCGCGGGAGATAGACGTTTCAGCATGTACAACCCTCTCTCACCGAGGACACGGCATGACGGGACGCGAGCGCGACCAGCGCATTCATACCGAAAACCGACAGAAGTCCTCAATATGCTCATTGAGGCCCTATGCGAACAATAAACGCTCGGGTGTTTGTCAATCACCCATATCGCCCAAACTCGGCAAATAGGCCTAGGTTGGCACTCCGGGGCTTCCGGCTCGACCCGTGTACGGCCATCGACGTGGTCGTCGGGTAACACAACAGCGTTCGGCCTCAGCGCAGAGGCCAGGGCGAGGATCGGTCACCCCGCATGCGACGTGGAGCTACAGCGGCCTCGCACCCGGCGAGGTGCGAGGCCGCTGCATATGTGGTTCTGTCGGGCGAGCTACATACCTGGTGGGAAGTCCCAGATCGCCATGATGGTGCGCCTCACTCCGGCGTCGAGCATGGCCTGTGCGCGGTGCCGTCCGCTGACGTACCCGACGCCCGTGATCTCGCGGTCCGGTTCGATCGGGTCGAGGAACAGGCTGTCGAGTGCCTCAAGTTCCCAGCAGCTCAGATCGATCTCTCTGGCTAGGTTGGAGGCGTGCGGGCCGAGGTCGGACTGGTCGACGCCCCGAGCACTCGCGCGTCGGAGCAGGCCGACGGCGACCTCGCTGACCTGGTGCCAGTCGCCGCGGTGGTACCAACAGCAGTCCCGGCCGCCGCGCTCGGGCACAGCCTGGCGCCAAAGCCGGCGCCGCAGCGGAGTAGGCGCGGGCATGCAGGCCGGGCTGTCGAGGTCCGAGCGCGGTAGCAGCACCACGAGTTGTTCGGCGTAACGGCGCTGGGGCTCCGGCTCGCGCGGCGCGCGGTGTAGTTGCCCCGCGTGGGGTCGACCGGCTGACCCACGAGGTAGGCCAGCTCGGATTCGCTCAGGTGCGGGCCCCAGTGTGGCGGCCGAGCCACCCGGTGCGCGCCCGCGTCGGCGACCCGGAATCCGATGTGCCGGAAACCGAGGTCACGCTCGTTGTTGTCGCCGGCGTTGCCCATGAGCATGTGGGCGACCAGGATCGGTGGCTGCGCGTCGTCGGGTAGGTGCCGCTGCCAGATCGCCTCGACGTAGCGTTCGGCGTGGTTGATCGGCCCGGCACCCTCGTCTTGGCGCTGGGTGATCACCGCGACCGGTCGCAGATCCGGGGCGGTGAACAGCTGTAGTCGGAACGTCGCCGCGCGACGGCCTGCTGCGGCGGGAATGGTGAACTGTTGATCGTCCGCCGTGCGGGTGCGGGAACCGGCGTTCTCGTGCAGCAGCGCCTGACGGCGGTTGCGGCGCGGCTGCCCCGAATCCGCCGCCGGGGAATCAATCACCATCCGTCGATGATGCCGTATGTGGCGGCATATCGCGCCCACTGATCTCTATCCTGATCGACGGAATGCGCTGGGATGGCGCTGCCATCGTCAGGCCGCAGATGTCAGCGTATGACCATGTCCGGCGAAAGGCCGGGCAACCCCAGCCCGGCCTTTCGAAGGCGTCATCGCGAGCGACGACGCAGACACAGGACTGCGTGGCACCGTCCCGCGGAGGCAAAGCACAACACACCCTGCTACCAGGACATATTAGCCAATGGCCCCGGCGGCCACGCGGCTCACACGCCGGGGTGGCGCAGTCGCGTAACCACTCATGCCCGTATATCAACTAGGCGGCAGCTGGCCGCGAGATCGTCAGGGGCGACGCCTCTGTTGCCGCACTTTCCTCGCCTCGGTTGGAGTCATGTGGCAGGGAAGAGGCCGATCCGAGCGTGGTACTCGTGGCCCAGCTCGTCGGTGTCGGAGCCGACCAACAATCCCTGCGGGCAGCGCACGAATGCCCGCACGCCCTGTCCCCGGCTGCGGGTCGGGTTCCAGTCCAGCGCCCGTCCGGTCTCCGGGTCGAGAGCGGCGATGCCGGGGCGGTCCACCGCACCGGGTCCCTTGTGCTTGACCCCGTACGGGTTGTCCTGCCAGCGCTGGTGCCCGCCGACGTAGACGGCCGATCCGGTCGCCTCGACCGCGTAGAGCGAGTGCCCGCCGGTGTGGTTCACCCACGTCGGCGGGTGTTCACCGAAGCCGTACGTCTCGAACCTGGCCGCTGCCGTGCACGGCAGCTCGGGCGAGCCGGAGTCGTGTCCTGTGGTGACGACCACGAAGTAGCTGCCGTCTGGCGCGAAGTCGATCCCGCGCAGGTAGGAGTCGAACCGTGAGTCGCAGCGGGTGCGGTAGAAGTCGGTGTGCCACTCGGAGACGGCCGCCTGCGGTCCGGTCACGTCCAGCATGACCAGCTGGTGGCGCTCCTGCCCGCGGGCCTGGGCGAAGTTACCGATCGCGACCAGGCTGGTGCCGTCGGGAGACAGTGCCATCGACTCGACCCGCGGGCGGGTGCGCACCGGCTTGGCCAGCTCGGCGTCGAAGTCTGCGTCGACTCGGCCGTCGGTGAGGTCGAGGCGGGCCAGGCCGCCGCGGCGTACGTCGCCGATCCGGTCGTACGACCCGCCCACATACAGGTCGCGGCCGTGCACGACCAGGGAACGCACGTCGCCGTCGACCGGTGTACGCAGATCCGGGGATACCTCGCCCGTGGCGACGTCGACGCGGGCCAGTGACCGGCGCCGGTGCCCGTTCACGTTGGTGAAGTCGCCGCCGATGAACACGCTGCCGTCGGGGCCTTCGGCCAGCGCCCACACGGGACCGTCGATGTTCACCCGCAGATCGGTGATCTTGCCGTCGGACAGCCGGAACGCCATCAGGTTGCGCCTGGGGATGGCGGCGCGGCTGTGGGCGTGCGCGGTGCTGCTGAAGTCGCCACCGACGAGTAAGGTGTCGCCGATCAAGGCCATCGTCCAGACCCTGCCGTCGGTGATGTGCGGGGTCCAGTTGACCGGATTTTCGGAGACTTCGGCCCGGCCTCTGGCTTGCTCTCGGACATCAGCCGGCGCGCCGGGCCACTCGTCGGCTCGCGCCGTGATGCGGCTCAGGGAGCGGAGGGCGTTCGCCGGCAACACGGCCGGCGCTGGTCTGGAGGCTGACTCTTCGGCCGCCGCGAATGCCTCTCCAGCGGGCATCAGCAACGACACAGCAGCCGACAACGTGAGTATCGTGCGCATTGGCTCATATTTACCTAAAGCCGAAGAATGCGCATGAAAACGGCGAAGGAGGCCGGTAGTTCTCGGGCGGAGCGAGGCAGCTGCAACCGGGCAGTGGTGCCGATGCCGACTCGGCTGAGATAGCCGCGGCTGTCGGCGCCGCAGCCGCGAGTGCCTACGCGTTGCCCAAGCGTCGCCGCGAACTGTCCGGGTCAGGGACGCGGGAACCATGCATCCGCCAGACCCGGCGCGGGCGAACAGGACGCACGTTGCCTCAGCTGCGGCGCTGCGGCGGCAGCCGAGTGACGTTGCGTGCGGCCTCTAGAGCTTGGCGGAGTCCATGGTTCTCCATGGTCAGGCGCTGGATGTTCGCGATCGCCAGCTCGAGGTGCTCGGCGAGTTCACGGTTGTCGCGGCGAAGTTTGTCGACTTCCCGCGTCAGTTTCGCGTAGCTGCTTGGCTCGCCATCCAACACCGGCGTGGGCTCATGGGCGGTGAGCTCGGTACACAGGACGGGAAAGTGGCGGCGGAAGGTGGTATTGGCCAGCCCGAGCCGACGTGCCAAGGCCAGGATGCTGGGGGCGCGGCCTGTCTTGTCGGCTTCGTTTCGCAGCTGTTCGAGCGTGCTGCGCACGGTCTGCTCGGAGGGCAGCGGTTGACGGTATCTCATGGCTGGTCCGTGGCGGTGTGGCGGTCGAGAAACGCGACGATTCTGTTGCGGCGGTCGGTCAGCTGGTGCAGCAGCAGGGGCGGCAGCGTCGGCCGGCTGGCGAGTTCGGCGTCCATGCGGGCTGCTTCGCTGTGCAGTGCGTTGGTGTTCTCGGCGGTGAGGGCCGCGTTGCGGCAGTCCAGTGGCTGGCATGTGCTGGGCGAGGGGCGCACAGTGCCGCTGCTGTCGGTTCGCTGCTGGCATAGCGCCCTGTCCGGGTTGAACGCGCAGGTCACGTAGTCGCCTGGGTGGATGTAGGGGTCGTGGCGGCGCATCAGGCGTTTGATGCGGTGTGGATCGGTCACGACGGTGCCCTGGAAACGGGCGCGTTCGGCGAACCGGTCGAGGCGGCGGGCGGCCTCGTCGGCGGCCGGGCCCGCCAGCGCGCGGTGTTCGTGGTCGGAGGTCATGGCCAGCAGCCGTTCGCCGCGGATCAGGGCCTGCTCGGCTTCCACCTCGGCGCGGAAGCCGGACTCGCTTGTTCCGGCGTAGCCTTCGAACATCTGGATGCTCAGATGGCGATACTGGATCGCGCCGGCGATGGCGCCGGCGGGCTGGCGCGCGATGTACCAGGCCAGCGTGCGCCGGAACGTGCCTGGTCGACAGCTTCCAGATGCCGCCTTCGACCTGCGGGATCGTGTCGAAGCGGCCGCGCTGGACGCAGTAGCTGTTGACCCAGCTGACGAAGCTGTTGAGCAGCTCGTTGGTGCGGGCGACGTTGAGGGCGTCCTGCTTGGCTGCCGGTGCCCGGTGGGGCAGGGACTTGAACAGCGTCGACGTGGGCGGGCTGAAGTTGTTCCAGCACCCGGACGGCGCGTGCTGCCGCTGCTCCGATCACCCAGGTGGCCTGCGTTCCAGCGGGGTCGGTCTCGCCCTTGAACGGCTGGCTCGTGATCGTCCATCGGTAGGTGTCGCCGGCGCTGTTGCGGTGCGCGCGAACGCTGCCGCGGCGCAGGTGCTTGATCTCGCTGTCGCGCATCCCGGACAGGTAGGCGATGGCGATGTAGCAGGCGGTCTGCAGCCGCAGCGCCAGCGATGCCGCCCCGTACGGATCGCCGCTGTCGGGGCCGATGTGCGTGGTCCATGCCTGGCCGTCCAGCCGCCCGGTGATCGGCGTGCCGATATGGGTGTAGTCGGCGACACCGACTGCCGCGGCGACCGCGTCGATGGCTGACTGGTTGCCGAACAGCCGTACGGTGGTGGGGCTGCATCCCACCTCCTTCGCCAGCTGAGCGTAGTTGACGCAGCCGTCGCGCCCGGGCAGCGGCCTTCCGGCCGCGATGTGATCATCAAGCAGGGCGCGCAGCCGCGGGCCGGCTTGGTTGCGGGCAATGCGGGAGCGGCCCCGCCGCGGCTGGTCCTCGAGCCAGCGGGCGCCGGCGGCCAGGATGTCGGCAGCGAAGTCGTCGATGAACCGCATACTCCAGGCCAGCAGCGGTCCCATCACTTCCTCCGGGATCCGCGGTGTGGTGTTCTCCCCGAGCCGTCGCCGGCTGCTACGGCCCCACCCGTCGGCTTCGAGCGGATCAACGATGAGGTGATCGTCACTGAGCGCAGTCCGGTAGCGCCAGAACAGCCGCACTCCGACTTCGGCGACCTCGCGTGATGCCGTGCTGCGCAGCACGGTGCCCAGATAGCGGGCGTAGTCGGCCAAGTCCGCGTGGGTAAGGTCGCGCAGCCGTCGGCTTTTCGCGGCAGGACGACCGTCGAGCCACACCGCGAATCGTTTGATCTCGACGAACAACCGCCGGACCGACGAGGGGTTCTGCCGCGACTCGCCCGGCGGAAGCACTCCGGCGAGCATGGCCAAGCACAGATGCTTGACCGTCTGGCGGTACGTGACCGGTATCGATTTGAAGTCCAGGACGCGAGCCTTGAGATGCCGCTGGAACAACGCAGGCCGCAGGTCCCAGACGTCGTCGCCGAAACGCGACGTCTGCTCCAGCCGCCAATCCGGGTTCAGCGACCGGCCCGACAGCACGAACTGGTCGGCCGGAACGTCGAGCACGTCGTCGGCGCTGTGCCGCGACAGCGCGTGAAGTGTCACGGATGCTCCCATGAAGGTTCCACCAGGTCGAGCAGGGCGTCAGGTTGTGGCGACTGCCGGGCGAGCTCGACCTCGGCGGGGGTGAACCGAGGCAGGATGTCATGGCGGATCGCGGCCCAGCTCGGGCCGTAACGCGCCCACCACTCTGATTCCGACACATGTTGGCGGCGGCGCGCGAGCGCATCAAGCAGCGAGAGCAGTCTCGGCAGCCGGTCGGGGGTGATCATGGCGTTGCCGCAGTGGAAGCAGTCCAGGAAGGAGGCCCGGCAGGGCTTGTTCGTGGCCGGGTGGCAGGACACGTCCCGACAGGCCGACCACGGCCCGTCACCTCCCACGCCGCTGGCGACGTCCGCCTGCGGCCCGACGGTGGCGGCACCGTTACTTTCGACGCGGCGCCGGTGGGCGGCCAGTGCGGCCTGTTCGGCCTCCGCCAGGGCGGCGCCGGTGACCTCGGCGGCCCAGTCGCGGACCGTGGGATCGTCGCGCAGGTAGTTGCTGAACAACACAGCCACGGTGTTGGAACGCGCGGCCGATGGCAGGTGCCCGCCCATCTTGCGGGTGCGGCGGACTTCGATACTCGTGCGCAGCCGGTTGAACTCCAACCGCAGCGGCTGGCCGTCGTCGTCGACCAGGCCGCGTTCCTGCGCCCACCCCTTGACCTCGATGCCCGCGGTCAGGGCGGCACGGAACGGCTTGCCATGATCTTGTTCGGTGCTTGTTGAAGTGCGACGCCGGTCGCGCCAGAACGCCCAGTACGACGACGGGTCGCCGGCCAGCGCCCTGCTTCGCGCCATCAGCTCGTGCAGCAGCAGGTAGAGGCCCCCGGGGTGGTGCAGTTCCCGCCCCGGTGGTCCGATTTCCCACGTCACCGTCTGCGACCAATTGCCGACACCGCGCCTACGTTTGAGAACCTGCAGCTCGACTGCGGTGTCATTAAGCAGCCGGTACTCGGCGGGCAACTCCTTGACCGTCTCGATGTTGCGCCCGGCGACCGCCACCAGCAGCACCAACATCGCAGGCACGTCGCGTCGGGTCACGAACAAACGCTCGGCAGCCTCCTGCCGGCTGGCGAACCCGACCCGCCGGCAGGACCTCAGCGGTTGCACGCCGTGCTCGGCCATCGCCGCCAACCGCCGCGCCCGGTCCAGCTCCGCTGGCGACAGGCCCGAAGCATCCATCACAAGACGTGCCAGCAGGCTCTCGCCCGAGCGGACCCGCTCACGCAACCCAGCCACATCCGCACGAGCAGCATCGACGATGCGGCGAAGCTCCCCATCGGTGTAACCGGATTTGGCCGGCGTCCTGGCCGCACCGACGCGGAACCTGAATGCGGCCAGCACGTCGGCGGCGATGCGTTCGGCCACCAGCGCAAGGCGCAACACCCGCCAGACATGATCGACGACCCGCCCGCCGTACGCCGGGCCGAGCCGCGCGACCTCCTCTGCGCGGAACGCCTCGACATGGTGCTTGCCCAGATCGGCCGGTACGGCCGGTTTGTCCACGCGGGCGTCGAGGAACCGCAGGAAGGATCGAAGATGATTCCATGCCGCGATCGCCGACGATGACGTCCGCAACCCGCCGGCCGGTCCGACCCGTGCCGCCAACGCGGCAGCGAGATCTTCGTGCCAGCCAGGAAGCGGACAATCGGTGAAGTCGAACCTGCGGCTGCGGTGGTCCTCACCCTCGAACGCGACCAGCGGCGCCCCCGTACTACCGACTGTCACCGCCGAAACGAGCTCATACGTGCCGTCGGGCAGCGGCGCGCTCCTGCCCGGCCGCGTGCTGCCACGCCCTCGCCTCACCGATCCTCCAGGTTGTCGTGCTCATCGTCAGCAGGCAGGTCCTCCACCGCGGTGTCGCGGGGATCTTCCCAACCGTCGGGGACCAGGGCCATCCGGGCGTGCATCTCCAGCTCCGCCAGGGCGTGCAGGTAGATCTGTGTAGTGACCACGGAGCGGTGGCCCAAACGGCGCCGGACCCAGTCCAGCGGATCACCGAAGATCCGTGTGTAGTGCTCCCGTTGCCGCGGAATCAGCTCAGCCAGCGCCGCGACATGGCCACGCTGCAGCTGCTCCAGCGTCACCACCGCGAACGTGTGCCGAAGAAGGTGCGCGTGACAACGCGCCGCAAGACCCGCCGCCGCACAGCGCCGATTCCCGTCGGCGATCATCGCCTTCCACGCAGAGGTCGACAACGGCGCACCCGACTCTCCCAGCCACAACCATGCCGGAGACAGCCCCTGCGGCCCATCGACCAGCAGCAGCCGACGCTCGGCCGGATCCAGATGAGCAACCTTCACCAGCCGGCCAGCCCCCGCCCGCCGCGCCAGAAGACGGCCCGGATCCTCCACCACCCACGGCCGCCGCCAGCGCCACGAGCCTTCACCCCGAGATGTCGACTGGCAGCTTGGAGAACGGTATCCCACGCTGCCGGGGTGGTACGTTGTGCAGGACACCGGCCATGATCTTTAATCCGCTGCCCTGTCCCTCGGTGGCATAAGCTCAGGTGAGGGCAGATGCCACCGACAGTTGGCCGCGCCTGGGCGGGTGAATCGCCGCAGGCTGAGGGCGATGACACCAGGGACGGTGGGTGACCGCATAGGGGACCGGTACGCCCAGGTGGAAGCACTCATCCGGCAAGAGCCCGCCGTCGACGGGGAACACGGCGTCGCCGGCGGTCTGCGGCGGCTGTGCGGTGCGGTCAGGCGGGTGTTGACCGCTTCGGGCGCCGGCGTGACGGTGATGGCCGGCGGGGGGCTGCGCGGCATGACGGCAGCGTCTGACGCGGCCACCGAACGCCTGGAGGAGCTTCAGCTCACCCTCGGCGAAGGCCCTTGTAATGACGCATATGAGTCCATGCGTCCGGTCCTGATCCCCGACGTAGCCGACGGCGCGATGGCCCGCTGGCCCGTCTACGCCCCGGCCGTGCACGCCGAGGGCGTGCGGGCGGTGTTCGCGTTCCCGCTGCAGGTCGGCGCCGCCCGCCTCGGAGTGATGGATGTCTTCCGTACCGGCACCGGGATGCTGTCACCCTACGAGCTCACCCTCGCGCTGACGTTCGCCGAGGTCGCCGTGTCGACCCTGCTCGACGGACGCGACCGCGGGGAGGCGACCGACGGCTGGCTCGACGACCCGCTGGGTTCGCGAGCCGAGCTGTTCCAGGCCCAGGGCATGGTCATGGTCCAGCTGGGGGTGAGCCTGGCCGAGGCGATGGTGCGGATGCGCGCGCACGCCTACGTCAACGACCTGCGTCTGTACGACGTCGCCGCCGAGATCGTCGCCCGGCGCCTCAGTTTCGAAAGCCCACAGCCATGAACGACCACCGCCACCCTGAAAGGGGAAGGAGGCAGCCATGACCGTCACGACCGTATCCGCGCAGCGGCTCGCACGGGTGTTCGTCGAGATCGCCGACACCCTCGTGGACGAGTTCGACCTGATCGAGTTCCTGCAGTTGCTCGCCGGACGTACTGCGGACCTGCTGGACGCCTCGCCCGTCGGGCTGCTGCTGGCCGACCAGCACGGCCGGCTGGAGTTCATGGCGGCCTCCGACGAGAACGTCAAGCTCCTCGAGCTGTTCCAGGTCCAGAACCATGAGGGGCCGTGTCTGGACGCGTTCCGCACCGGCACGCCGGTGGTCAACGCCGACCTGCGGGAGGCATCCGGGCGCTGGCCGCTGTTCGCGCCGCGGGCGGTGGGGGCGGGGTTCCGTTCGGTGCATGCGTTCCCGCTGCGGCTGCGCGCCGAACGCATCGGGGCGATGAACGTGTTCAGCACCCAGGTCGGCGGCCGCTTGGCCGACACGGACGTGGAGATCGTCCAGGCCCTGGCCGATATCGCTTCCATCGGCCTGCTGCAGGAGCGGGCCATCAGCCGCGGTGAGCGGCTCAGCGAGCAGTTGCAGGGCGCGCTGAACAGCCGGATCGTCATCGAGCAGGCCAAGGGCGCGATCGCGCAGGCGCGCGGAGTCAGCGTGGACGAGGCCTTCGGGCTGATCCGCGACTACTGCCGCAGCAACAACGTGCGCCTGGGCGAGGTCGCCCGTACCATCACCACCGATCTGAACAGCCTTCCCGGCCTCGCCGGGCGGTGAATCGGCGCGGGTCGCACCACACGCACGCCACCGGGGCCCCGGACGACGCGGCCACCTGACCTGTGCGCGTGGACCTCAGGTGAACAGGGCAAGATAGATCGCCATGTGGTGGCACGCCGCGGCGACCACCGTGCAAGCGTGGAACACCTCGTGGTGGCCGAACACCCCCGGCCAAGGATCCGGTCGGCGCAGCGCGAACAGGACTGCCCCGACGCTGTAACCGATGCCTCCCGCGGCCAGCAGGGCGAGCGTGGCCGCGCCACCCACGCGAGCGACGTCGGGCAGGATCACGACCGCCGCCCAGCCGAGGGCAAGATACAGCGGCGCGGACATCCACCGGGGCGCGTGCGGCCAGATCATCGACACCGTGACGCCGGCCAGCGCCCCAGCCCAGACGACCGCCAGCAGGATCGTCGCCTTGGCCGGGCTGAGCAGCAGGACGCACAGCGGTGTGTACGTGCCTGCGATGAACACGAAGATCATGGCGTGGTCGAGCCGGCGCATCATCCGGTAACCGCGCTCGCTCCAGACCCGGCGGTGGTACAGGCCGCTGACGGCGAACAGCGCACAGCTGGTGGCACCGTAGACGGCCGTACTGACCAGCGGTGCGACACCGGGCCGGGCGGCGGCGACACCGACCATGACCGCCCCGCATACGACGGCGACGAAGAAGCCGTATGCGTGCAGGCGGCCGCGCATAAGGGGTTGGCCGAATGCGGCCAGAGCGGATCGGCGCGCGGTGAGGGTCATGCCATGCCCCGCAGCCGCGACAGCGCGTGGGACAGGAGCCGGGAGACGTGCATCTGCGAGACCCCTAATTGCGCGGCTATCTGCGACTGGGTCAGCTCGTCGTAGAAGCGCAGGACGATGATGCGCCGGTCGCGTGCCGGCAGGCGAGCCAGGAGCGGCTGGAGCAGCATCCTGTTCTCTGCGGCCGCCATGGCCGTATCCCGTACCGCCAACGACTCCGACAGTTGCTCGTCGCTGCCGGGGCGGGCCTTGTCCAGTGACAGCAGCCGGTAGGCGCCCCCCGCCCGCCGGGCAGCACCCAGCTCTGCGCCGCCCACCCGCAGCCGTGCGGCCAGCTGCGCCGAACTGGGCGACCCCTGCAGGTCACGGGTCAGCTCGTCGGTGGCCGAGGCTACCTGAAGGCAGAGCTCCTGTAGGCGACGCGGCACCCGTACGTTCCAGGTGCTGTCGCGGAAGTGCCGCTTGATCTCGCCCATGATCGTGGGGATCGCGTAGCCGGCGAAGGGCACGCCCCGGGTCACGTCGTAGCGGTCGACTGCCTTGATCAGCCCGATGGCCGCCACCTGCGCGATGTCGTCGACGGGTTCACCGCGCCGGGCGAACCGGCGTGCCAGGTACCCGGTCATGGGCAGATACCACTCGATCACGCTGGCTCGCGCCGCCACCCGCTGCGGGTCGTCGGTGGGCAGAGCGTGTAGGAGCTCAAGCAGCGGATGCGGCTCGCACGGCAGGGTGGCGGCCACGCCGTCGACGTTGCCGCTTCGCGGCCGGGGCCGCCAGTGGTCGGGCTGCTCAGGGGGAATATGTGCGGTGGTGACATGCGCGGATGTGGTCATGTCGAGCCCTCCTGCGGTCGGCGAATCCGGGTGAACGGAAGCGCCACCGAGGTCCGGGGTGACACCGACACTGTATCCCGACCGGCCGGTCAGAGGTGACATCCATGTGAATCATTCGAAACGATGTTCGCCGGCGTGGTTGGTCTGCAATCGCAAGCACAGCAACGCCCGGCACGGCGAATCGGCCCCGAGGCACCACCCGGCTGTCCCCGGGCGTCATCATCACCCCGCTGGCCGCCGTCACCGCCGCCAGGCCCCGGGCCGACCAGAGCGATACCCGCAAGTCGGATCTGGCGAACAAAATTCGCAAAACATGACTGATACGGGCGCGGTGTGGGAACGGAGCGGCTGAAGGGCGAGACCAAGGAGTAGGCCGATGACGCAGACGATGGAACGTTCTCCCGTGCCGGCCGCCGAGGCGGGTCGGGAGGCGAAGCCGCGCAACGACCGGCTGATGACCGATACCGGCAAGATCAGCGTGGCGCAGGGTGTGGTTCAGAAGATCGCGGGCATCGCTTGTCGCGAGGTCGCCGGGGTGTACTCGATGGGCACCGGCGGCGCGCGGGCGTTCGGCGCGATCCGCGAGCGGATCCCGGGCAGTTCCGGCCCGAACGTCGCGCAGGGAGTCGGCGTCGAAGTGGGCGAGACGCAGGCCGCGGTCGATCTCGACATCGTGGTCGACTACGGGGCCAGCATCGCGGAGCTGGGCCGCAGCGTGCAGCGCAACGTCAAGCAGTCGATCGAGCGGATGACCGGCCTGGAAGTGGTGGAGGTCAACGTGAACGTCGACGACGTCCACCTGCCGGACACCGGCGATGAGCGCAGTCCCGCCAGGGTCGAGTGATGCGCACGCCGGGGTCGACCGAGCGGCTGCCGGAAGTCGACGCCGAGGCGATTGCGGGCGCGGCCCGCGCCTGCCGCGGCGTGGAAGCGCTGCTGGGCGGGTTCCCGGAGGTGGCGACCTACCTGCCCGGAAGGCGGGTGTTGGGTGTGCGGGTGACACCACGCGCCGTGGAGATCCAGCTGCGCGCGGCCTGGGGGATACCGGCGTATGAGGTCGCGGCGGGGGTCCAGGCGGCGGTGGTGCCGCTGGCCCCCGGGCGTGCCGTCGATGTGACGATCGGCGGTCTCGGTGACCCGCCCGAGGCCGGTCCGCCGGCCGGCGGGCCGACGTCCGCCCTGCCGGGAGCCGCGGGCCTTCTCGACGCCCGCGTGCCACTGGCACACGTATCGGCGGAAGCCACCAAGGCGCACGGTGACCTACTCGGGGCCGAAGCGATGCCGATGAGGGCTACCGCCGCGGCCTGAATTCCGTTCCGACAACGCGAGGGAGCAGCTCATGAATCGCACCATGTTCGGCACCGCCGTGGGGCTGCTCCTCGGCGTCGTGCTGGTATACGCCGGATTCGGGCCGATGGTCGTGGTCGCCGCGTTCGGGCTCGCCGGCTGGGCGGTGGCCAAGGTACTGGCAGGGGAACTGGATCTCAGCCGACTCGGCGAGGGTACCGGTCAGCGTCGGAGTCCCCGATGACTGTCACCACGCGGCACGCGGCAGACCCCGCGACCAGCCCGCCCGAGGATGCCGGGCCGTCATCAGGCGGAACGATCCACATCAGCAAGGACGTGATCGCCAAGGTGGCGGCACAGGCCGCCGGCGAGCTGCCCGACGTCGGCGGCCCGACACACGGGCTCGGTCACTTGCACGGCACCGACAAGCTCGGTGGCAAGGCGGATCTGAGCCGTCGGCCGAAGGCCTCCGCACATGTCGACGGTGACCGCGCGTACATCGACCTGGTGGTGAGCGTGCGATGGCCGGCATCGCTGCCCGATGTCACCGCGGCGTTGCGCGACCACGTGCGCGCCCGCGTCGAACAGGTGACCGGCCTGCACGTCGGCGCCGTCGACATCGACGTCACCGACCTGATCGGCACCAGCCACACCGGCGCCCGCGTGCGCTAGCCAAGCCACAGGAGGCAGCATGAGAAGGCTCGTCAACCGTCTGCTCGCCCTGATCGCCGGCCTGGCCCTGGCCGCTGTGGCGGCCCTGGTCGTCGTCGAGGCCGTCGCCGTGCTGATCGGCAAGGGCCCGCTGCTGGTCGACTGGCCCGCCGCGGCCGGGTGGGCGCGGCGCACCGCCTGGGGCGACCGGCAGGCGCTTAGCGTCAGCCTGCTGCTCCTCGCTTCAGGTGCCGCGCTCGTGCTCGCACAGCTGTGGCCGGCCAGGGTCCGGCGGCTGCCCATCGACACCGCGGACCCGGCCACCGACGCGGCGATAAGCCGCCGCACTCTCGCCCGGGACGTGACCGCGGCCGTCCGAGAGGTCGACGGAGTCATCCCGGAACGGGTCAAGGTCGGGCGGACTCGGATCGCCGTTCGAGCCGGCGCCCACGCGGCCGACGACCGGTCCGCTCTGGCCGGCCAGGTGAGCGCCGCGGTGCGGGAAAGGCTCGACCGACTGCGCCTGCGGCGCCGGCCCCGGCTCACGGTGAGGTTGTCCCGGAGGGGATCATGAACGTCGACCGCTTCAACCGCATCGCGCTGCTCGCCGTCGGAACGCTGCTGCTGGCGGCCGGGGCCGCGGGCATGCTGGCCCACACCGACGCCCTGGGCTGGTCGCTGCGCGACCGGGTCGTGGCCGATGGTCCGGTGAGCCGGTACGCCGCCGACAACGGCCGTTGGCTGTGGCCGGTCGTGGTGGCCGGCGCTGTCGTAGTGCTGGTGCTGGCCGTCAAGTGGATGCTCGCGGTGCTGCTCGCCACCGACCGGCTGCGCACGGTGGCGTTGCGCACCGAACCGGATGCCGGCGAGCACACGACCCTGGCCGGAGCCGCCCTGGAGGAAGCCGTGCGGGACCAGATCGAGGCATACCGCGGAGTCGCCTCCGCGAAGGTGCGCCTCCTCGGTGAACCGCAAAAGCCGGTCATGGCTGTCGGGGTGCGGACCTCCGCCCCGGGCAGGCTCGCAGCGCTGTGCGACCGGATCGAGCAGGGGGCTCTGGCAGACGCCCGCCGTGTGCTGGGCCGGCCGGACCTGCCCGTGCGCGTGGACCTCGACACCGGCCGCCGACCGGGCCGGGTGGTATGAGGGTTGCCAGACGTGGGGGCAGGTAGTTGACCAGTTCACTTTTCCCGGCTTTCCCGGCGCGGCCGCAGCGGCATCCGCCGGAGGCCGCCGCGGGGCGCGGTGGGCAAGTGTTCGACGTGACCGTCGAGATTCCTCGCGGGACCCGCAACAAGTACCGCATGGAGCGCGCCACGGGTCGGATCCGGTTGGATCGGACGCTGTTCACCTCGACGCAGTATCCGGCCGACTACGGGTTCATCGAGGACACCCTCGGCGAGGACGGCGACCGGCTGGATGCGCTGGTGCTCGTCCAGGAGCCGACCTTTCCCGGCTGCGTCATCGGCTGCCGGGCGATCGGCATGTTCCGCATGCGCGATGCGGGACGCCCCGATTTCAAGGTGCTGTGCGTGCCGATCGCGGATCTTCGCCTCACTCATCTCGCCGACATCGACGACCTTGAGCCGTACCACCGGATGGAGATCCAGCACTTCTTCGAGATCTACACAGACCTGGAGCCCGGCAAGAGCGTTGACGCCGAGCACGGCGTCTGGGCTGGGCGGATGGAGGCAGAACGGGAGGTCGTTCAGGCGCGGGCACGCATGGCCGCCGTCGAGGCCCGACACGTAGCGCCGGAAGTAGTACGCTGAAAGAAGCCGCTCCGGACCCCGGTGGCCGTATCGCACAGCCGTATCGGCGCAGCGCACGCCTCGTGAGGTCATGCCGACCGACACCGCGCATGTCCGCAGTGCAGACGCCGTCCGCTGGCCGTGCGACCTTGCTCGTCACCAGCAGAGGACGGTCGATCATGCGTGCCACCCATCCCGCCCCGGGCCCGACGCCGCCTGCCGACAGCCCGACCGCCAGGCTGGCGCTGGCACCCCGCCGCATCGACCGCGCGGTCCTCGACGGCGGCTGGTGGCCCCGCTCCCGGGATTCGTCCGCGGAGGTGCCCGCTCTGGTCGCAGCGCTGACGCAGCGGTACGGCCCGATTCGCCATGTCCTGCTCAACAGCGCCACGTGGGCAGACCGTCCGCGCCGCCTCACCGCAGGCACCCGAGTGGTCCGGATGGGATGGTTCATCTCCCAGGATCCGGCGCTGGCGACAGCGATCACCACCGGAGGCGATCAACTGGACCTGCTTGTCGTCCCGCCCGACACATCACCCGAAGCCGCCGAGCGGGCGATGGCGGCGGCGGCAGACCCCGACGTGTTCACGTCGGCCGCCGGCCTCCTCACGACACCCGCGGCGACCGAAACGGCGGGCGCCGGCCCGGAGCCGGCAGGGGTCTGGGAGAACGAGGGCGGCCGAGTCTTCGGGGGACCGCGCGTGCCGGAGCCGAGCGGTCTGCCAGCCGTCGGCGCAGTCGCGCCGCGGTGACCGTGGCGACGAGCGCTTCGGCAGCGCAAGACCGGTCAAGGCCCTTGCCGAATCATCGCTTATCGCACTATTCAGGATATATATAATCAATATTGATTCGCATCTTGCGGCGCGGCATCCGCGCCGAGCGGCGGGTCCAGCACGAGGGTGTGGGCCGTTGGGAGTTCCGCAAGGGCATGTCGCACCGTTCGGTGCGCCTGGCGCGGCGCCCCGGTTCCGGCACCATTCGTTGGCGATCCGCTCGGTCCGTCAACGGCCGCCCGAACCGGGCGGGTCGTCTCCGGTACGCATGGAACATGGCGAGAGGAAATGGACGCAACGTCGCTTCAGCGGCGGGGAGCTCTGATCGAGGCCGCACGTGACGCCCTCGCCGCGCCGTCGATCTTCAACACGCAGCCGTGGACGTGGCGGAGCGCCGACGACTGGTTGCAGTTGTGGGCCGACCCCAGCCGCCGGCTGCGGTCCACCGACTTCGCCGGACGGCAGCTGACCATCAGCTGCGGTGCCGCGCTGCATCACGCGCGGGTCGCGCTGGCGGCCGCGGGCCATCAGGTCCAGGTCGACCGGATCCCCGATCCCGGCTCGCCGGGGCTGCTGGCGCGCATCGCCATCACCGGTGCTCACGTGCCTACGGAGGAGGAGGTCGCGTTGTACCGGGCGATTGGAGAACGCCACACCGACCGGCGGGCTTTCACCGCCGAGGCCGTCGCTTGCCGGGTGCTCGGCGAGCTGGTCGCAGCAGCGGAGCAGCAGGCCGCTCACCTATATGCGGTGCCCACCGGACAGGTCAATGTTCTCGGAGCGGCCGCGGCACACGCGGAGGCGGTGCACCAGGCAGATCCCGGTTACCGTGACGAGCTGATGACGTGGACCAACCGCCCGGCCGACAGCGGGGACGGCGTGCCCGCGACGACGGCGGTGACGCCCACCACGCGCGCCGTGCCGGTACGCGACTTCACGCTGTTCGGCCGCGGGCATTCGGCCGGCCCCGAACGTGATACGGGCGCCCAGTTCGCGATGATCTTCACTGATGGCGACGACGTCGTCGACTGGTTGCGGGCCGGGGAGGCGCTGTCCGCCGTGCTGCTGGCCGCAACGGTCGCGCAGTTGGGCAGCGCGCCGATCAGTGATGTCATCGAGGTGCGGGCCACGCGAGAGCAGCTGGGCCGCCTGCTGCAGGGCGGCGGGCATCCGCAGTCGGTGGTGCGGGTCGGGCATCCGCCGGCCGGGCGATCGGCTGCCAGCCCGCGTCGCGCGCCGCCAGAGGTCATCAACCCGTGAGCGCCCCGGCTGGCGGGCTGTTCATCGAGCACGTCGACGCGGTCGTGTTCGACCTGGACGGGGTGCTGACCGACACGGCCAGCCTGCACGCGGCAGCGTGGCAGGAGGCGTTCGACGGCCTGCTGCAGGACCTGGCTCGACATGGCGGGCCCGTGTTCGCACCGTTCGATGTCGGCGCGGAGTACCGGGCACACGTCGACGGCCGTCCGCGGATCGACGGGGCACGCGGGTTCATCGCGGCCAGGGGGCTGACCCTGCCGGAGGGCACGCCCGCGGACCCGCCGGGGACGGCCACCGTGTGGGCGGTCGCCAACCGCAAGAACCAGTTGCTGCGGCAACTGCTGGCCGAGCAGGGGGTACGGACGTTCCCTTCCTCGGTCGCGCTGGCGCGGCGGCTGCGCGAGGCCGGGGTCTTCACCGCAGTGGTCACCGCCAGCCGCAACGCCACCCAGGTCCTGGCCGCAGCGCAACTGGCTGATCTGTTCGACGTGCGGGTGGACGGCACGGACGCGGCAGCTCTCGGCCTGCCAGGCAAACCGGACCCCGCGACATACCTGGAGGCGGTCCGCCGGTTGCACGTGTCACCTGACCGCGCCGTGATCATTGAGGACGCGGTGCCCGGCGTCGAGGCGGGGCGTCGCGGTGGCTTCGGACTCGTGGTCGGCGTCGACCGCGACAGCAGGGGCGTGCTGGCCGCAGCCGGGGCGCACATCGTGGTCACCGACCTGGCCGACCTGCCCGTCGACCTGGTGGGTCTGCACAGGTTGCCTGGCGACACCGGCGCGCCGCAGCGGCTGCTCGGCGGCGGACGGCCGAGCACCGGCTGGACACTGCGCTACGACGGCTACGATCCCGGCAGGGAAGGCCTGCGCGAGGTCCTGTGCACCCTCGGCAACGGCTACCTGGCGACCCGCGGCGCCGCCGCCGAGTGCCAGGCCGACGGCGTGCACTATCCGGGCACCTACCTGTCCGGCCTCTACAACCGGCTCACCACGCCGATAGACGGGCGTCTGATCGAGCATGAGCATCTGGTCAACGCCCCGAACTGGCTGCCGTTGCGGTTCCGGGTCGCCGACGGTGACTGGTTCAGCCCGGACACGGGGCACCTGATCGACCACCAGCTCGAACTCGATCTGCGCGCCGGGGTTCTCACCCGGGTGCTGCGCTGGTGCGATCCGTCCGGGCGACTCACCCGGGTGCAGCAGCGCCGACTCGTGCACCTGGCCACCCCACACATCGCCGCGCTGGAGACCACCTTCACCGCCGAGAACTGGTCCGGCGGCCTGCAGGTGTGCACGGGGATCGACGGCGGCGTCGTCAACGCCAACCTGCCCGAGGACGCCCCGCTGACCAGGGCGCATCTGCACACCGAACAGACGCGCATCACCGACCACGACACGATCCTGCTGACGGCCGTGACGACACAGTCGCGGATCCGTATCGCGGTGGCTGCCCGCACCCGCGTGCGCGACGGCGCGGGCCACGACGTGCCCGTGAGCCGCGCTCCGCACAGCGGCGAAGCGTCTTTCGTCGGGCAGGACCTGGACCTGGACCTGGTCGAGGGCCGCCCGGTCGTCGTGGAGAAGGTCGCCGCGATCGCCACCTCGCGCGACCCCGCGATCAGCGAGCCTGCGTCGGCGGTGTGCACCGCGCTCGGCCGCGCCGGTGACTTCTTCGACCTGCTGGTCACCCACGAGCGGGCCTGGCAGCGGCTGTGGGACCTCTTCGATCTGACCCTCGACGCCGACGACGAGGTCACCCTCGCGCTGCGGCTGCACACGTTCCACCTGCTGCAGGCGCTGTCGCCGCACACGGCGCAGCTCGACGCGGGCGTGCCGGCACGCGGCCTGCATGGCGAGGGCTACCACGGACACGTGTTCTGGGACGAGATGTTCGTGTTCCCCGTGTTCAACCTGCGGATGCCGTCGCTGTCGCGCGCCTTGCTGCTCTACCGGTGGCGGCGCCTGGAGCAGGCGCGCCACGCGGCTCGCACGGCGGGATACCGCGGCGCGATGTTTCCCTGGCAGAGCGCCAGCGACGGCCGGGAGGAGACGCCTGACGAGCTTTTCGACCGGCGGCTCGGGCAGTGGATCCCCGACTTCTCGCACCTGCAGCGCCATGTCGGCATTGCCATCGCCTACGACGTCTGGCAGTACTACCAGGTCACCGCCGACGTCGACTTCCTCGCCGAATACGGCGCAGAGATGATCATCGAGATCGCGCGCTTCCTGACCAGCATCGTCGCCTACGACCCGGTCGAAGAGCGATACGGCATCGCCGGCATCGTCGGCCCCGACGAATACCACACCGCCTACCCCGGCGCGCGAGATGCGGGCTTGCGGGACAACGCCTACACCAACGTCATGACCGCGTGGGTGCTGCGCCGCGCCCTCGACGTGATCAACCTGCTTACCGGCCATCACTGCGGCCTGTTGTGGGAGCAGCTCGGCATCAGCGAGGTCGAGACCCGGCTGTGGGAGCAGGTCAGCAGGCGGATGCGGGTGCCGTTCCACGACGGAGTCATCAGCCAGTTCGACGGGTACGGGCAGCTGGCCGAGTTCGACTTCGACGCCTACCGGGCCCGCTACGGCGACCTCGTCGGCATCGACGCGATCCTGCGCGCGCAGGGGATGAGCCCCAACCAGTACCAGCTGTCCAAACAGGCCGACGTGCTCATGCTGCTCTACCTGCTGTCGGCCGAGGAACTTCGCGACCTGTTCGCCCGGCTCGGCTACGACCTCGACGGCCCCACGATCGAGGCTACCGTGCGCTACTACCTGGCCCGGGTAGCCCACGGCTCCAGCCTCAGCCGGATCGCGCACTGCTGGGTCCAGGCCCGGGCCGACCGCGAACAGTCCTGGGCGCTTTTCCTGCAGGCGCTACGCGCCGACCTCGACGACACCCGTGGCGGCAGTACCCGGGAGGGAGTGCACCTGGGTGCGATGGCCGGCACGGTCGACCTCGCGCTGCGCTGCTACACCGGGCTGGAGACCCGCGACGACACCCTGTACTTCCATCCGCTGCTGCCCACGCAACTGCACGCGCTGCACGCCGAGCTGTGCTACCGCGGCCACTGGATCGTCGTCGACCTCGACCACGTACGGCTGCGACTCTTACTGCGGCCCTGCCAGGCCGCCCCCATCCGTGTCGACGTCGACGGCAGCGTCCACTTCCTTACCGCAGGTGACCAGCGCGAGTTTGATCTCGCCAGATGAAATGAGCGGTGAGACACCCGCTGTCGTACGACCTTGACCGGCAGCGGTTCGCCGTAGCCGGCTCGCCACCTTGCCCGTGCCGAACTCGACGATCCATCGCGTACAGTCGCATCGCCGCCTCCGCAACAGTAGCCACCTGCAACCGGACCTCCCTCAGCCGGGCGATGGCGGCTTCGCCGGGCACCGCGAGCCTCCTGCGGAACGGCAGCGGCCATGCGGTCCGGTCCAGGCGCAGCCCAGGCGGCGGACCTGGCTCTCCAGCCGGTCGAGTGCGGCACCGGCGGCGGCCGGGGGGCGAGCTGGATCCGGGCTGGTTCGCCGCGGACCCGCAGGTGGATCTGAAAGAGCGCCGGTCCGGGCGCGCAGTCGCCGGCGGTGATGCGCAGCCGGGCGGGTCCGGCCGCGCTGGCGCTCGCGGCGACCACGGCCGTCTCGCGGGTGATGCCGACGAGCGCGGGTTCGAGCTCCCCACGGGTGTGCACGTCGACGCGCACGCCCTGCCTGGGCATGGACCGGGAGTCTGAGGAGCGGTCACCTCGGCCACCCTTGCCAGCAGCCGCGAACGGGTCGTCGGGGCAGGGGTCAGGCCGGCCGGTGCTGATCCGGTGACGCGAAGATGTCACACGACCCTTAGCCGACCGGCCCAGCAGCGTGCCATGCGCCCGGACGGGTACGGTTTGCTGCAACGAAGGGGGTGGACCGGTGAGCAGACCGCTGTATCAGGCCAAGGCGGAATTCTTCAAAGCGCTCGCGCACCCCGCCCGCATCCGCGTCCTCGAACTGCTCTCCGAGCGGGAGCATTCGGTGGGGGAGATGCTGCCGGAGGTCGGCCTGGAGTCCGCCCACCTCTCGCAGCAGTTGGCCGTCCTGCGCAAGATGAACCTGGTCGTGACCCGCAAGGAAGGCTCGACCGTCTACTACTCCCTGGTCAGCCCGCAGGTGGCCGAGCTGCTCGCCGTCGCCCGCCGGATCCTCACCGAGGTGCTGGTCAACCAGGTCGAGCTGCTCGACGATCTGCGTGCCGCGCAGGCCGGCGTCCGCTAGGCCACGCGGCGCACTGTTTCGCGCCACCCCTGGTCGGGGCGGGCGTGTCAGGCTGGCTTCCCATCTCTCGTGCCTGGCTGACACATCCGACCCACTCTCGCCTGCCCGGCTGCCTGAACACCGCAGGACTACCGGCGGCTGCACGGCGGCGCGTCGGAACCAAGACGGCCATGCCGTCGGCCGGAATCCGTTACGGGCCATCTGGCACGGTAGCCGGGACCTATGGCACGGGTGGGGAGACCGATTGAGTACGTAGCGTGGAGAGTGCCTGGCCGGCACGGTTCGGTCTCAGCGTTTGCGCCGGCCTCGCCACCGCGAGAGGGGTGTCGACGATGATGGGCGATGCGATGGGCTGGATGTGGATCTGGCCAGCCATGATCGTGTTCGGCTTGTTGGTGCTGGGCTTTCTGGCGCTGGTGGTCACGCAGTACCGGCCCGGCGGTGCGGTGACCACTCCCCATCCGGACCGCCCACCGGCCCGGACCATCCTCGATGAGCGCTACGCCCGAGGCGAGATCGACGACGAGGAGTACCGGCGCCGCAAGGGCGAGTTGCCATGACCGTGCGGCCGATCAGCCGCCGCCGGGCTCTCGGCCTGGCCGGCTTGGGCGCGGCGAGTGTCGTGGCAGGGATGACCGGCTGGTTCGTCAACGCCGCACTACCTTTGCGAGGCAGTCGCCTGTCACCGGCGGACACCGGTGAGCCGCTGCGCCAGCCCGAGGTGGTGGCCAGCCGGGACGGAGTCCTGAGTCTGCGTCTGGCCGCCGCGGAGGGGGTGCGGCTGGCGGGCCTCGACACCTCGGCGTGGGGGTACAACGGGACCTCGCCCGGACCGACTTTACGCGTACGGCCAGGTGACCTGCTGCGAGTGCGGCTCCTCAACCAGCTCGGGCAGCCGACGAACCTGCACACCCATGGCCTGAAGGTGTCGCCGCAGGCCAACGGCGACAACCCGTTCATCGCCACCGAGCCTGGGGCGGGGTTCGACTACGAGATCCGGATTCCGCCCGATCATCCTTCCGGCACGTTCTGGTACCACCCGCACCATCACGGGACCGTCGCCGACCAGATCTTCGCCGGACTCGCCGGCGCGCTCCTGGTCGAGGGCGACCTCGACCTACCTGTCACCAGCGACCGGGTGCTGCTGGTCACCGACACCACGCTGGACGCCGGCGGCCACGTCGTGCCGGCCGATGCCATGGCCAGAATGCAGGGCCGAGAAGGGGAGCTGGTGCTGGTCAACGGTCAGCACGAGCCGGTCGTGACGGCCTCTGCGGGCAGCGCCGAACGGTGGCGGGTGATCAACGCTTGCGTATCGCGGGTGCTGGCCCTGCGCTTGGACGGACACCGACTCACCCAGATCGCTCTCGACGGCAGGTTCCTTGCCGCACCCGTCGACCGCGACCAGGTGGTCCTCGCCCCCGGGAACCGCGTTGATGTGATCGTACGCCCTACGACCAGCGGCCGGTACGCACTGCTGGCCGCACCCTATGATCGCGGCAATGCCACCATGATGGGCGGCAGGGGCATCACGGGCGGCCCACGCGGTCCGGTCACCCTCGCAACCTTGATCGTCACCGGCTCCATCGGCGCCCCGCCGCCGCTGCCCACGGCATTGCCCGCGCCGACCGAGCCACAGGGCCGGGTGACCGGACAGCGCCAGCTCACCCTTGCCATGGGGATGGGCACCGGGATGCGGATGGGCATGGGTATGGGGTTCACGATCGACGGGCGAACCTTCGATCCGGGCCGCGATGACCAGATCGTCACGCCCGGCACGACCGAGGAGTGGACAGTGCTCAACACCAGTCCGATGGATCATCCGTTCCACCTGCACGGTTGGCCCTTCCACGTGGTGGATGCGAGCGCGTTGACGCCGCCGGCCACGACATTGCAGGACGTGGTCCTCGTGCCGGCACACGGCCGGGTCGGCCTGCGCATCCCGTTCACCGGTCACACGGGACGCAGCGTCTACCACTGCCACATCCTCGACCATGAAGATCTTGGCATGATGGGCACCGTCAACGTCCGCGGCTAGGTGGCCAGGCCGACGAGGATGTCGGCTCGGCACACCGCCACGACGGTGGCACTGTCGTAGACCTGTCCCCGCATGGCCGCGAGCACCGTGTCAACCAGCTCTTCTGGCGCGGCGACCGGGACTCCCGAGCTGGCGTGCCACGCGGCCGTGCCGAGCGCCTCGGTTGCCTGGAATCCGTCGTGCCCTGCAGCGTTCATGACCGCCCGCGATCGGATGTCGGCATGGTCGATGCGTCACCGACAGTGTCGCATCGGGCCGAGCGGCCTGCTCGGACTTCGATCGAGCTCGACGCCGGCATCTCGGTCCAGAGGTCAGCAGCCTGACCATGCCTGACCGGTGTCTGGCCGTAGAGGCATCACGAGTCCGTCCGGCCGCAGCATTCGTGTTCTCCCCGGCCGAAGACTGTCTGGCCGGTGTGATGCTGTCCGTCGCCGGCGGCGCATCGCGGGTTCGGTGATACGACCCGGCGGACGGTCCCTGGCCGACCTGGCGGTCGAAACTGCTGGGCGTACACGCGTTCGTGGGGCGGTACGCCTTCCGGCGGCCGCCCCACGAGGTGGAACTGTCAGGCGTTGATCTGCTCCCGGTCAGGGACCGCCTCGATCGGCGCGAACGGCTGCGTGCGGGGCGTGATCCAGGCGTGGAAGAACCCGGCGACCGACAGCAGGAACATCACCAGTGCCGCCAGGTAGGCCACCAGCGCGGCCTGGCCGGCCTTGACGCCGAACTCGCTGAACCCGTAGGTCGTCAGCAGCAGCCCGCGCAGGGTCTCGCCCTTGAACATGGTCTCGCGCTGGGCGGTGACCTCGGCCAGCTGCTGCTGCAGGGCGGCCAGGTTCGGGTCGTTGTTCTTGGTCGCCTCGGCGACCTGGGCCCGGAGCTGGCTCTGCGGCACGCCGAGGTCGGCGTAGGTCTTGCCGTCGGCGGTGTTCTTCAGGTGCAGGCCGATGAACTGCAGGGCGTAGACCTCAGCCTGCTTGCCGGTGGTGAGCTTCTGGCCGGCGTACTCGACCAGGCCGGGCTGCTGGCGCTCCTCGGGGGTGAGGGTGTCGAGGGTCTTGAAGGTGATGTTCTGCTCGGTCAGCTGCGAGCCGACGTAGTCGTTGGCGAAGGTCGCGTTGGCTTGCAGCACGATGCCGGCGATGGCGAGCAGGACGGCGATGGCCACGCCGCCGAGGCTGAACATCAGATCGAGGGTTCTGCGCTTCATGATGGTCTCCTTTCGGGGGATCGTTGTCTGCATCAAGAATCCCGTGCGCCCCTGCTGTCACAGCAGAGTTGGAGGACCTGTCGTCTCGGGACTAATGACCTGCTGCCGGACTGCCGTGAGGCCTGTAACCGTGCCTTTGCAGGGTCGGTGCTCGGGCTCAACGCAAGCGGCGACACCGTGGGCGGAGGTGGGTGCCTTCACGGCGAGATCGCCGGCAGAGGTAGAAAGGTGGCGACGGACCTGGGCTGCTGCGCGGACGCCTGTTCCGTGCGGCCGTGGTCGCCAAGTGGTGTCGTTCTGGCGCTGTGTAAGGTCAGGGCCTCGGGTTTCGGGCCACGACTGGTCACAGCACGTCGATGACCTCCGCCAGGTCGCGGCGGGGTGTGGGAAATCCTGCCCGACCGGAGCCGACCCGCAGGACCATCTGCGGAACCTCGCAGCGGCCCAGTGCGAGTCGCAGCCTGTCCCGTTCGGCGGGGTCCTCGATCGGCTGAGACAGCATCGAGGCGGCCAGGCCGGCGTCGGTGATGGTGAGCAGGACCCGCTGCAGGGCGATACCGGCCTGGAGTTGGTCGGCCGGAGTGTCACCGGCGGTGCCCAGCACGACGACGAGCGGGTCGGGGTCGAAGTCGCCGCCGGGAACGGCTGCACGGTGGCCGTAGGCGCGACGCGGCAGCAGATCGCCGGTCTGCCGGGCCGGACCGCCGGCCGGTGCGGGCACCCCGTCGCGGTCGTCGCGGTCGGGCCGGGTCCAGTTGTGCAGTTCCTCCTGGTAGGCACCGTCGGCAGCCAGTACGGCGTCGGCTGCGCGGACGATCTCTGAGATGACCTCGACGCAGGCGGGGCCGCTGAGGATGTCGGCCCAGGCGCCCTCGGCGCGAGCGGCCTCAGCGATCTGCACCTGGGCGTGGACGGGGACCGGGGCGGGATAGAACGGCTCCCGGTTGCTGAACCGTCGCTCGATCGCGGCGAACAGCGCCTCCTCGGCCGGGGTCGTCTGCCAGGCCGCCGTCGGGGTGAGCCGCGCGAGCACCTGCGGACTGCTTGGCTCGGGCAGTAGTTGCACCCGTGCGGCCAAGCCCATGGCGGTCAGCGCAAGGCGGGCGTTGAGGGTCGCGGCGCCGCAGGCGATACGTGCGGCCCAGCCGGTGGGGTCGGCGACCGGCAGGCACCGGGCGGGGTCGAGATGGATCTCGATCGCGCCGCTCTGGTTGCGGAAACGCCATGGCTGGCTGTTGTGCAGGGACGGGGCGCGCACGGCGGCGGCGACGACGTCGCGGAACGCGGTGTCGGTCAGGGTCAGCGCGGTGGTCATGACGATCTCCTGAGTTTGCCCCGGTGGCCGGTTGAAGGCCCGCCCTGATCATCCCTGGTGCCCGGCCGCCGGGTGGCGGTTCCGATGCGATCGGCGCAAAGGAGCCGGGCGGGCCGCGCTGTGGCGGCCCGCCCGGGCTGTGTATGTCAGAGGCGGAACACGATCCTGGCGGTGACGCTGGAAGCGAGGACTTCCTCGATGGCGTCGTTGATCTCGTCGAGGTCGCGGATCTCGTACTGCACGGTGGTACGTCCGGCGGCGTGCAGGGCGAACACCTCGGCGAGGTCGGCTCGGGTGCCGACGATGGATCCGATGATCGTCAGTCCGCCGAGGACGGTCTCGAACACCGGCAGCCGCATGATGTTGTCCTTGGGCAGCGACACCAGCACGAGCCGGCCGCCGCGGCGCAGGCTGGCGTGGGCCTGCTCCAGCACGGCCGGGTCGGCGGCGAGCACGACGGCGACGTCGGCGCCGCCCAGGGCCTGGATCGCGGCGACGGGGTCGGTGCGCGCGGCGTTGACCGTGTGGGCGGCGCCGAGCTTGCGGGCCAGGGCCAGCTTCTCCTCGGTGACGTCGACGGCGATGGCGTCGCCGCCGAAGATCTGCGCATACTGCTGAGCCAGGTGCCCCAGCCCGCCGATGCCGAAGACCGCGACCCGTTCGGTGGGGCGCACGCCGGCGACTTTGATCGCCTTGTAGGTGGTGACGCCGGCGCAGGTCAGCGGGGCGGCGTCGAACGGGCTGACGCCTTCGGGGACCTTCACGACGTGGCGGGCGTACGCGACGGCGAACTCGGCATGCCCGCCGTCGATGCCGTAGCCGGTGTTGCGCTGCGACTCGCACAGCGTCTCGCGTCCGCTGACGCAGTACTCGCAGGTGCCGCAGCTGTAGCCCAGCCACGGCATGGCGACGCGGTCGCCGACGGCGACCTCGGTGACGCCGCGTCCGAGGCGTTCGACGATGCCGACGCCCTCGTGGCCGGGGATGAACGGCAGCGACGGCTTGACGGGCCAGTCGCCGCGGGCGGCGTGGATGTCGGTGTGGCACAACCCGCTGGCCTCCACCCGGACCAGGACCTGGTCGGGGCCGGGCTGGGGGATGGGCACCTCGCCGACGGTCAGCGGGGCGGCGAAGTCGGTGACCACGCAGGCGCGCATGACAGCTCCTTTCCTCATCACCTCTCGGTGGCTTCACCTTTGAGCCTCGTCCGCCGTAGGGTCCTGGTCACGAGACCGTGGACCTGTTCAGCGGGACGTTCGTCCCGATCACGGTCACGGAAGACACGGCTGCGCCCGGCAGGTCCGCCTGCTGGGCGGCACTGCCGGGCGTGTTGCGGCTGACGGTCACGCGGCTGCGACGACGGCTTCGGCCGGGCGCAGGGCCATGCCGGTGGCGGCGTCGAACAGGTAGGCCTGCGCCAGGTCAAGGGTGAGGGTGAGGTCGTCGCCGGCGGTGACGGCGACATCGGGCTCCAGGCGGGCGGTCCACATGGCGGTGAGTTCGGTGTCGGCCGGGCCGGTGGCGGCACGGATCACTTCGGGCACCGGGAACGGCGGCAGGAACAGCACGTTGGTCTCGTCGCCGAGGGCCTCGACCGTGATCGCGGCCACCGTGACATCAGCCTGGCCGGGGGTATGTCCGGCGGGTCCCAGGGCGCTCGGCCGCAGACCGACGACGACGTCGTGCCCGGCTTCGGTGTTCAGCCCGGCGAGCCTGTCCAGCAGCGTGGCAGGAACCGGCCAGCGGTGCGGGCCGAGAGCCAGGACAGGTCCGTCAGCACCCGGGTCGACCCGGCCCAGAGCGAGGTTCATGGCGGGAGAGCCGATGAAACCGGCGACGAACACGTTGACCGGGTGGTGGTAGAGCTCCTGCGGGGTGCCGACCTGCTGGATGCGCCCGTCGTGGAGCACCGCGATGCGGTCGCCCAGCGTCATGGCCTCGACCTGGTCGTGGGTGACGTACAGGGTGGTGGTGGCGTCGTGCTGGTGCAGGCGCATCAGCTCGCCGCGCATGGCCACCCGCAGCTTCGCGTCGAGGTTTGACAGCGGCTCGTCCATCAGAAGGACCTTGGGGTGGCGGACCATGGCGCGGCCCATCGCCACACGCTGACGCTGCCCGCCCGACAGGGCCGCGGGTTTGCGGTCCAGCAGGGTCTCCAGCGCCAGGACGTGGGCGACCCGTTCGACTTGCACGGCTGCCTGCTCACGGGGGGTGTGGGACATGCGCAGGCTGAACCCGAGGTTCTCGGCGACGGTCATGTGCGGGTACAGGGCGTAGCTCTGGAACACCATCGCGATGTCACGGACCTTCGGTGGCAGGTGCGTCACGTCGGTTCCGTCGATGGCGATGGCGCCGCAGTCGGGGTCTTCGAGCCCGGCGATCAGGCGCAGCAGGGTGGATTTTCCACAGCCCGACGGGCCGACGAGGACCAGGAACTCGCCGTCGCCGACGGTGAGGCTGACCTCGTCCAGCACGGGGCGGGTCGCGTTGGGAAACGTCTTGCTGAGCCGGTCGATGACGACGGTGGCCATGGGGTGTCACCTCTCTGTTCGGTGCCGCATGTGGCGGCGTGGGGTGGAGGGTGCAATGCCACATTGGTCCTGCCCTGACGGTGCGGGGCAGGGCCGTAGGTCACCTGTCGGTGCGTCCTTGTGCCCATGTCGACCGTTGCCGGACGGTGGTCAGGAGGCTGCGCTCGGGTGGGGCGCGCTGTTGAGTGACCGCTTCCAGGTGTTCAGAGCCGTGGGCCGCCGAGCACCCGCACAGCCAGGACCGCGGCTTGGGTACGACGTTCCAGGCCCAGTTTGGCCAGGATGCTGGTGACATAGTTCTTGATCGTCTTTTCGGCCAGGAACATCTTGTCGGCGATCTCGTGGTTGGTCAGACCGTCGGCGATGTGGCCGAGGATGCGCCGCTCCTGCTCGGTGAGCTGTGCCAGCTCCGGCGGAGTGCGCACGCCACGGCGGATGCGTTGCAGGACCTGCGCGGTGACGGCAGGGTCGAGCAGCGACTGCCCGGCGGCGACGCGGCGCACGGCGTCGAGCAGGTCGGTGCCGCGGATCTGCTTGAGGACATATCCGGCGGCCCCAGCCATGATCCCGGCGAACAGGGCCTCGTCGTCCTCGTACGACGTCAGGATCAGCCCCTGGATGCTGGGATCTGTCGAGCGGATGTCGCGGCAGACGTCGATGCCGTTGCCGTCGGGCAGCCGGGCGTCGAGGATCGCGACGTCGGGGCGCATCGCGGGAATCAGCCGGGCGGCCTCGACGGCCGACCCGGACTCGCCGACGACTTCGATGTCGCCGGGCTGCTGCAGAAGTTCGATGAGCCCGCGGCGGACCACTTCGTGGTCGTCGAGGACGAAGACTCGGATCATGGCGGATTCCTGTTCCGGCCGCTGGTGCTCGCGCGGGTCACTGGTCGGTCTGGTCGATGGTGGCGGTGGCGTCGAACGGCAGCCGTGGCGTGTGTCCCGGCAGGGCGTGCTCAGGGTCAGCGACACCCAGACGCAGCACGAGGTAGGGATACGCGAGGTTGGACAGGATGCGGCGCATCATGGCGCGGGTGCCGTCGATCTCGATGACCTGGCTGAAGGGCAGCACGGCCAGACCTTGCATGGTGGCGTGCAGCCACACCGCCGAGAGGGCCTGCCCGGCACGCAGCCACGCGGCGCGGTCGTCCTCGCTGCCGAACAGCACGACGTAGGTCGAGGCCTTGTCGTGGCCGCCGCCGACCGGGAGGGTGCCGCGGGTGCCGAAGTCGCGCTCGCCGACATCGGTCTCGGGTCGCCGGTCCGGGATGACCTCGGGCGGTAGTCCGGTTCCGGCTGGACGTCCGGGGCCGGTCCAGCGGTGCGTCTCGGCCAGGACGGCGGGTTCGGCCGCGGCGGCGTCCTCGGCGTGCGAGACCGCGACGACGAGGTCGGTGACCTGGTCCGGGGTCAGTCGGTGCAGGTGGACGCCGACAGCGTCGGCGATCCGGCGCAGTTCCTCGACTTGCTCGGCGGTGACCGGGACGTCGACGGTGGGTCGCCGGTCGGTGTGTCGCAGCTGCAGGGCCTGCACAAGCCGCATTGCGTGAGCGGTCACGGGAATGTCGCCCGTGACGGTGACGGTCGCCAGATGCTCCGGCCGGGCCGGGTCGGGCAGTGGCCGCACGGCGACGTCGTAGCCCTCGGCGTGCAGGGCGGCCTGGGCGTGGTGCAGGGCCGCCCCGCAGCTGAGCAGTAGCATCCGCTCACCGGGATCGGTGCCGGGCAGCGCGCGGGTGGTGTCGGCGTACAGGTCGAGCCGGTCGGGGTGGATCTGCCAGTGCCAGGGCTGGGTGTTGTGGATCGAGGGCGCGCGCCGCGCCGCGTCAGCGGCCTCGGCGTAGGCCGCCGCCGCGGGACGGCGGTGCTCGCCAGTGGGCGTGGTCATCGTCTGCCTCCCAGAAGTCGTCTCGTTCAGTGCACGCTGTGCGCCTGGGTCGGGGCTAGGAGCGAAGGGTCCTTCCGGCCGGGACTTTCGACCCTGCCAACGACCTGCCGGCGGGACGGATGCGGGATCTCCGGCGAACGCCGCAGGCGCGGCCCCTGGCGCTGTGGCGCGCCTGCGGGCAACCTTGCTCAGCGCAGGAACCCGTGGTGGCGGACCAGCGCGGTGCGTGCCCACAGCCGCCCCGTGCCCGGTGTGTCTCCGGCGTTGGTCAGTGCCAGGACGGTGAGCACGGCGGCGCGGATGCCGACGCCGATGATCAGCGCGACGCCGATGCCGACCAGGCCGAGCGTGAACAGCCGGCCGGCCGCAGTGCGGGCGGAACCGTTCCCGCGGGACTAACGTCGCGTGCTTTGCGGGACCGTCGGCACAGCCAGCACGTCGGCCACCGGCCGGCGCGGTGTCGTGCCGGCCGCGACGGCATAGCCGGCGCGCAGCAGGATCTGCGGCGCCGCGCCGCGGTGCAGACCGAGGCGCAGTTGCTCGCGGATCGCAGGCACCTCGACGGGCTGCGACATCAGCGAGGTGGCCAGGCCGTTGGCGGTGGCGGTCAGCAGGACCCGCTGCAGGCCCTGACCGGCCTGCAGATCGTCGAAGGGCGTGTCACCGTACGCGCCGAGGACTGCGACGAACGGGTCGGTCTCGTAGTCACGGCCCGGCGGGCGGGACGGTCCGCCGAAGTCGCGGCGGGTGAGCAGGTCCTGCGGTTCGGGCGTGGGCCCGCCGGCATCGCGCGGCACCCCGTCCGGGCTCGGCTGGTCGCGAATCCAGGAGGCGAGTTCTGCCTGGTAGCCGGGAGTGGCCAGTAGCAGCTGGTCGGCGGCGTGGACGAGCTCGGCGACCATGTCCTGCGCGACCGGTCCCACGATCAGATCGAGCCAGCACTGCTCGACGCGCGCCGCGTCGACCAGCCTGGCCCGCACGGTCAGCGGGATGGCAGTGTCCATGAACGGGCCGCGGTTGCTGTGCCTGCGCTCGATCGCGGCGTGGAGTTCCTCATCGCCGGGTGTGGCGGTATGCGGGCCGGTCACGTGGATCCGGGCCACGTGCACCGCATCGGCGGCATCCGGTTGCAGGACCGTCTCGCTCGCCCAGCCCAGATGCGCCAGAGCGACGCGGGCGTTGAAGACGGCTGCACCGCATGACAGGCGCAGCGCCCGCCCGTCGGGATCGGCGACGGGCAGCTGCCGGTCCGGGTCGGCGTAGACGTCGATGTTGTCGATGCCGAGACGGAACCGCCACGGCTGGGTGTTGTGCACCGACGGCGCCCGCACGGCGGCGCGCACCGCCGCCGGCAGGGCTGTCCGCAGGGCTGCTCGCGTCATCATGCCCTCCACTGTCGCCTCTGAAGGAACACCTGTTCAGTGCCATTGGTCCTGATATTGCGGGACCCGACCGCCGACGACAGGGGTCGATCACGCAGACGGACGTTGTAGTACCCGGCGCGTCGACCACGTCCAGCGCAGTCAGCGGATGACGGCCACCGGGCAGTGGGCGTGGTGCAACAGCGCCTGACTGACCGAGTTCAGCAGCACGCCCGCGGCGCCGGCGTGCCCTCGGCTGCCGACCACGACGAGTCCGGCCTCGGCAGACTCGCGAACCAGCGCGGAGCCCGTCGCACCGGTGCGGATCAGCCGCCGGACCACCCGCACCTGGGGGTAGCGGTGCCACGCCGCGGCCAACGCGTCATCGAGCAGCAGCTGAGCCGCGGCCTCCGGCGCCGACCGGTCATGCTCGCCGCACGCGTCACCGCCAGGTGCATCCATCGAGGCCCAGCAGTGCACTGCCACCAGCTCGACGCCGCGCGCGTGGGCGTGCTCGAACGCCGCCTGGACAACCTCGGCGCAGGCCGGCGCGGCGTCGACGCCGACCAGGACCGGGGCGTCGCCTGGGGGCTGCTCGTGCCCGGGTGGGCGGATGACGAGCACGGGGCTGTGCGCGTGTGCGGCGACCTGGGCGCTGACCGAGCCCAGCAGCAGCTCGGCGAACCCGCCGACGCCGCGGCAGCCGACCACGGTCAGCCGCGCGGTCCGGGAGGCGTCGATGAGCACAGGTGCGGGACGGCCGACGACGACGTGGGTGTCGATGTCCAGGCCGTCGTGCGCGGCGCGGAGCCGGGCGGCCTGCCGTTCGAGCAGGTCCCGTGCTTCGGGCAAGGCCGCGGCGTAGGCGTCCAGCCACAGGCTGGGCCCGAACGCCGGCGGGCTGGCAAACGCGTGCACGAGGCTCAGCCCGGAGCCGACGCGTCGGGCCTCGCGCAGCGCGGCCTCGACGGCCGGGGCGGTGCCGGTCAGATCGTCGACCCCGACCAGCACCCGCCCCGTGACGTCCGTGGACATGATGTGCCACCTTCCTTGTGTGACGGCCGGTTCAGCGGCGCGTCGGTGCCCAGTCGCGGATCTCGGGCAGATCCTGGCCGGTCTGGCGGATGTATGCGGTGTGCTCGGTGCGCTTGTCGACCATCGCCTGGCGCAACGCCGCGGCCTTGCGGGCCAGGCCGGGCACCCGGTCGATGACGTCGATGACCAGGTGGAACCGGTCCATGTCGTTGCGGACCAGCATGTCGAACGGTGTGGTGGTGGTGCCCTCCTCCTTGTAGCCGCGCACGTGCAGGTGCTCGTGGCCGTGGCGACGGTAGGTGAGCCGGTGGATCAGCCACGGGTAGCCGTGGTAGGCGAAGATGACCGGCCGGTCGGTGGTGAAGATGGCGTCGTACTCGGCGTCGGGCAGGCCGTGGGGGTGCTCGGTCTGCGGCTGGAGCCGCATCAGGTCGACCACGTTCACCACGCGTACCCGCAGCTGGGGCAGGTGCTCGCGCAGCAGGTCCGCGGCGGCGAGGATCTCCATGGTGGGCACGTCGCCGGCGGCGGCGAGGACCACGTCGGGGTCGCCGTCGTCGTCGGCCGCCCACGGCCAGATGCCCAGGCCGCGGGTGCAGTGCGCGACGGCCTCGTCGATGTCGAGGAACGTCGGCGCGGGCTGCTTGCCGGCCACGACGACGTTGATGTAGTCGCGGCTGCGCAGGCAGTGGTCGGCCACCGACAGCAGGGTGTTGGCGTCCGGCGGCAGGTACACCCTGATGACGTCGGCCTTCTTGTTGACGACGTGGTCGATGAACCCGGGGTCCTGGTGGGAGAAGCCGTTGTGGTCCTGGCGCCACACGTGCGAGGTCAGCAGGTAGTTCAACGACGGGATCGGCTTGCGCCAGTCCAGCTCGCGGGTCACCTTCAGCCACTTGGCGTGCTGGTTGACCATCGAGTCGACGATGTGTACGAACGCCTCGTAGCAGGAGAACAGGCCGTGTCGGCCGGTCAGCAGGTAGCCCTCCAGCCAGCCCTGGCAGGTGTGCTCGGACAGGATCTCCATGACCCGCCCGTGCGGGTCCAGATGCAGGTCGGTGTCGACGGTCCGGGCGTGCCACGCCTTGCCGGTGACGTCGAGCACGGCGCCGAGCCGGTTGGACTCGGTCTCGTCCGGGCCGACGATCCGGAAGTTGCGGTAGGCGGCGTTGGCGGCCATCACGTCGCGCACCCAGGAGCCCAGCACTCTGGTCGGCTCGGCGAGCGGGCCGGGCTTGACGCCGTACGCCCGAAAGTCGGGCAGCTCCAGGTCGCGGACAAGATGCCCGCCGTTGGTGTGCGGGTTGGCGCCCATCCGCAGCTGCCCAGCAGGCAGCCAGCCGACGACCTCCGGGCGTGGCGCGCCGGAGGCGTCGAACAGCTCCTCGGGCCGGTAGGAGCGCATCCAGTCGGCGAGCAGCGCCAGGTGGTCGTTGTCGTCGCGGGCGGCCGACAGCGGCACCTGGTGGGCGCGCCAGGTTCCCTCGACCGGCACGCCGTCGACGTGCTTCGGCCCGGTCCAGCCCTTCGGGGTGCGCAGCACGATCATCGGCCACCGCGGCCGGTCGCGGAGTACGCCGGTGCGGGCGTCGGCCTGGATCTCGGCGATCTCGTCGCAGACCGTGTCGAGGGTCGCGGCCAGCAGCTGGTGCACGGCCGCCGGGTCGTCGCCCTCGACGAGGTAGGGCTTGTGCCCGTAGCCGGTCAGCAGCGCCGTCAGCTCCTCGTCGGACAGCCGGGCCAGCACCGTCGGGTTGGCGATCTTGTAGCCGTTGAGGTGCAGGATCGGCAGCACCGCCCCGTCGCCGACCGGGTCGAGGAACTTGTTGGAGTGCCACGACGCCGCCAGCGGGCCGGTCTCGGCCTCGCCGTCGCCGATGACGCACGCCACCAGCAGATCCGGGTTGTCCAGTGCCGCACCGTAGGCGTGGGAGAGGCTGTAGCCCAGCTCGCCGCCCTCGTGGATCGATCCGGGTGTCTCCGGCGCGACGTGGCTGGGGATGCCGCCGGGGAACGAGAACTGCCGGAACAGCCGGCCCATGCCGCGCTCGTCGAGGCTGACGTGCGGATACGTCTCGCTGTAGGTGCCCTCCAGCCAGGTGTTGGCGACCAGGCCGGGGCCGCCGTGGCCGGGACCGGTGATGTAGACGGTCTCCTGGCCGCGGCCGGCGATGATCCGGTTCAGATGCGTGTAGAGCAGGTTCAGGCCCGGGGTGGTGCCCCAGTGGCCGAGCAGGCGCGGCTTGACGTGTTCGGGCAGCAGCGGCTCGGTCAGCAGCGGGTTGGCCATCAGGTAGATCTGCCCGACGGACAGGTAGTTGGCGGCTCGCCAGTGCGCGTCGATGCGTGCGAGCTCCTGCGCGCCCAGCGGGGCGCCCTGTGCGATATGCATGTTCATCAGCGTGGCCGGTGTGGCGGGTGGGGTGTAGGGCCTGCATGCCCTGCCGCTTCGGGACCTTCGGCCCCCTCCGCGACATTCGGGCTGGCCGGAGGCGGGGCTCGCCGTCGGCGCGGTCACCAGGTCGGGACTTTCGACCCGGGCATCGTGCCCCAGCGGCCTGTGCGCGTCGGGGCGATCTGCTCTTTGCCGCAGGTACGCAACGGCGAGAGCCTTGGAACCATGGCCCTCACCGAGACACCCGCCACATTCGCCCGGCAGAGGCCGGCCAGCCTCACCGCCGGCGAAGCTGCAGCGCGGTTGGCGCACGACGGCCCGAACGCCGTCGCGCCCCCGCATCCGCCCCGTCTGCTGCGGCGGGTACTGGCGCAGCTGGCCGACCCGCTCGTGTCGCTGCTGCTGGTCGCCGGGGCGGTGACCGGCATTCTCGGGGACTGGGCCGACACGGCGATCATCGCGGTCGTCGTGTGCCTCAACACCGCCATCGGGGTCGCGCAACAGGTCCGCGCGGACAAGGCAGTCGCCGCGCTGGACACCCTCACGGCGCCGACCGCCCGGGTCACCCGCGACGGCACCGAACTCGTCGTGCCCGCCGCCGACCTGGTCCGCGGCGATGCGGTACGGGTCGAGGCCGGTGACATCGTGCCCGCCGACCTGCTGCTGCACGACGCACACCGGTGCCAGGCCGACGAAGCAGCCCTGACCGGCGAGTCCGTGCCCGTGACCCGTGACGCGGGCGACGAACTGTCCGCGGGGACGGTGCTGGTCACCGGCCGCGCCGCAGGCACGGTGATGCGCACCGGCGCGCGCAGCGCCCTGGGCCGCATCGCCGAGCTTGTCGCGACCACCCACGCCGGACCGACCCCGCTGCAGAAGCGCCTCACCCGGCTCAGCCGCGTCCTCGGCGCGCTCGCGGTCGCGTTGTGCCTGGTCGTGTTCGTCGCGGGGCTGGCCGCAGGCAGGCCGCTGCTGTTGATGGCCCTGACCGCGGTCAGCCTGGTCGTCGCCGCGGTCCCTGAGTCGCTGCCCGCCGTGGTGACCCTGTCGCTGGCCCTGGGCGCCCGCCGGATGGCCCGCCGCCAGGCGATCCCACGCAACCTGCACGCGGTCGAGACGATGGGGTCGGTGACCGTCGTCGCGTCCGACAAGACCGGCACCATGACCGAGGGCCGGATGACCGTGCGCCGGGCCGTCGCGCCCGGTGCCGACGTCGCGGTCACCGGCATCGGCTACGAACCCGCCGGGCAGATCACCGGCACCGCCGCACCGCTGCGGCAGCCGTTGCTCGACCTGGCCCGCGCCGGGCTGCTCTGCTCCGACGCCGCAGTCCTGCCACCGGCACCCGACCGGCCGACGTGGGCCGCGGTCGGCGACCCGCTCGAAGCCGCCCTGGTCACGTTCGCGGCTCGCTGCGGCCTGGACCCCGACACGGTGCGGGCGAACGCGCCCCGCTGGGCCGAACACCCGTTCGATCAGGCCACCCGGCAGATGACCACCGTCCACCGCGACGGCGACACTTACCTGACCATCTGCAAAGGCGCACCCGAAAGCGTCCTCGGCACGCCCGTCGTCGACCCGGCGGACCCGCACCTGGCCGCCCTCCGCCAAGCCGCCGCGGACCTGGCCGCCTCAGGTCTTCGCGTGCTCGCGATCGCAGCAGGCACCACCGCCGAGCCGACCAACCCGATCGCGCCGACCGGACTACGGCCCCTCGGCGTCATGGGCATCGAGGACCCCCTACGGCCTTCCGCTGCTACGACAGCCGCCGAGTTCACCCAGGCCGGCATCCGGCTCATGCTGATCACCGGTGACCACCCCGGCACCGCAGCGCACATCGCCGCCCAGATCGGCATCTGGCAGCCCGGCGACCCGATCGCCACCGGCGACCAGCCGGCGCAGGCCCACCAGGTGCGGGTATTCGCCCGCACCCAGCCCGAGCAGAAGCTCGACATCATCGCCGAACTCCAGCACCACGGCCACGTCGTCGCGATGACCGGCGACGGCGTCAACGACGCTCCCGCGCTCACCCGCGCCGACATCGGCGTGGCGATGGGCGGCGGCACCGAGGTCGCCCGCCAGGCCGCCGACCTCGTCCTGGTCGACGACAACCTTGCCACCGTCAGCCACGCCGTGGCCGAAGGCCGCCGGGTGTACGACAACATCCGCCGCTTCCTGCGCTACGGCCTGGCCGGCGGGGCCGCCGAACTGGCCGTCATGCTCATCGGCCCGCTGCTCGGACTGGGCCTGCCGCTGCTGCCCGGCCAGATCCTGTGGATCAACCTGCTCACCCACGGCCTGCCCGGCGTCGCCCTGGGCGCCGAACCCGCCGAACCCGACGTGCTGCGCCGACCGCCGCGCCCGCCCGACGAGCAGATCCTCGGCGACGGACTGCTGCGCGACGTCCTTGCCCTCGGCGCGCTGCTGACCGCCGTCACCATCGGCACCGGCCTGTACGCCGCAGCCGCCGGCTGGCCCTGGCAGAGCATGGTCTTCGTCGTGCTCGGCCTCGCCCAGCTCGGCATCGCCCTGGCATCACGCGCCACCCGACCACGCGGGACCCGCTGGGCCAACCCCGGCCTGCTCGCCGCCGTCGCCCTGTCGGCACTCGCCCAGCTCGCCGCAGTCGTGATCCCGGCCCTGCGCGCCCTGCTGGGCACAGCACCGCTCAACGCCACCCAGCTCGCCTTCTGCGCCGCAGCCGCCCTGCTGCCCGGGACGCTCGCCGTCATCTGGCGGACAGCCCTCCAGCGCCGCCGAGACCGTCGATAATTCATACGGACAGGAGCCACTCATGGACAGCCAGGAACGGCAGACACGGCGCGACATCGTGGTGGGCGTCGACGGATCAGCCGCCGCGCTGTCCGCTGTGCGGCTCGCCGCGCACGAGGCAGCCTGCCGCGGCCGCAACCTGCGGATCGTGCACGCCTTCATCTGGCCGCTGATGCACGTCAACGTCGGCGCATCGCAGGCCGTGCCCGAAGGCGGCCTGCAACACGACGCCGAGCGCCTGCTCGCCGAAGCCGCCGCGACCGCCACCGCGGCTCAGCCCGACGTCACCGCCACGACCGACCTCGTCACCGGCGCCCCCGCGGCGGTGCTGCTCGCCGCGGCACGTGACGCCGAACTGCTGGTCCTCGGCGACCGCGGCCTCGGCGGATTCACCGGCCTGCTGCTGGGCTCGGTCGCCGTTCAGGTCACCGCACACAGCACCACACCGGTCCTCGTCGCCCGCGGCGAGCAACACGCCGGCGGCCCGATCGTCGTGGGTGTCGACGACTCGCCCGCCGGCGCGGCGGCGATCGAGGCCGCGTTCGTCACCGCCGAGCAGCGCCACGCCGAACTGCTGGCCGTACGCACCTGGACCTACCCGGTCATGGCCACGCTGTACACGCCGCCGGTGCCGGTCGACTGCGGACCGGTCGAGGACGCCGAGAGGGCCGTCCTGGCCGACGCCGTGGCCGCGGTTTCGGCGCGCCACCCCAAGGTCGAGGTGCGTGAAAAGCTGGAATGCGGCGGGCCCGGACGGACTCTCGTACAGCTCAGCGAACTGGCGCAACTGATCGTCGTCGGCGCCAGAGGACGCGGCGGATTCGCCGGACTGCTGCTGGGCTCGGTCAGCCAGCAGGTCCTGCACCACGCTGCCTGCCCCGTCCTGGTGGTTCCGGACCCGCGACACGATCGCACGCCGTGACCGTTGTCGTCTGAACACGGGGGAGCAAGCAACATGTCCACGACGTCAGATCCGGCCCGCCCGGCGACCACGCCGCAGGGCCTGCCGCAACGAGCGGTACGCGAGGTGATGAGCACACACCCGGTGCAGGTGGCCGCCTCGGCGACGCTGGAAGACGCCCTCGCTGCGATGGCCGGCACCAAGCTGCGCCACCTTGTCGTCGTCGACGGCGCGGGGCGGTGCGCCGGGGTGATCAGCGACCGGGCGATCGTCGCGGCGTGGGCCGCCGAACCCGGGTGCCTGTCCGCACGCCACGTGTCCAGCGTGCTGGACAGCACCCCGGCCGCCGTCGACGCCGACGCCGCGGTGGTCGACGCAGCCCGGCTGATGTGCGGCAACCACGTCGACGCCGTCGCGGTCGTGGACCGCCGCGGCTGCGCCGTCGGCATCATCACCGGCAGCGACCTGGTCACCCTCCTCACCCGCTGAACCCGCCCGCAGCACGGCGAGGCGGTGGCCGGGAGCGGCCGCGTCGCGTACCGGGGATGAACGCACCCCGGCCGGAGCCATAGCATCATGGCTGTGGAAAACCAGTGGGCATCGCTCGGCCTGTCGCCCCTCTCCCGCGTCCAACTCGACGAGCTCCTGCAGGAGCTGCTCGACCGCGTGTCGGAGGTCATGGCCAGCCGCGAGCGGCTGCGCAGCCTGCTCGACGCGGTCGTCGGCATCGGCACCGACCTGGACCTGCGCTCCACCCTCGAACGCATCGTCGTGGCCGCGTGCCGGCTGGCCGACGCCAGATACGGCGCGCTGGGCGTGCTGGGCCCCGACGAACGCCTGGTCGAGTTCATCACCCACGGCATCTCCCCGGAACAGCACGCCGCCATCGGCGACCTGCCCACCGGGCACGGCGTGCTCGGCCTGCTGATCAGCCACCCTGAGCCGGTACGGGTGCCCGACATCTCCACCCACCCGCGCTCGGTCGGGTTCCCGCCCAACCACCCGCCGATGCACAGCTTCCTCGGGGTGCCGATCCGGATCCGCGACCAGGTGTTCGGCAACCTGTACCTGGCCGAGAAACGCAACGCGGCCGAGTTCACCGACGACGACCAGGAGATCACCATCGCGCTGGCCGCGGCCGCGGGCGCGGCGATCGAGAACGCCCGCCTGTACGCCGTGGCGCAGCGCCGGCAGCGGTGGCTGGCCGCCACCGCCGAGATCATCAACTCGCTCGGTGCGGACACCTCGACCGCCGAAGCCCTGGAGTTGGTCGCCCGCCGCGCCCGCGAGGTCGCCGAAGCCGACCTCGTCGCCATCCTGCTGCACGACGAGGACAACGCGACCCTGACCGTCGCCGTCGTCGACGCCGCCGAACCCGTGCCCGGCCTGGCGGGCGCCGTCCTGCCGGTGGGCCAGACCGGATTCGCGCCAGTGCTTGCCCATCAGCAGGTCGTGACCCTCGACCAGCTCAGCAAGGCAGCCCCGTGGCCGGTGGCCGTACCCGACATCCGCGGCATCGCCGCACCGTTCGCCGCTGGGCAGGGCGTGCTGCTGGTCGCCTATGCCGGCGCAGCGCGAGCCGACGACGAGCTGCTGCTGACCGCGTTCGCCGGGCAGGCCGGTCTGGCCCTGCTGCGCGCCCGCGCCCGCGAGGACCGCGAGCAGCTGCTGGTGCTGTCCGACCGCGAACGCATCGCCCGGGACCTGCACGACGTGGTCATCCAGCGGCTGTTCGCCACCGGCCTGCAGCTGCAGACCGTCGCCTCCATGTCGGCCGCCCGCCCGGAACTGGCGACCCGCATCGGGGCGGCGGTCGACGCGCTGGACAGCACCATCCGCGACATCCGCGGCGCGATCTTCGAGCTGCGCAGCCCCGCCGGACAATCACTGCGCTCCGAGCTGCGCACCCTGGTCGACGGCGCGGCCGAATCGCTGGGGTTCCGGCCCGACCTGGTCCTGGACGGGCCGGTGGACAGCGCCGTGCCCGACGAGCTGCACGCCGACCTGCTCGCCGTCGTCCGCGAGGCACTGTCCAACGTGGTACGTCACGCACACGCCGGACGGGTCGTCGTGTCGATCGCCGTAGACGGCGGCCGGCTCAGCGCCACCATCGCCGACAACGGCACCGGCGGCGCCACGCCCCGCGGCGGTCTGCTGAACCTCGCCGAGCGAGCGGCACTGCACGGCGGTCAGCTCACCGTAGAACCCGGCGACCCGGCCGGCACCGTGCTTCGCTGGAGCGTGCCCATCGCCTAACGCGGCGGCTGCCCGGTCAGCTTCACCGCGAACACCGCGGCCTGCGTGCGCCGTTCCAGGCCGAGCTTGGTCAGCAGGCTGGACACGTAGTTCTTGACCGTCTTCTCGGCCAGGAACATCTGCGCCGCGATCTGCCGGTTGGTGAGCCCGTCGGCGACATAGCCGAGGATCTTCCGTTCCTGGTCGGTCAACGACTTGAGCTGGTCGGGTTCGTGTTTCGGGTTGCGGATGCGTTCCAGGACCCGCTGCGTGACGGCCGGATCGAGCAGCGACTGACCGGCCGCGACGCGGCGTATCCCGTCGACGAGATCGGTGCCCTTGATCTGCTTGAGGACATAACCCGCGGCACCGGCCATGATCGCGGCGAACAGCGCCTCGTCGTCCTCGTACGAGGTCAGGATCAGGCCCTTGATGTCCGGGTCGACCGAACGCACATCACGGCACACGTCGATGCCGCTGCCGTCGGGCAGCCGCCCGTCGAGCACCGCGACGTCGGGCCGCAGCGCCGGGATACGCCTGGTGGCCTCGGCGGCCGAACCCGACTCGCCGACCACCTCGATATCACCGGCGGCTTCTAGCAGGTCGCGAAGGCCGCGACGGACCACCTCGTGGTCGTCGAGCAGAAAGACACGGATCACACCCGCATTGTCCACCTGCCCGGACTCGGCGCGGAAGGGACCAAAGACCCCTCCACAGACGGGACCCCCGCCCCTGCCGCGCCAGGCCCGCCGGCACTGACCGGGCCCGATGCCGCGGGCGGACAGTGAAGCCATGACAGCAGACGAGACGAGCCGCGCACAGGCGCTGTACGACGCGGCCCGCACCGCGCTCGCTGCGCCGTCCATCTTCAACACCCAGCCGTGGCGCTGGCAGGCCGACCCGGCAGTGCTGCGCCTGTACGCCGACCGCAGGCGCCAGCTGCCCACGGCCGACCCGCAGGGCCGGCTCCTGACCGTGAGCTGCGGTGCCGGCCTGCATCACGCCCGCATCGCCCTGGCCGCCGCCGGCCTCGCCGCCGACGTCCGCGAACTACCCCACCCGGCCGACCCGGACCTGCTCGCCGAGATCGGCATCGAGGGCACGCACGAGCCGACCCTGGCCGAACTGCAGGCTTTCACCGCGATCACACGCCGGCACACCGACCGGCGGCCGTTCACCACCCGACCGGTCACCGACGCCACCTGCCGGGCACTGATCACCGCCGGGGAACACGAGCACGCACACGTCCACCTCGTCCGCGACGACCAGGTCGCCGTCCTCGCTCTGGCCGCGGTCCGCGCCGGAGCCCTGCAGCTGTCCGACCCCGACTACCGTGCCGAACTCGCCGACTGGACGCACCGGCCCTCGTGGAGCGGCGAAGGCGTGTCCACCGAAACGACCGTGCAGGCAGTCCCGCGGCGGGTCCCGATCCGCGACTATGCGCCCTTCGGCGGACAGACCATGCGTCCCGGCCGCGACACCGACGCCGGAGCCCGCTACCTGGTGCTGTTCACCGACGACGACACCCCGGCCGCCTGGTTGCACGCCGGACAGGCCCTGTCGGCGGTCCTGCTCACCGCGACCGTCCACGGCCTGGCCGGCGCCCCGATCAGCGACGTCACCGAGGTCCCCGGCACCCGCGACGAACTGCGCCGCCTGCTGCCCGGACTCGGCGAGCCGCAGGTCTGCGTACGGGTCGGCTACGCCCAACCCCGCATGCCACCGCCGACCACACGGCGGCCCTACGAAGAGTCCATCACCTCCGCACCTTGAACAGGAGACCGACATGACCGCCCACCGGCCGATCCTCGTCGGCGTCGACGGCTCGCCGTCCAGCCTCGCCGCCGCGTCCTACGCCGCAGACCTCGCCGTGCGCCGCCAGGCGCCCCTGCACCTGGTGTACGGCTACCTCAGCCCCCTGTTCGGCTACGGCACCGCCGGGCTGGCCGAGCCGTACTACGACGACGCCGACACCCGCGACGCGATCGACCGCAGTCTCGCCGACGCCGTCGACACCCTGCGCAAGCAGCACCCCGAACTCGGCGAGATCCACGCCCGGCAGATCACCGGCGGCCCCGCGCCGGTCCTGATCGAGCAATCCCGCACCGCCGCAGTGACCGTCGTCGGCAGCCGCGGCATCGGCGGGTTCGCCGAACTGCTCCTCGGCTCGGTGTCGGCACAGGTCGCCGCTCACGCCCACTGCCCGGTCATCGTCGTGCGCCCGCCGGTGCCCGACGCCTCGATCGAGCCAGGCCCGGAGCGGCCGGCACCTCCCGCCGCCCACGGGCCGGTCGTCGTCGGCATCGACGGATCCCCGGCCGCGCGCGCAGCCCTCACCTTCGCTGCCGAAGAAGCCGTCAGCCGCGACGTCGCTCTGGTCGTCGCGCACGTGTACTGGCCTCAACCCTGGCTGCAGCTCGTCGCGGACGAGACCGCCGCACAGGCCGAAGCCGAACGCGCAGCCGAGGACCGGGCGCAGCGCCTGCTCGCCGACGTGACCTCAGCGCTGATCACCACCCACCCGCAACTGAAACTCGAAACGCGCGCCATCCGCAGCCTCAACAGCGAATACAGCCTCGTCGAAGCCTCCCGCGGTGCCACGCTCACCGTCGTCGGCTGCCGCGGCCGGGGCGGATTCGCCGGCCTGTTGCTCGGCTCCGTCAGCGGAGCCCTCGTCCACCACGCCCACAGCCCCGTCGCGGTCATTCACCCCACCGAACACTGATCTGCGCGCCGGGCGGCTCGAACCCGCAGGCTGGCGGGTGGTCGGAGAGACTCTCCTGCCACCCGCCAACCGGCCGTGCCGGGTACCGGCCTGGACACATAGGTTCCCACCAGCAGGCAGCGTCATGAACACCGCAGCACGGCCCCAACACCACCCGTCAGCCCAGCCGGCCGGTATCGAACCGCACCTGCGGGCCCAATGGGAGCGCACTCACCGCACCCACCGACCCGCAGCGGAGTTCACCGCGGACATGGCTGTCGACCTGCCTGCACCGACCCGCCGCTGGCTCATCCGCGCCATCGCCCCCGCCCACCATGAATGTCGCCGGGTAACGGGTCGGTGTCAGTCGGGCGAGCGCAGCTGCCGCAGCGACGGGTCGGGTTCGGCGCCGACGGTGGCCAGTCGCATCTTCGCGTCCACCGCCAGGACGCCGTCCGGCCCTGCCAGGACCGGGTTGAGGTCCAGTTCCGCGATCTCGGGCAGGTCCTGCGCGAGTCGCCCGATGCGGGCGATCAGATCCTCGACCGAGCCGGTGTCCACGGGAGGGGCGCCGCGGTAGCCGGTCAGCAGCGGGGCGCTTCGCAGGCCCTGCCACATCCGGGCGGTGTCCCGGTCGGTGAGCGGGACCAGCCGGAACGACCGGTCGGCGAGCACGTCGGTGTGGACTCCGCCATGTCCGAACATGACCAGCGACCCGAACAGGGGGTCGTGCACGATGCCCGCCGTCAGCTCGACGTCACCGGGCGCCATCGGCTGGACCAGCACCCCGCAGGAGGGATCTCCGGCGCTGGCGACCGGTGCGAAGGCCTTGCGGACCTGGGCGTCGTCGCGCAGGTGCAGGCGAACACCGCCGACGTCGGACTTGTGCACCAGGCGGGGGTCGGCGCTCTTGAGCGCGACGGGGTAGCCGGCAGCGCGGGCGGCGCTCACGGCGGCGTCGGCATCCAGGGCGACGGCTGTGGTCAGCAGCCCGATGCCGTAGCAGGCGAGCACTGCGGCGATGACGTCGTAGGCCTGCCATCCGTCGCCGGTGTGCAGGGCCGATTCGACCAGTTTCCGTGCGGCCCGGGGGTCGACGCCGGCCAGGGCCGGCTGGTGGCCCAGGGGTTCGCGGCGCCAGGCCGCGTACCTGGCGGCGTGCCCGAGCGCGGTGACCGCCTGTTCGGGCAGGTCGAACACCGGCGCGTGGCGGGCGCCGAGCGTCGTCGGGGGCGCGGACATGCCGAGCACGACCACCGCTGCGGGCAGGCCGTGGTGGCGGTCGAGGACCGCGGCCAGCGCGGCCAGGGTGCCCGGCACATCGTTGGCGCGGGTCGCGGCTACCACGAGCAGCAGCGCGTCGACCTCCCCGCTGCCCGCGACCGCTTCGACGGCGGCAGCGAAGGTGGCGGTGTCCGCGGCTGCTCCCAGGTCGAGCGGGTTGTCGTGCCCGGTCGCGCCCGGGGAGCAGGCCGCCAGCTGCGCGGTCACGTGCGGGGTGAGGGTCGGGACGGTCAACTGTCCGGATTCGGCGGCGTCGGCGGCGAGGACGTTGATGCCGCCCGCGTTGCCGATGATCGCGAGCCGGTCGCCGCCCGGCAGCGGCTGGTCGGTCAGCATCCGGGCGGCGTCGATGAGCTCACCGAGGTGGTCGACGCGGATGACTCCGGCCTGGGCGAACAGGGCGTCGACGCTGACGTCGGGTGACGCCGCCGCGGCGGTGTGCGACGCGCCGGCCCGGCGGCCCGACTGCGAGCGGCCGCTCTTGACCGCCAGGACCGGTTTGCGGCGGGCCAGGGCGCGCACGGTACGGGCGAACCGGCGCGGGTTGCCGAACGACTCCAGGTACAGCGCGACCGCCGTGGTGGCCGGGTCGTCGTACCAGTAGGCGATCAGGTCGTTGCCGCTGACGTCGGCCTTGTTGCCGAGTGACACGAATGTGGACACACCGCAGCCGTTGCGCGCGGCGTGTTCCAGTAACGCGATACCGACCGCACCTGACTGCGACGCCACCGCCAAGCCGCCGCGCGCCGGGGTCACGGCTGCGAAGCTGGCGTTGAGCGCCACCTCAGGGTCGGTGTTGACCACCCCGAGACAGTTCGGGCCGACCAGCCGGATCCCGTGCTTGCGGGCCACCCGCACCAGGTCGGACTGCATCGCCTGACCAGCCGGGCCGGTCTCACCGAACCCGGAACTGAGCACCACCACGGCACCTGCACCCGCGTCCGCGGCTTGCTCGACGACCGCGGCGACCGCGTCGGCGGGCACCGCGACGACCACCAGGTCGACCGGGCCCGGCAGGTCCGACAGGCAGCGGTAGGCCTCGACGCCGGCGACCTTCGCTGCGTGCGGGTTGACCGCATACAGGTCACCGGTGTAGCCGCCGTCCCGCAGCGCGGCCAGCGTCTCATGGCCGACGCCGCCCGGTCGACGCCCGGCGCCGACCACCGCGACAGCGCGGGGAGCCAGCAGCGGGCCCAGCGACGCCCGCTGCGTCGACCGGTCGCGTACGTCCATCGCCAGCAGCGAAGCCTCGCCCGGTGTGGTCGGCACGCTCAGCTCGACGACCTCGTCCACGGTGCCGATCTCGGCGTCGGAGTCGAGGCCGCGGGTGACGCGGCGCATCGCGACGTTGCCTGCCAGCGTCTGCCCGACCAGCCGGGTCACCCCGCAGGTCCGCGCCCACGCGCACAGGTGCTCCAGCAGCAGCGTGCCGATGCCCTCGCCTTGGCTGCGCTCGCCGACGAACACCGCGAAGTCGGCGGTGTCGGTGTCGGGGTCGCCTCGCTCCCACGACGCGACCCCGACGATCGCGCCGTCTGACAACGCGACCAGGCTGCCGTGCGTGCCGGACGGCGGCCGGCACAACCGGTCGATCTCTGCTTTCAGCGTGGCATCGCCTGGGACGACGAAGAAACGCATGCGCAGGCTGTCGACCGAACCCCCGTGGTACAGCGCCTCAAGACCGGCTGCGTCGGCAGCCGTCACCGGCCGGATCCGCACGATCTGCCCTTCCGCGGTGAGCGCGTCTGCGGCCGCGACCGTGCCCGCGTGAACTGCGGTACCCATGTGTTCCTCCTGCTAGCCGATACGACAGCAGCAGCCAACATCAACGCCCGCCCGGCGGGCAGGGCCACAGGTCCCCCAGCGAAGTTCCCAAGGTCCCGTCCGGACTTCTCGCCGATCGCGGCTCCGAGTTGCTGAGCGCAGCAGCCGCCGACCGCTGCGGGACGCCCGGCCTGGCCTGACAGGACCTGCGGCCCTACGCCGGCGGCCGGGCGCGGCCGACGCTGAAAGGGACAAGGCCAGCGAGAGAGGACAACTGATGACCCACAGCGGCCGGCCGTGGCGCGGCTTCACCGGACAGGCATGGCATGAGCGCATCGACGTCGCCGCGTTCGTGCACGACAACCACCAAGCGTACTGGGGCGGCGCCGGGTTCCTGACCGGGCCGACCGAGCGCACCAGGACCCTGTGGCACCGGCTACAGGCCCTGTTCGTCGAGGAACGGCGCAGGGGAGTCCTCGACGTCGATGCCCGGACCCCGGCCACGATCACCTCCCATGGCCCCGGCTACATCGACCGGGACCTGGAGCTGATCGTCGGCCTGCAGACCGACGCGCCGCTGCGCCGCGCGATCATGCCCAATGGTGGCCTGCGGATGGTCGAGGCCGGGCTGCGCGCCTACGGCTACGAACTGGACCCGGCGGTGCGCACGATCTTCTCGACCTACCGCAAGACCCACAACGACGCCGTGTTCGACGCCTACCCCGCCGACGTGCTGGCCGCACGCCGCTCGCACATCATCACCGGCCTGCCCGACGCATACGGCCGCGGCCGGATCATCGGCGACTACCGCCGCGTCGCTCTATACGGCGTGCAGCGGCTCATCGACGACCGCCGCGAACAACGAGACGGCCTTGACGCCGTCCGGTCCACCGACGACGTGATCCGCGACCGGGAGGAACTCGCCGAGCAGATCCGAGCCCTGCGCGAGCTGCGGCAGATGGCCGCCGCCTACGGCTATGACATCTCCCGACCGGCCGCCGACGGCCGCGAGGCGATCCAGTGGCTGTACTTCGCCTACCTGGCCGCGGCCAAGGAGCAGAACGGTGCGGCGATGTCGCTGGGCCGCACGGCGACTTTCGTCGACATCTACCTGCAGCGCGACATCGCCGAGGGGACGCTGACCGAGCAGGCCGCACAGGAACTGGTCGACGACTTCGTCATCAAGCTGCGCATCATCCGGTTCCTGCGCACCCCCGAGTACGACCAGCTGTTCTCCGGCGACCCGACCTGGGTCACCGAGGCGTTGGGCGGCATGCGGCCCGACGGTGAGACGCTGGTGTCCAAGACCAGCTTCCGGTACCTGCAGACCCTGTACAACCTCGGCCCGGCCCCCGAACCCAACCTGACGGTGCTGTGGTCGCCAGTGCTGCCCGAAGGGTTCAAGCGGTTCTGCGCCCAGGTGTCGCTGGACACCAGCGCCATCCAGTACGAGAACGACGACCTCATCCGGCCCGCCTACGACGACGACACCGCGATCGCCTGCTGCGTGTCGGCGATGCGCGTCGGCCGTGACATGCAGTTCTTCGGCGCTCGCGCCAACCTGGCGAAAGCATTGCTGTATGCGATCAACGGCGGCCGCGACGAGATCACCGGCGAGCAGATCGCCCCGCCGACGGCCCCCGTCGGCGGCGAAACCCTCGACTACGACGAGGTCATGGTGGCATTCGACCACACGCTGGACTGGCTGGCGCAGACCTACGTCGACGCCCTCAACGTGATCCACCACATGCACGACCGCTACGCCTACGAACGCCTGGAGATGGCACTGCACGACTACCCCGTGCACCGGTTCCTCGCCACCGGCATAGCCGGCCTGTCCGTGGCCGCCGACAGCCTGTCCGCGATCCGGCACGCCAACGTCAAGGTGCTGCGCGACGAGACCGGCCTCGCGATCGACTACACCGTCGACGGCGACTACCCGACCTTCGGCAACAACGACGACCGAGCCGACCACATCGCCGTCGCGCTGGTCCGCACCTTCATGGACAAGATCCGCCGGCAGGCCGCCTACCGCGGCGCCGAACCCACCCTGTCGGTGCTGACCATCACCTCCAACGTCGTGTACGGCCGCCACACCGGCAACACCCCCGACGGCCGCCGTGCCGGCGAACCGTTCGCGCCGGGTGCCAACCCGATGAACGGACGCGACCGCCACGGCATGGTCGCCGCCGCCCTGTCGGTCGCGAAACTGCCCTACGCCGACGCCCGCGACGGCATCTCCCTGACCGAGACGGTCACTCCCGACGGCCTGGGCCGCCACCGCGACGAACAGATCACCAACCTCGTCGGCGTCCTCGACGGGTATGCCGACGCCGGCGGCTTCCACATGAACGTCAACGTCCTGGACCGGGCCACGCTGCTCGACGCGATGGAACACCCTGAGCTGCACCCGCACCTGACGATCCGGGTCTCCGGGTATGCGGTCCACTTCGTGCGGCTCACCCCCGAGCAGCAGCATGACGTGCTGTCGCGGACCTTCCACGGCGCGCTGTGAACACCCCGACCACCACCGTCACCGGAGCCGTCCACTCGTTCGACCTGTCGACCGGGGTGGACGGCCCCGGCACCCGCTTCGTCGCGTTCCTGGCCGGGTGCCCGCTGCGCTGCCAGTACTGCCACAGCCCCGACACCTGGTTGCGCCGAAACGGCACACCCACCACCACCGACCAGCTGCTCAACGAGATCGGCAAGTACGAACGGTTCATCAAGGTCGCCGGCGGGGGAGTGACCCTGTCCGGCGGCGAACCCCTGCAGCAGCCGGCCTTCACCCGTCAGGTCCTGCGACGCTGCCACGAACGCGGCCTGCACACCGCCCTGGACACCAGCGGCTACCTCGGCGACCACGCCGACGACACCCTCCTCGACGCCACCGACCTGGTCCTGCTCGACATCAAGTCCTTCGACCCGGCCACATACCGCAACCTCACCCGCACCGGAAGCGTCGGGCCGACCCTGCGGTTCGCCCGCAGGCTGTCCGCCCTGGGCAAACCCATGTGGATCAGATTCGTGCTCGTCCCTGGACTCACCGACGCACCCGCCAACGTCGAAGCGCTCGCCGGCTTCGTCGCCTCCCTCAACGCAGTCCAGCGGGTCGAGGTACTGCCCTTCCACCGCCTCGGCGCCCACAAGTACACCGTCCTCGGACTGGACTTCCCCCTCGCGCACGTGTCGCCACCCGACGCCGACGCCGTCGAACGGGCCCGTGCCGTATTCCGAGCCCGTGGGATCACCACCTACTGACCAGCCCCCACCGAACCGCCGCCCCGGAGACAGCTATGAAACCCCTGCTCGTCCTGGTCGCCTATGGCAGCGACAACGGCTCCACCGCAGGCATCGCCGACATGATCGCCGCCGCCTTACGTGACGCGGGCGTCGCCGCCCACACCAGCCCGGCCGCGCAGGTGCACACCGTCGACGGCTACGACGCCGTCATCATCGGCGGTGCAATCTACAACGGCAGATGGCATGGCGACGCACGCGTCTTCGCCCGCCGCCACGCAGCCGCGCTCCACGGCCGCCCGGTGTACGTCTTCAGTAGCGGACCGCTCGACGACAGCGCCGACCACACCGACATCCCGCCAGTGCCGCACGCCGCCGACGCGGTTCGCCGGCTCGCTGCCCGCGAGCACGTGACGTTCGGCGGTCGGCTGACCGACCAGGCCAGAGGATTTGCCGCCCGCGCCATGGTCCGCAACGGCCGCGGCGGGGACTTCCGCAACGCTGCACGCATCGGCGCCTGGGCGACGCAGATCGCGTCGCAGCTGCGGCAGGCAACCAGCCGCTGACCTCCGGCAGAGTTCTGCGGCGCCGACGGGCCCGTCGGCGCCAGGGCGAGGATCCGCACAGCCGCCAGCCGGCGAGAAGCAGCGGAGGGTCTTTCGGCCCTGCCGAGAAGAACGGGACCGGGCGCACCCTGAAGGTGAACGAATGGCCGAGGGATGTGATCGACATGGCTGTGCGGCAGATCGTCGTCGGAGTCGACGGCTCGCAGGGCGGCCGGCGCGCACTCGCGTGGGCGCTGGAGCAGGCGGTGCTGTCCTGGTGGTGGGGCGATCCCAGCACGCCTCTGGCAGACGCGCGGGCCTGCCAGGAGTCGGCGCAGCTGACCCTTGACCGGGAGGTGCGGGCCCAGCCCGTCCGTCACGGGGTGAGCGTGGCTGCGGAGGTCGTCGAGGGTCGGCCCGCCGACGTCCTCGTCGCTGCGGCGCGGACCGCGGACCTGCTCGTGCTGGGTAGCCACGGTCATGGCCGTGTCCACCACACCATCCTCGGTTCGGTCAGCGAGGCGTGCATCGCCAGCGCACCGTGTCCGGTGGTGGTCATCCCGGTGCCCGGGCCGCCGCGGCCGGCCGCCGACGCGGTCCCGGCGGCGACCGAGGGGGCGTCGCGATGAAGGCGATCTTCGCGGCGCCGGTACGTGGCGACGATCCGACGCCGCAGTGGGCCCGCCGGCCGATCTCACAGGTGATGAGCCGCCCAGTGGTCTCCGCCGGTGCCGATGTCAGCCTCGACCGGGCCATGGCCACGATGCTGCACGCCGGTGTGCGTCACCTCGCGGTCGTCGACACAGTCGGCCGGTGCCTCGGCGTACTGGCTGCGAGGTCGGTCGCGGCTGCCTGGTCAGCGGATCCCGCCGGCCTCGCCACGGTCACTGTCGGGGCCGTGCTCGACCACGACAGTGCGACCGTCAGTGCCGACGCGCGAGTCCGTGACGCCGCTCGTGTGATGCACGCCTGTCACAGCGACGCGGTTGCGGTCGTCGACGGTGACGGCACGCCGGTGGGTGTGTTCACCAGCAGTGATCTGATCAGACTGTTGGCTGGCTAGCCGTACGGCGCAGTCGCTGCCGCGTCGGCCCGCTTCGCATCGGGTATCGGGCCCGGCGGATCTCTGGGACCCGCCGGGCGTGCTTCGGCCATAAGGCTTGGCGGTCGGATCTGCGAACTCGTTCACGCCTAGCGTTGTGGTCAGCGTGCGTGTGATGTCGCGTCGAGGAAGTCGTCGACGGTCAGCGTCGCGTGTGAGATCAGCGGGTAGCGCAGGATCATCGCGTCGTAGGCCGGCCGCCCCCCGGCTGCGGCTGTCGCGTCGGTGAACGTGGTGACGTGGTAGCCGCGTTCCATCGCGGTGCGGGCCGTGGACTCCACGCACATGGTCCCGACCATGCCCGCGACCGCCACGTACTGCACGCCGTGTTGTCTGAGTTGCGTGTCGAGGTCGGTGGTGGCGATGACGTCGATGTTCTTGTGCGGAGAGACGACGATTTCGCCGGGCTCCGGCGACAGGTCGGGGTGGAAGTCGGCGTTCCAGGTGCCGGCCTCGAACAGGCGGTTGTCGTACATCTCCTGCTGGATGCCGCAGATGTAGCGCCAGGTGGTGTAGTCCTCCTCGGTGAAGGACATGGGTGCGAAGAACACCGGCATGCGCTGCGCGCGTGCTCCGGCGAGCAACCGCTTGAGGTTCTCGAAGGTGCCGATCCGCTCGAACTCGTCCTTGAATTCTGCGTAGCTCTTGCCCTTCTCCGCGAAAACCTCGTTGACCGTGTCGATGAGAAGCAGGCCGATCCGGCCGCTCTCATAATCGGTGCTGGACATCAGGTGACTCCCATCGTGTTCGTCAGGCGAAGTTCCCGGCCTGAGCACCTCCGTGGTGCGTGCGCCGGGGCGGTGGGCGGAAGGCAGTGTCGGACATCCCCGCCGGACCGCTCACGGCATCAGGCGTGGTCGGTGACGTCCAGGACGATCTTGCCGGCGGTGGTGCCGGCCGCGACCGCCGCGTGCGCCTCGGTCACGTCGTCCAAGGTGAAGCGGCGAGGATCGAGTAGTGGCACCAGCGCCCCCGCGTCAGCGAGCGCAGCGACTTCGCGCAGGATATGGCCGTGGTGTTCGCGGCCGCGGCCGGTGAGCATCGGCAGGAGCGTGAAGATCCCGGAGTAGGTCGCTGCGCGAAACGACAGGGGAGCCAGCGAGTGGGTGCCCCACCCGAGCGCGCTGACGACGTGGCCGGTGTAGGTGCGGGCGGCCGCGAACGACGCGTCGAGGGTGGCCCCGCCGACGGTGTCGACGATGATGTCGAAGCCTTCGCCGCCGGTGTGCTGCTGCACGTACTGCTCGACGGGGACGCTGGTGTAGTCGATCGGCGTCGCGCCAAGGGCCTCGATGGCCTTGAGGCTGCGCGGGGAGCCGGTCGCGTAGACTTGGGCGCCGCGAGCGCGGGCTATCTGCACGGCTGCGGAGCCGACGCCGCCCGCGCCACCGTGTACGAGGACCTGCTGACCGGCCTTCACAGCGGCCCGGTCGACGAGCCCTTCCCAGGCGGTGATGACGGCCAGCGGCAGCGCGGCCGCCTGGCGCATGGTCAGCGACTTCGGCTTGAGCGCCAGCAGCCGGGCGTCCACGGCTGCGTACTCCGCAAGGGAGCCCGGCAGGTCGCCCACCCCGCCGGTGAGCCCGTAGACCTCGTCACCGGGTTGGAATCCGGCCACACCCGTGCCGACCGCCTGGACTGTCCCGGCCAGGTCCAGGCCGAGGACCGCCGGCAGGCGCGTCTTCGCGTGGGCCGCCTTGCCCGCCTGGATCTTGGTGTCCAGCGGGTTGACGCCGCTGGCCGCCACCCGCACCAGCACCTGGCCCGGGCCGGCGACCGGCTTGTCGATCTCGCTGACCTTCAGCTGGTCGCCGAACTCCCGCAGTACCACAGCACGCATGTGCCATACCCCTCATCTATGTCGATGTCGTCGTGTCCGGTGCCGCCGACGGCTTAGCGGCCCGCGGCCGCTGCTTCGCGGATGAGCTCCACGACAGCGGCGGCTTCGGGAATACCGACGGTGTGCGAGCCGCCGGCCAGTTCCACGGTCCGCCGGGACCCGGCCCGTTCGGCCATGAACCGCTGCACGGCCGCGGGAATGTTCTTGTCCTCGCTGCCGAACAGGAACCACGACGGGATCGCCCGCCAGGCGGGCTCGGCGGACGGCTCGTTGAGCGCGGATTCCACGATGGGCCGCTGGGTGACCGCCATGACCGCCGCGTCGGCGGCAGGCGAGTCGGCGGCGAACTGCGCGTGGTAGCGGTCCTGGCGGATGTAGAGGTCGGTCTCGCCGGTGGGCAGCTTGACGGCGGTGAGTGTTTCGCCGAGGCTGCCGCCTTCGTAGCGTCCGGCGAGCTCGGCGGCGCTCTCGCCGGTGTCGGGGGCGAATCCGCCGACGTAGACCAGGGCTTTGACCTGGCCGTTGCCGGTGGCGCCGTTGGTGATGACGGTGCCGCCGTAGGAGTGCCCGACCAGCACGATCGGGCCCTGGATTTGCGCGAGAACGCTGCGCAGGTAGTCGGCGTCGTACTTGACGCCGCGCAGCGGGTTCGCGACCGCGATCGCGGGGAAGCCGTCGCCGAGCAGGGCGGCGATGACGCCGTTCCAGCTGGCGGACTCGGCGAACGCGCCGTGGACGAGGACCACCGTCGGCTTGCCGCTGGTGGTGTCGGTGATGCTCACGAGCTGCTCCTTTCGTGGTGCCCTGTGCCGACGCTCCGATTGCCGGACGCGGCCTGTTCGAGACGGGCGCCGGCCAGGCGCCGTGGGTCGGTTTCGTCCAGGGGGTCCAGGCGCAGGCGGGTGAGCTTGAGCCGGGCGATCCGCCATTGCCCGTCCACCCGCTGGTACGTCTCGTGGTAGTGGCCGTAGCCGTGGTGGCCGTATGGCGTGTGCGGGCCGCTGGGCACGGTGACCAGGTCTTCCATGGCCCACACGCCGGTGGCGATGTCCGGGCCGGTCAGTTCGATCTCGGGCATGTGTCCGTGGTGCACGGTCGGTGTCTGGCCGATCAGGCGCCCGGTCGAGGTCGCGAACTCGGTGGCGTCGGTGAAGACGACGTCGCCGAAGTCGATGTGGGCGAGGCGGTGAACAGCGCGGCCAGTTCCGTCCACTGCTTGGTGTCGACGTAGCGGAAGTAGCGCGCCTTGAGCTGCTTGATGGCCTCCACGTCGAGCAGCTGCCGCACCAGATGATCGGTCATGTAAAGCTTCTCCTGTCGCTGCGTGACGGGTTTTCAGAAGGCCAGTACCAGGCGTCCGCGTACGCCGCCGGCTTCCAGTAGCCGGTGGGCCAGCGGTGCCTGCTCCGGTGGCAGGACCTGCGCGACACGCGGGGTCAGCACCCCGGCCTCGGCCAGCCGGCGCAGCTCGTCGAGCTTGTCTGCCCGGCCGCCGTAGTCGGGAACGAACACCGGGTGGACCGTGATCGGGCGCTGCGGGGTGTGCAGCCCGCCGCCGGGCTCGCCCGATCCGCGGAACTGCGCGAATGCGCCGCCGTCGCGTACCGCCTCGAACAGTGCGTCGCCGATGACGGCGGCGTCGGCGACCGCGTCGACGGGCCCGCCGGCGGCCTGGGCCAGGCGCGCGGCGACGCCGTCGCCGCGGGCCACGACCTCGTCGGCGCCCAGCTTGCTGACCAGCGGTACGTCGGCCGGTAGTGCGTCGGCGAGGACCCGCAGTCCGCGGTGTTTGGCCAGCTGCACGAGGTAGCCGCCCAGTGCGCCCGCCGCGCCGGTGACCGCCAGGCTCGCCCCGGCCGGCAGGCCGAGTTCGTCCAGCGCCAGTAACGCGGTCAGCCCGTTGAGCGGCAGTGTCGCCGCCTCGGCGTGGCTGGTGCCGGCCGGTGCCGGGGTGACCCAGTCGGCGTCGAGCACGACGTGTTCGGCGTACCCGCCGCCGTCGGCCCGGATCGGGATGACCATCGCCATGACCCGGTCGCCGATCCGGAGTCGGGCGTCGGCGCCTGGGCCGATCTGGTCGACGGTTCCGGCGATGTCCTGGCCCGGTATGTAGGGCGGGCTGAGCTCGCGCATCAGGTTCGCGAGGTACCCGGCCCGCAGCAGGGTGTCGGCGGGGTTCACCGCCGCCGCACGGACCCGCACCCGGACCTGCCCGGGGCCGGCCTGGGGGCGGGGTATGTCCACCACCCGCAGCACCTCGGGGCCGCCGTACTCGGTCAGGCCGACCGCTCGCATCGCCGCCTGCCCGCTGCTCATGCGCGACCGTTTCGCGTGCTCGGGCCGGCCGGCGGGGCGACCGCCGCGAACTCCTGGCGGGTGGTGGGATTGCCCTCGATCGACTCGTATGTCGCCTTGGCGTGGGCCAGTGCCTGCATCAGCGACTTCGGGCCGCGGAACGGCTCGCCGCCGATGTGCCAGCCGTCGGGGTGCAGTTCTTCGATGAGCACCCACACGACGTCGCGGAACGCCTCGGAACCCTCGTGCTTGACCATCACGTCGGTCAGGTCTGCGGCCAGGGCGTGCTTCTGCTCCTCGGTGAACACACCCTCGACTAGTTTGACGTTGACGAACGGCATGGACTTCCTCCTGTCGATCCCGCCGTGGTGGCCGGCGACGTTCGGTACGCCACCGGCGTCGCGGCCGGTCCCATGGATCAAGTGTCGCGCCCGACGGCCGCTGCTGAACCCGTCAAAGTCCCTGGTCAGCCCTGCACGAACCCCTGGCATGGCGGTGCGGCTACACCGGCAGGGCGGCCTTGGCCCGCAGCGGTGTGTTGCGCAGTTCGCGGCGGGAGTTGATGGCGAGCTTCGCGAAGACCTTGCGCAGGTGCCACTCGACCGTGCGCGGGCTGAGGAACAGCTGAGCGCCGATCTCCGGGTTGGTGTACCCGGCGCTGGCTAGCCGGGCGATCAGAGCCTCCTGGGCAGTGAGGTCGGCAGCCGTCGCCGCGCTCGGTCTGCGGACGGTCTCGCCTGTTGCCAGTAGCTCGCTGCGGGCGCGTTCACCGAACGCCTCGGCACCCATGCGGGTGAGCATGTCGTGGGCGCGGTGCAGGTGTTCGCGGGCGTCCGCGCGGCGCCGCTGCCGGCGCAGCCACTCGCCGTACACCAGATGCGCGCGTGCCAGGTGCGCTGCCATCCGGCAGTCCTCCAGCCGCTCGATCGCCTCCCGGTACAGCGTCTCGGCAGCCGCCCCCTCGCTCAGCAGGGCACGACACCGGGCCTCTACGCCCAGCGCCCACTGCGTTCCGCTGGCCCGGGTCCGCTGCGCCAGCCGCCGCATCGCCTGCTCGCCGACGCCGGGCTGCTCGGCCCTTGCCGCGGCCTCCACCAGCTCCGCCAGCGCCCACGGTCCGGTCGCCAGCTCGTCTCCCGCACCGGCATCACGCGCGGCGTCCAGCGCCGACCCGTACAGGCCGAGACCGTTGTGCAGCACCGCCGTCGCGTACTCCATCATCGCCAGCGCGTTGCCTTCGCCCCGCGCCGACGCGTCCCGGATGCTGTCCCGCTGTAGTTCGTCGACACCGTCTCGGTCGCCCCTCCAGGCGGCCAGGATCAGCGACGTGAACGGCGGCGGCGCCACCTGCACCGCCGCGTTGAGGGCCGCCGCCTCCTCCAGCAGGGTCGCCGCCCCGGCCAGTTCACCGGCCTGGACATGCCAGCCGGCCAGGTAGTCCAGCGCCAGCGGAAGCAGGTTCAACGTGCCGGCCTCACGCGCCAGCTGCACCTGGCGGGTGGCCAGTTCCAGCCAGGCCTGATCGTCCCACAGGTCCATCGCGGCACCCGAGGTCGCCAGGCATACCCAGGTCAGCCGGTGGTACTCGGAGCGGTACGCGGACAGGGAACGCTGGATGATGGGCACGGCCCGCACATATCCGTGCGCGAACCGGGTCGCCAGGCCGTCCAACAGCAGATCGACGGCGCGCGGGGGTTCGGCGGCGGCGGGTGCGGACAGGGCCGCCTTCGCGACCGCGAGCACGCCTTCACCGTCGCCGAGGCGCCCCGCGTAGATCGCGGCCAGCAGCGCTTCCAGGTACGTCTCCCGCGCCATCGCGGCGTCGAGGGCCGACAGCCGCTCGGCGGCACCGAGCAGCAGCGGTGGCGCGTCCCTGCCCCGGCTGCCGGCGAACGCCAGCTGGGCTCGAAGGCGTTCGACCCTCGCCCGCTGCAGGCCGTCCAGGGCGCTCATCTCCGCCGTGGCGAGCAGCTCGCGGGTGGTGTCGATGTCCCCGGCGTCGAACTTGGCCTGCGCCGCGGCCAGCGCACGAGCACCACGTCGGGCCGGATCGGGGGTCAGTTCCGTCGCCCGCTCCAGAAACGCGGCCGCGGCCGCGACACCGCCGCGCGCCTGCGCCCGCTCCGCCGAGCGTTCCAGTTCCTCGGCCACCGCCGCGTCAGGTGCGGGTGCGGCGGCGGCGAGATGCCACGCGCGGCGGTCCGGATCGGCCACCGCGTCGGTCGCATCAGCCAACACCTGGTGCACTCGCCGGCGTTCGGTCAGCGTGGCGGCTCGGTAGACAGCCGACCGCACCAGCGGGTGCCGGAACCGCACCCGCGTTCCGATCTCGATCAGACCCGCGGCCTCGGCGGGCGTCGCCGCGTCGTCGGCCAGCCCCAGCTCGGCGGTGGCCCGCCGCAGCAGGGTCGGGTCGCCGATCGGCTCCGCGGCCGCGACCAGTAAGAGCTGCCTGGCCTGCGCGGGCAGCGGCCGCAGCCGCCGTACGAAGCCCTGCTCGATGCGGCTCGCCAGCGGCTGCGCATCGGGCAGCCCGAAGCCGCCCGCCAGCTCCGCCGGGGTCAGCCCTCGCGGCAGCTCCAGCAGCGCCAGCGGGTTACCCCGGGTCTCCGCGACGATCCTGTCGCATACGCGCTCGTCGAGCCTGCCGTGCACCGCCGACGCCAGCAGCAGGCGCGCATCGGCGTGGCTGAGGCCGGCCACGTTCAGCTCGGGCAACCCGACCAGCTCGCGCTCACCGCTGGGCCGGCGCACCGCGAACACCAGCGCTACCGGGTCGGCCTGCAACCGTCGCGCCGCGAACGCCAGCGCCTGCACCGACGCCCGATCGAGCCACTGGGCGTCATCGACCACGCAGTACAGGGGCTGCTGGGATGCCACATCCGACAGGAGCGTCAGGACCGCCAGACCGACCAGGAAACGATCCGGGGCCGCCCCCTCGGCGAGGCCGAACGTGACCCGCAGCGCGTCACGCTGCGGCACAGGCAGAGCGTCCAGCTGGTCGAACATCGACGCGCACAGCTGCTGCAACCCGGCGTAGGCGAGCTCCATCTCGGCCTCGACGCCGGCGACCCGAACGACCCGGCCATGTTGAGCCGCCGCGTCTGCCAGGTAGTCCAGCAGAGCCGTCTTGCCCTCGCCGGAATGGCCGCGAAGTACCAGAACGGCATGGTGGCCTGCCTGGACGTCCTTGATGAGTCGGTCGAGGGTCTCGCACTCGGCTCGGCGGCCGTACAGCCCGTGCACCGTCGCAGACATGCGTGCCTGACCCCCGTCCGATGCGAAGTTTCGGCCGCCTCATCCGGATTCAGCGAGTGACGACGCTTGGCGAGCAGGTTCTATCTGCCCTCTTCGCACACTAGACGCCGGGCAGGGCCCTGGGTGCTGATCGCGCGTGACGGCGATGCGCCCGGTGGGGCCCGCCGTGCTGCTGTTGCGCCTGCGCCAGAGCGGTGAACACGTGCCGCGTACCTGACGATGCGGAGGTCACGTCGTGGCGTTGGGAGCGAACACGGTTTGAAGGGCTACCTCTGCCGAGCGCATGAGTGCGGCCCGGTCCGGGTTGATGGCACCCATCACCCGCAGTCCCTGCAGGTTTGTCACCAGGAATGCGGCAAGGTCGGCGGCGCTGCGGTCCACGGGGACCTGACCGCGAAGCTGCCCCTGGGCGAGCACGTCGTAGATCGCGAGCTGGAGGGCCTGGGTGGACGACTGGAGCCGTTCGGCGACCCGCAGATCGTTGTGGGCGCGTTCCATGGCGGCCCCGATGATCAGGCACGCCTGCCGGTGCCCGTCACGTGCGATCTCGTCGACGACGCTGACAAACATCTCCCGGATCACGTCGCGAGCGTTCTCGCCGGAGCGCATCAGGTCGGCGATCGGGTTGGCGTACCGCTGGCGGTACAGGTCGAGGGCGGCAAGGTAGAGGCCGTCCTTGCTGCCGAAGGCGGCGTACAGCGAGCCGCTGCCCAGGCCGGTGGCCTCGGCGAGGTCTCGCATCGACGTTCCCTCGTACCCCTTGCTCCGGAACACGTCCATCGCTGCGGCCACAGCCGTGTCGAGGTCGAACTCACGCTGACGTGCCATGACGTCAGGGTAACCGATTCTGGAACAGTTTGACAAGTTAGCCGACGTGGAGAGCCGGTCAGAATCGGGCAAGTATCGCCACTATCTGTCTATAGCGGGCTTATCGAAGCAGAAATTAGGTACCCTGCGGAGAGAGACTTTGTGTGATCTGCGCCCTTTTCTTTGTCGGGCGTTCCATATTCGCGTAACGTCGGCCGGGTTCCGGCAGGCTTCCTCCCTGCCGCCCCGGATGCAACTAAAGCTGGAGAAACAACATGAACCCGACAGGTGTAGGCATCATCGGACCAGGATCGTGGGCATCCATCTCCCACATCCCGGTCATCGCCGCGTCACCGGCTTTCGAGCTGCGCGCCGTGAGCACGTCAAGGCGCAGCTCGGCTGAGGCCGCGTCGGCCAGGTACGGGGTACCCGGCTTCGACAACGCCCGCGACCTCATCGCCCGCCCTGACGTCGATCTGGTGGTGGTCGCATCGCAGGTCACCCAGCACCTTGAGGTCATCTCCGCGGCGCTGCGCGCGGGCAAAGCGGTCTACAGCGAATGGCCACTGGGAAACGGCCTGGTCGAGGCCGAGCAACTGGCCGAACTGGCCCGCACGTCCGGCGTCCGCACCGTGGTCGGCCTGCAGGGCCGCTACGCCCCACAGGTGCGCCTCGCCCGGGACCTGATCCACCAGGGCTACCTGGGCCGGGTGCTGGGCACGACCATGGTCGGCTCCGGGATGGTGTGGGGAGGCGAGGTGGCCAGCCACAGCCAGGCCTACTGGTTCGACGACAGCAAGGGCGCCAACACGCTCACCTCCGCCACCATGCACGCCCTCGACCCGTTCCACCACGTGCTCGGCGAACTCGACACGGCCTCGGCCAACCTCGTCGTCGGACGCCATGAGGCCACGGTGACCGAGGACGGCAGCCGCATCGCCGTCACAGCCCCCGACCAGGTCGCCATCATCGGCACCCTGGCCTCGGGCGCCGCGGCATCGGTGTTCTACCGCGGCGGCACCTCACGCGGTGACAACTTCCGGTGGGAGATCAACGGCACCGACGGCGACCTCGTCCTGACCGCGGCGTGGGGCAACATGCAGGTCGCTCAGCTCGCCCTGGCCGGCGGCCGCGGCACGGACACCACCGTGGCACCCATCGAGATCCCCGCCGCCTATACCGACGACGTACCGGCAGCCCTCGCACCGACCCCGGCCGCCAACGTCGCCCGCCTCTACGACCACCTCGCCCGCGACATCGCCGAGGGCACCCGGACCGTGCCCGACTTCGAGCTCGCCCTGCGCCGGCACCGGTTCATCGAGGCCATGCGGCGGTCCTCGGCCGACGGCACCGCCCAGGCCCTCGCGTGACGACGCGTCGCGATCAGCCGGCGCAGCAGGAAGGAGTTCGCATGAAGGCCATCGGGCTCATGCAGCACGGAGGACCTGACGTGCTGCGGATCGTCGAGCTACCCACCCCGCACGCAGGCCCGGGCGAGGTCCGGATCCGCGTACGTGCCGCAGCGGTCAACCCTGCCGACACGCTCATCCGGGCCGGGTACACGCCCATCCGCCAGCACGGCACCCGGCCGGTCATTCCCGGCCTCGACGTCGCCGGATCAATCGACGAGATCGGCCCCGACACGGTGACGAGCCTCGCCATCGGTGACCGCGTCATGGCGATGATCAACCCGACCCGGGCAGCCGGCGGGGGGTACGCGGAGTGGGTCGTGCTTCCCGAAGCCTGGGTGGTCCCGGCACCCGCCGGGACGAGCCACGCGGAAGCGGCCACGCTGCCGATGAACGGGCTGACCGCGCTGCGCGCCCTCGACCAGCTCGATCTCGCTGTGGGTGGCACGCTCGCCGTCACCGGGGCCGCGGGCGCGGTCGGCGGCTACGCGGTGCAGTTGGCCAAAGCGGCAGGCCACCGCGTGCTGGCCGACGCCGCTCCCCGCGACGCGGCACTCGTCTACGCGCTCGGCGCCGACAGCGTCGTCGACCGGGGACCGGCCGTCGCCGAACGCTTCCGCGCCCTCACCGACTCCGGAGTCGACGCCGTGGTCGATGCCGCGCTCATCGGAACTCCCCTACTCGCCGCGATTCGCGGCGGCGGCAGCCTGGCCCACGTCCGCGACATTCCCGACCGGCCCGCCTTCGACCTGGCGGCCGCGGGCTACGGGGTCAAGTCTGTCGACGTCCACGTGCATGATTACGACGGAGTCCGCGACAAACTGGACCGACTGCGACAACTGGCCGATCAGAAACGGCTCAGCCTGCGCGTCGCCGAATCCTTCGAACCGGAGCACGCGTCGCAAGCCCATCGGCTGCTGGAAGCCGGAGGGGTCCGCGGTCGACTCGTCATCGAGTTCAAGTAGCCGACAATCCGAATCCGGCGCGCGCCGGTGCCCCATGCGGCCACCACCACCGCGTTCTCCCACAGGCGCGGTCCGTCCCACCGGATGCAGCACGCCGGATCGCCTTTTCGGCTGGGCGCCTTGAGCGGCGCGTAATTAACACGACACCCCGCCGGTGACTACGCTGAGTCATTATTCATGCGCATTTGGTTTCGGGAGGCACCGGGTGGGCACGGTAACGACAACCGACGGCACGGAGATCTTCTACGTCAGCATCAGGTGGGCTATTGCCCGGGAGCCGTGAGGTCATTGATAGCCGCAGGCCGCCAGGGCGGGTACGGCGGTCAGGCAGGGTCGGGCGACGGTGGTGATGGGGGCAGTCAGGGTGCCGGAGATGGTGCCGTGGCAGTCGACGACGATCGCAGTACGGGAGAATGATGCCGACGCCGAACGCGAACACCGCGGCGTTCGCACCGTTGTCAGCGATTGGTGGCCGTGGGTGTCACGACGTAGACGTCCGGGATGCCGTCGTTATCGGTGTCGAGCCGTTCGGCTTCGGCGATGCGCTGGTAGACGCGGGCGCGTGCCCGCAGGACGATGGTGGCCAAGGCTGCGGCTACCACTGACCCGGTGAGCACGGCGATCTTGGCCTGTGAGTCGGCCTCGGTGCCGAGCCCGAAGGAGAGTTCGCCGATCAGGAGGGAGACGGTGAAGCCGATTCCGGCGAGTACCGCCAGGCCGAGGACGTCGGACCAGGTGAGGCCTTCGTCGAGGGTGGCGGCGGTGAACCGGGCGACCAGCACGGTGGCCACCAGCACGCCGACGGTCTTGCCGATGACCAGCCCGGCGGTGATGCCGACGGCGACACGGGAGGTGAGGGCGTCGGTCAGGCCACTCAGGCCGCCGATGGTCACACCTGCCGACATGAGCGCAAAGACGGGCACGGCGACGCCGGCGGAGATCGGGCGCAGCCGGTGCTCGAAATGACCGGCCAGGCCGGGGTCGTGTGCGCCCTGCGCGTCGCCGTCGGGGCGGGAGCGGACCGGGACGGTGAAGGCCAACAGCACCCCGGCGACGGTGGCGTGGACGCCGGAGGCGTGCACGAGGGCCCAGGTCGCGGCGGCCAGGGGCAGCAGCAGCCATGGGGAGCGGTGGCGGCGCTGGACGAGTACCGCGAAGGCGGCCAGCGGGAGCAGCGCTGCGGCCAGGGGCAGCAGGTGCAGGCTCTGGGTGTAGAAGACGGCGATGATGACGATGGCGATGAGGTCGTCGACGACGGCGAGGGTGAGCAGGAACGTGCGCAGTGCCGAGGGCAGGTTACGGCCGATGACGGCGAGCACGGCAAGGGCGAAGGCGATGTCGGTGGCGGTGGGGATGGCCCAGCCGCCTGCGGTGGTCTCATCGGCGTGGTTGACGGCCAGGTAGATCAGCGCGGGGACGATCACACCGCCCACGGCTGCGGCGACCGGCACGACGGCGCGGCGGGGTTCGCGTAGGTCACCGGCGACGAATTCGCGTTTGAGTTCGAGTCCGGCGACGAAGAAGAAGACGGCCAGTAGCCCGTCGGCGGCCCAGACGCCCAGCGGCAGGTCCAGGTGCAGGGCTGCCGGGCCGACGGTGAACTCCCGCAGTGCGTCGTAGGCGGGCGCCCAGGGGCTGTTCGCCCAGATCATCGCGGTTACGGCTGCGGCGAGCAGCAGTGCTCCGCCGACGGTTTCCTGGCGCAGGATGTCGGCCAGGCGCCGGGTTTCGGGCCACGATCCCCGTCCGAAGATCACCTTGATGGGTGCAGAGGGGGACATACGGGCCTCCAGTTGGTCAGCATCATTAATTCGCCGACCAGGCTTCCCGGCACACCTGCGCCCCACCCTACCCGCATGATCACCGGCCGTGCGACTCGGTGATCATCGGCTGGGACGGCCGGTCGTTTGCCTGGTGGTCGCCGACAGGCGGCGTGGTCAGTGGCCGACGTCGTTCGGCCAGCCGAGTAGGCGGGCGCCGAGTACGGCGGTGTGCAGGGTGAACCGCTGGGTGGCTTCGCCAGGGTGGTATCCGGTGAGGGCGTGCACACGGTCGAGTCGGTAGGTGACGGCGCGGACGCTGATGTGCAGCTGCCGGGCGGTGGCGGTGTGGTTGCCTTCGTTGTCGAACAGCACGGCAAGGGTGTCCAGGTATGACTGCGCGCCGCCACGCGCCTGCGTGAGCGGGCCCAGGACGGTGGTGACCAGGTCGGTGATCGCGTCGCGGTCGCGCAGCAGCACCGGGAAGACCAGCAGGTCCGCCGCGTGCAGCACCGGGCTGGTGAACCCGAGCCGGTCGGCCAGGTGCAGGGCGTTGCGGGCCTCGTCCAGTGACGTGGTCAGCCCGGCCAGCCCGGGGTGGGTGCGTCCGACGGCGATCTGCCAGGCGCCGGCCGGCCGCAGGGCGTGCAGGTGCCGGGCCAGTTCCGCGGGCACGCCGCGCAAGCCGCCGGCGCATACGCAGATCAGCTGCTCGCCGCGGGCGCTGGTGAGGATGTTGGCGGCCCCGAACCGCGCGGCGAGGCCGTCGTCGACCGTGTGCGCGGCGGCCGCGGACATCCCCGGGACGTGGGCGACGACGACGGTGTGCTGCCCGGAAAGGCGGATCCCGTACCGCTGGGCGCGGGCGGCCAGACTGCCGGGGTCGGGGTGTGCGGCGAGCAGGTCGTCGATGAATGTGGCACGTTCGGTGTCACGGGAGGTTGTCTCGTCGCGGGCACTGCGGTGGTAGCCGTCGAGGACGGCCGCGGTGGCCGTGCGCAGCTGTGACAGCAGCGCGGCGGGGTCGGCGGGTGCGGCCGGGCCGACACCGGCGGCGTAGTGCTGCTCGGCGGCTGCCAGCAGCGTGTCGAGGGTGTCGGCGATCGTGATGGACGCTGCCGCGGCTCGGGCGCCGAGCGCGGCCGCGGTGTCGCCGCGGCGCCGGTCGGCCGAGGCCCGCGGTTGTGCCGGGTCGTCGAGCAGTCGCGCGCAGGCATCGGCGAGCCACGTGCGGGAGTCGTCGGTCATATCCCTGGTCCTTTGAGCGGGCGGACAGCGGGCGGCCGGCGGGCCGTCCGCTGTCTGCGGCGCTGGGTTCAGACGCCGACGTCGCGGCTGTCGAACATGATGATCCCGGCGACCGCCCCGGCGGTGCCGACTGCGGCCAGGGCGAGCAGGTGGGCGGGGTGCCAGCCGGTGTGCAGCGGGTCGGTGCCGATGAAGTAGTGGAACGGCGACAGCCACTTCAGCCACTGTCCGCCGTCGATCAGCCCGGACATGCCGCGCAGGGCGTACGTGGCGACCGCCAGCGCGCCGGTGACGCCGAGGGCCAGGCCGCGTCGGCCGGTGGCCGCGCCGACGGCGAAGGCGATACCCAGGAAGCACCAGGCCAGGCCGATCGGGCCGGCGGAGGCGGCGGCGATGTTCCCGGCCGGCACGTCGATGCCGACGCCCGGTGCCAGCATCAGTACGAGCACGCCGGGGATCGCCGCCAGCGCGGTCACGCTGAGCAAGGTCGCCAGCAGCCGCCGCGTCGCGAACGCGCGCCGCGACAGTGGGTTGACCATCAGCAGCTCGATGCCGCCGTCCTCCTCCGGGCGGGGGATGGTACGCACCGCCAGGATCAGCGCGGCCATGACCACCAGCAGCGGCCCGACCAGGCTGTACACGGTGGCCTGCAGGTAGCCCGCGCCGGAGGTCATGTCCTGGATGGACAGGAAGTCCTTCATGCCCGCCGGCAGCGCGTCGTCCTTGAGCTGCGCGGCGCCGGCGAAGTTGGCGTAGAACGAGGTGTAGATCGTGGTGAACGCGGCGATGCCGACGGCCCACCCGATGATGGCGCGGCGGTCGTCGCGCCAGGTCTTACGCACCAGCGGGGACATCGCCTGCTCCTTCGGAGTGGTAGTAGAAGCTGAGGAACGTCTCTTCGAGGTCCGGTTCGGTCGACAGCAGGTCGACGACCTCATGCCGGGCGGCGGCTTTGATCAGCGGGTCGAGGCGGCCGTCGACGGTGCAGCGCAGCACCGGCCCGGACACTGTCACGTCACTGACGCCGGGCAGGGCCGCGAACTCGGCCGCGTCGACCGGTCCGTCGAAGTGGATCTCGACGGTGCGTACGGCCCGCCGGCCCAGGGACTCGACCCGTTCGACGGCCGCGAGGCGCCCGTCGCGCACGATCGCGACCCGGTCGCCGATCGCCGCTGAACAGTCCAGCACGACACGACACGACACGACCGAGCAGCCGCTACCGGCGGGGGCCGTGGCTGTGGTGGCACGCGTGGCCGGTCGGAGCGGCGCGCCGAGGTCAGGGCCGGGTGGGGTGCCGGCCGGGGCATGTCCCACGCCCGGATCACATCACCCGCCGGGTGCGCCGGCATTCAGCGGTCGAGCTGCAGCCGGTGCCAGCAACGCAGAGTCAGCAGCCCGAACACGGTGGGAAAGATCGCCGCGAGCAGGAGCTGTCCGGCGGTGACGGTGTCCGGCAGCAGGGCCCACAGCGCCGGGGCTGCCGGAGGGAACCAGCCCCCGCCGGCACCGGCGACGACCACGATCTGGGTGACGGCCATCAGCCCGACCACCACCGCGATGGCGGGCAGCAGTCCGCGGCCGACGGTGGCCGCCCACGCCGCCGGGATCGCGAGCGTCGCGGTCATCAACGCCAGGGCGAACAGCCGGGCCAGCCCTGCCCAGTCGTCGGCACCAGGAACCTGCCCGAGGGTGGCGGTGCCTGCGGCGGCGACGGCGACGGTCACTGCGGCGGCGACCGCGGCAGCCCACAGCAGGAACACGACGAGTTTGGCCAGGGCGAGGGTGGTTCGGGGGATCGGTATGGCGAACAGGCCGGTGATCGTGCCGTCGGTGAACTCGCGGCCGAACATCCAGCTCAGGGCAACTCCGAACGCGAGCAGTGCGGCTGCTGCGGTGACCTGGGTCGCGGTGTCGAGTACGCCCGGCCAGCCGCCCGCGGCCACGATCGGCCCCAACTTGGCCGCCAGTTGCGGATTGCCGCTGCGGGCGGCTGCCGTGGTGGCTGCGGCGAGTGCGCCGACGCCGAGCGTGAGCAGGATCGCGGTGCTGGTCAGCACGCGTGACGCGGCGGCTTTGCGGGCTTCGACGGCGACCGCTGTGGCCAGCGTGCGCGGGTTCATGTCAGGCTCCGGTGGGTGTCGTCGTCGTGGACGAGGGCGAAGAACGACCGTTCGATGTCGACGCCGTGCGGGTCCAGGGCGCCGATGACCCGGCCCGCGTTGATGACGGTGATCCGATGGGCGATGCGGGCGACCTCGTCGAGGTGGTGGCTGGACACCAGGATCGCCGCGCCCGCTGCGGCGCGGCGCAGCAGCGCCTCGCGCAGCAGGATGACCCCGGCGGGGTCGAGGGCGTTGGTCGGCTCGTCGAGGACGATGACCTGCGGGTCGTGCTGCAGGGCGGCAGCGACGCCGAGGCGCTGGCGGTTGCCCAGAGACATCCGCCGCGCCCGCACGCCCGCGTAGCCGGTCAGGTTGAGCTCGGCCATGACCGCCTCGGCCATCCGCAGGGCCTGGATGCGGGAGGCTCCGTGCAGGCGGGCCGCCAGGACCAGGTTGGCGCGGCCGTCGAGTTCACCGTAGGCGAGCGGGGTCTCGACCAGGTGCCCCACGCGCGACCAGTCGGCCGACGCCAGCGGGCGGCCGTTGACGGTGACGGTGCCTTGGTCGGGGCGCAACATGCCCAGTAGCACGCGCATGAGGGTGGTCTTGCCGGCTCCGTTGAGCCCGACCAGGGCGTGGATCTGCCCGGAGGCGACGTGCAGGTCGATGCCGGTGATGCCGGCTCCGCCGGGAAAACGCCGGGTGACGGCGTCGGCCTGGATGCGGTTCATCGGCGGGCCGCAAGGGTGTCCAGGGCCGCCGATACCGCGTCGGTCAGCGCCGTGTCGTCGTGCCGGGACCACTGCAGCAGCGCGGCGGTGATACCGGCCAGCACGGCAGCCGCCGCGACCCGGGCAGCGGCCGGATCGGTTCCGTCGGCGACGAGCTGGTCGACCAGGATCTGCTCGGTCGCGGCGTTGTTGGCCGCGATCGCGGCCCGCAGCGACGGCGTGGCCGCGGCGATCCGGATCCGGCGGCGTACGTCCTGACCGGCGGGTTCGGGTAGCCGCGCCCACGCGGCGCGCAGGCCCTCGACGGCGCGGATGAGCGGCGGGAGGCGGCGTGGCTGCGCGGCGACGGCGTCGGCGATCAGCGGGTCGTACGGGTCCTCGACCACGAGCCGGTCCTTGGTGGCGAAATGGCGGAAGAAGGTCATCTCGGTGACCCCGGCGACCTGCGCGATCTGCGCCACCGTCGTCTGGTCGTAGCCATGCGTCTCGAACAGGTCCAGCGCGCATTCCTGCAGCCGGGAACGGGTCCGGGCGCGCCTGCCGGGGGCCGGTTCGTCATCGGTCATCATGAAATGTTAGTCACTAACATTTGGAGATCACAAGTGCGGCGGCTCCCGCTTGTGTTCCGACAGCGCGATGAGCGCGTGCGCTCCCCACCGAACGCCTGGCCGTACGACGCCCGCATGACTGTCTACGGCATCGCCGCGCGGATGCCCTCCACAGACGTGCTGCGGCGGCGGTGCAAGGCGTTGGCAGTCCTTGACGCGATCATCGGAGGCGACTACTACACCAACAACCGCGCGAGGGGCAATGACGAGGCGGCGTCGATGCGCAACGGCAGCGGCGACGAGTACGACCTCGTCTTCACGGCCGACGGTGCCTTCATCCGTGGCGTCTACCACGAGTCGTCGATGTTCACCAACACACGTGGACAGCTGTGGCCAGGCCTGCTCGACGGCCTACCCGAGGAGTTCCAGTCCCAGGTGTCCGAGCCCGCCTTCAGTCATCCGGATGGCACGCTTCAGGACGGTCCTAGCGCCGGTTCTGGCGCGGCGAGTATCCGGGTGACGGGCGCCGATGCGGCGAAAGGCCCGGGCACAACCTCACCTCGGAGGATCCCACAGAGGTCGGCGCTCATGTCCAGGTCAGACCCGTCGGGGTTGGTGTAGCCCATCTCGGCTTGGTAGCTGGTCCCGAGGCGGTCGGTGGTCACCGGGGCGACCACGTGGCTGCCCGGATGGGTCACCTCGACGCGAAGGGTGCCGGCTGCGGTGTCGAGCACCTCGACTCGCACGGGTGATGCGCCCGTGATGATGGCCGTGGGCTCCGCGCGGAACGGCTCGGCGCCCTCCGCGTAGAGGTTGCCCTCGATCCAGACTGGGAGGCGTGGCCCGGCCATCGCGCTGCCGTGCTCGTTCGGGTACTCCTGCGCCGTCGGGTAGGCGTCGTACTGCGAGGTGCCCACCGGGGTGGGCACGAAGGTGGCCTGCCCGGGCACGCCGTCCATGTCGATCGCGCCGGACCAGAAGCTCGCGAGCGTCGATTCCGACTGCGGTTCGGTGTGCTCGGCGCGCGCGCCGTCGCCGACGAAGACGTTGTTGTAGAACCGGTTGTCTCCACCGAGGATGTTCGAGACTCCGTAGACGGCCGTGGAGTGCGGGAGGTGGTACGGGGTGTACCGCTGGTGCTCGGTGCAGTTCGCGATGCGACCGGCGATGTAGTTGTGCACGTAGGCGCCGCCGCTGGACATGTCCTTGACCGCCCACGGTGACAGGAACAGGTTCGAGTCCACGAGGTAAGGGCCGTGGCAGACCTCGACCATGAAGTCTTCGGCGGTGGAGGCGTAGAAGACGTTGCGCCGCACCAGGGTGCCCTGGGCCTGCCAGTCGAGCCACAGGGCACGGTGCGTGTGATGGATGGTGTTCCCGCTGATCACGGTGTCGATCGCGGCATGCAGCTTGATGCCGGCCACCTCGGCGCCATGCCACTGACGCTTCACGTGGATGCGGGAGATGTGGTTGTCGCTGATGGTCGAGAACGCCGCCCCCAGGTGCCCGACGATGCCGGCCTGCTCGCAGTCCCGGATCATGTTGCGGCGCACCGTGTGGGAGCCGACGTGATCCCGGTCCCACGGGTGCGGCTCGCCCGCGGCGGGCCCGCGCAGGGCGAGCGCCCGCTGGATCACCTCGCGCTCGCGCTGAGTGCCGCCCTTGGCGCCCTTCGGCCCCGCGGCGGCCTCGTTCTGCCCGGTGCTGGCCTCTTTGCCCAGCGAGACGCCGACGTTCTTCGAGTCGGTGATCGTGTTGTCCTCGATCACCCAGCCCTTTGACCAGTGTGGGCCGATCAGGCCCTCTTGCAGCGCCGTGGGCGGGGCCCACTGCGTGGCGGCCTTCGTCAGGGTGAAGCCGCGCACCGTGATGTAGTCAATGCCCGTGGCGGCGGGCCAGAAGACGAACTTGCGCGCGTTGATCTCGATCTGGTGCTCGGCCGGGTCGGCGTCCCCGAAGTTCGCCCAGATCGTGGTGACGTCGTCGCCTACCTCGCAGTACCAGGTCAGCAGTGAGCCCGCCTGGTCGAACGAGTCCACGGTGACCTCGGGGTGCTCGACGCCGGCCATGGTCGGCGACTCGTACAACGACTTGCCGTCGAGATACACCTCGCCCGTGTGCCAGGTGTTGACCTGGTCGAAGAACCAGTCCCCACCGATGCGCTCGAGGTAGGGGTTGCGCGACCCGAACAGGGAGTTCGGCACGGTCGCCACCCAGACCCGGCCCGCCGAGCCGGCGTGCGGATGCCAGTCGCCGATCACCTCAGCACCCGAGATCGTCACCTTCTCGAACAGGCCATCCGGGCCCAGCGCAGGCTGGTAGGTGATCGGCGCAGCAGCCGTACCGCCGCGCGGCGGGTTCACCCACTCGCGGTACACGCCTTCGTGCACGACGACGGTGTCTCCCGGCTGAGCCAGCGCCGCGGCAGCACCGATCGTGAGCAGGGGGGCTTGCGCGGTTCCGGCGGCGGTGTCGGAACCAGACTTCGCGACGTGCAGCTCCACGCCGGTAATCTCAGCCTCAGGGACGGGGAAAGTAAGAGCGCTGCCGGCCATTGATGATCTCGATTTCTGGAGTTTCTATCGGTACTTGGAGGTCTGCGTCTGAGTGCGATTACCCTGCGACCCACGGTGATCGGCGGTCCACGCCACTGACCGACATCGCCGGGCATGCTCAGCCTTGACGGAGCCTCGCCCCGAGACAACTCAGGTCTACGGCTGGAGAGCGTCAGATCTCCGCCTCCTTCGGCTCCGGTTGCACGTACCCCCGGGCGAGGAAGAACCGCTCGAGCAGGTAGCACCACCACAGGAGGATCAGGCCGGGCGCCACGAACACCGCGGGCATGAAGTTCCAGATGGCGACGCCTCCGAGGACGACGGCGATCCCGAGCAGGAACGTCAGGCTGGGCGTCGTCAGCCCCAACGTGAGCCCGTTGAGCAACTGGCGCCAGGTGGGGTTGGTGAAGCGGGCTGCGAGGGGGAGGCACCAGAAGACCAGGAGCAGGAGGAAGAATCCGACGACAATGAGCGGCACCCAGACCTCGGCCAGCCCGAGAGTGGGCAGGTAGGAGAGCGTGAGGATGCCCACGGCCGCGACCGGGACGGCCAGCAGGCCGATGACGGTCGCCTGCCTCCAGCTCTGCCGCAAAGCCTTCGTGGCGATGGCCCAGAGGCCTGCGTCCTTGCCCAGGACGTACCGGCGGCACACCTCGTAGGCGACCACCGTTCCCGCTCCCGCCGTCACGACGAGGCCGAGGCTGACGAGCCAGAACAGGCTGATCACGATGACGGAGCCGAGCGAGTCCAGGATGCGCCACAGTCGCGACGCGGGGTTGTAGCGGAAGATGGTCGGCGCCTTTCCGTGTGTGGAGTTGCGGGGTCGTGAGGACGGGGTCGGCCTGCCGCGGCGGGCGGGAGCCCGGTGCCGTCAGCCCTTCACGGAGCCGATCACGAGACCGGACACGAAGTGCTTCTGCAGGAACGGGTAGACGAACAGGATGGGGACGGCCGCCACCACGGTGATCGTCGATCGCAGCGCGATCGGTGTGGTGACCTGCCCGCCAGACTGCGCGCTGCCCGTGGCGGCCACGGAGTTCACGCCGGCGTTCATCGAGCTCGCCAGTAGCTTCTGCAACTCGTACTGCAGGGTGGACAACGCCTGATCGCCCGAGTTGTAGAGCAGGGTGTCCAGCCAGGAGTTCCAGCTGGCCACGGCCACGAACAGACCCACCACGGCCAGCGCGGGCTTGCACAGCGGCATCACGATCTGCCACCACATGCGGAACTCGCCCGCGCCGTCGGTCCGTGCCGACTCGATGATCTCGTCGGGGATCGACTTCATGTACGTGCGCAGGACGATCAGGTTGAATGCGCTGATGATCGTCGGCACCCAGTAGGCCTGGAAGCTGTTCAGCATGCCCAGGTCCCTGATGAGCAGGTAGTTGGGGATCAGCCCGGCGTCGAAGTACATCGTCAGCACGAAGATCAGGGTGATCGAGCGGCGGAAGATGAACTCTTTGCGGCTGAGCGCGTAGGCGAGCATCGAGGTGAAGACCAGGTTTGTCGCCACCACCACGACCGTCTTCAGGACGCTCATGACGAACGCCTGGTAGATCGTGGTCATGTTGAACACGACGTTGTAGTTCTGCAGCGAGAAGACCCGAGGCCAGATGCCGATCCCGCCACGGACGGCGTCGTTGCCGTCGTTCAGGGAGATGGCGAGCGTGTTCAGCAGCGGGTAGATCATGAGCGCCGCGAGGGCCAGCAGGAAGGTCGTGTTGAGCGTCGTGAAGATGATCTGCTCGACCGTCCGCTTGCGACGCCGTGACCCGCCTCGTGATGCGCGCCGCGTCAGAGGCTTCGCGACAGTGGTGCCTGACATGAAGTCCTCCTAGACCAGCGTCTCTTGGTTGAGGCGCTTGGCCGCTAGGTTCGCCGAGCCCACCAGGATGACGGCGACGATGGTCTTGAAGATGCCCGCGACGACGGCGAGGCTGTAGTTGCCCAGCTGGTAGCCATAGCGCAGCACGAAGACGTCGATGGTCTCGGACTTTTCGGACACCAGGCCGTTGCCGAGGAAGTACGGCAGCTCGAAGTTCGTGGACAGGATCCAGCCGCTGTTGATGATGAGCAGCACGACGATCGTGGGCCTGATGCTCGGGAGCGTGATGCTGAACATCTTGCGATAGCGGCCCGCTCCGTCGACCTCGGCGGCCTCGTACAGGCCCGGGTCGATCGCAGTGATCGCGGCCAGGTAGAGGATCGTGTTCCAGCCCAGCTCCTTCCACAGGTTCGTCCCGGCGACGATCTCCCAGAAGTAGTTCGGCTGGGTCAGGAACAGGACCGGCTCGTCGACGATGTGCAGGCTCATGAGGCCCTGGTTGATGAACCCGCCGGAGGAGGGCAGCGAGAGCGCCACCGATGCCAGGCTCGCCACGATCACCCAGCTGAGGAAGTGGGGCATGTACGTGATGTTCTGCATGATCCGCTTGAACGGCAGGTTCTTGACCTCGTTCAGCAGCAGCGCCAGGACGATGGCCCCGAAGGTCCCGACGATCAGGGTCAGGACCGACTGTCCCATCGTGTTGACCACGACCTGGCGGAACCGCTCACCGTTGACACCGGTGAACAGGTTGTAGAAGTTTTCGAGGCCCACCCACTGCTGGTTCCAGATGCTGCCGCGACCCGGCTTGTAGTGCTGGAAGGCGATCGCCCAGCCGTAGACCGGGACGTACTTGAACAGGATCTGGTACAGCAGCAGCGGGACGGACATCGCGAGCAGGGCTCGCTGCGCCCAGACCCTGTCCCAGGTGATCTTGCGCTTGGGATCCTTCGCTGCGTTCTTTCGGGCCCTGCGCTGCTGGGCACGCGAGCTGCTCGCGGGCTCCGGGGCCGGTTCGGCCCCGGAGGCGGGCACAGGGGTGCTGACCGTGGTGTCCGACATCTGTCCAACCTCGTCAGGAGCAGTGGGCGGTAATCGAGAACGCGTCGTGGTGGGGGCGCATGCCGCCCACCACGACTGCTCGCAGACTGTTACCAGTTGGCCAGACGGTTCTTGATGCCGGCGTTGACGGCGTCCTCGTACGCCTTGACGTCGACCTTGTGGATGGAGTCGACGTAGGCCTGCCAGTTCTTGTCGAAGTCGGCGGGATTGCCGGCGATGATCTTCGGCAGGTTCTGCACGCTGGTGTCGGTCAGCTGCTGGTTGACCTGGTTGGCGTCGTCGGAGAGCTTGATGTTCCAGGCCGGGTAGTACTTGGGGTTTTCCGGCGCCTTGTTCATGAAGTCAAGCCAGGTCTTCTTGTTGCCGTACTTGGCCATGAAGTTCTTGTCGTAGTCGCTCAGCGTCGCGTAGAACTCGGCGGGCTGGTCGTCGGGGCTGTAGGCGTTGCCGTCGGAGAACTTGCCCTGGTGCTTGGGCAGCATGTCGAGCAGCGCGTCGAGACGGTTGTGGGAACGCCAGGTGATGTCCTTGTAGTTCTTGCGCTGCTCGTCCGTGCGGGAGAAGACGCCGTCGGCGCCGACCTGGTAGTCCTCGCCGGCGATGCCCCAGGAGAGCGTCTTCTGCCACTCCTCGCTGAGCATGGTGTCGAGGAACTTCAGTGCCTTCTTCGGCTGCTTGCTGGAGACCGAGACGCCGAACCCCTGGTTGATGTTCATGACGGCGCGGTCGGCGTACCAGGGCGTCACCCCGTCGTAGACGGGCATGAGGGGCACATAGGTGTTCTCGTCCTTGCCGGCGCTCTGCAGCGACTGGGTGGCGGTCCCGAAGTTCCAGCCCTGGTCGTGCATGCCGAGGACGGCGCCGGTGGCCAGCTTCGCGGTGTACTGGTCGAACGTCAGGGTGAAGGACTCGCGGTCGACGAGACCCGCGTTGTACTGCTGGTTGAGGACCTTGTAGAAGTTTTTCGCGACGTCCTTGTCGGCGTAGATCGACGCGTTGTTGTTGCCGTCGACGATGACGCCACCGTTGTTCGGGGAGCCTGCCAGCAGCGCCGGCGGGTTGGTCATGCCCCACTCACGGCCCTTGGACGCCAGAATCTCGAAGCCGACGGTCGGGGCGCCGTTGGTCTGGGGGTGCTTGGCCTTGTAGTCCGAGATGAGCTGGAAGTAGCGGTCGAGCGTCATGTTGCTGAGGTCTGGGTAGCCGGCGTCGGCGAGCACACGCTTCTGGATCCAGAACGCGGGACCGTAGTAGGTGCCGCCGGTGATGTCGCCGTAGAAGCGGTTGTAGTTCGGGAAGATGTACAGGCCCTTGTCCACCTCGTCGCCCGAGTAGCTCATCTTCTTGATGTCGTCCTTGACGTGCGCGGCGAGGTCGGGGTAGGTCCCAGTCTTCAGCATGTCGTCCAGGCGCCGCAGAGCGCCGCCCTCCAGGAAACGCTGCTTCAGGTCGCCGGTGCCGATGAGGTCGGGGTACTGACCGCCCGCGAGCATGACACCGATCTTCTGGTCCTCGTTGTCCGGCGTGACGATCTCGTACGTGAGGGTGACACCGAGCTTGTCCTTGAGCAGCTTGGTGATCTTGTTGTCGGGTGCCGGGGCCTGCTGGGCCGACGTGATCCAGACCGAGAGCGTCGTCGGGTTGCTGGGGCTTAGCGTTTCCGAGTCGTCCGCGCTTTCGTCCGACGTGCAGGCAGGCAGGGCGATCAGTGCCATGGCCGTGGCGGCCACGGCGAGCTGCCGCCCGGCCCGGCGCAGGCCGCCGAGTCTAAGGGTGCGCTTCATGTCTCTCCTTTCGGGAACGGTCCGGACGTCTCTGCTGTGAGAAAACTGTCCGGGCGATGTTGACCGGAAGCTGTGCGCCGCGGACGCGAATTCGGGCTCGCGTCTTAACCGCGGCGTGATTTTAGCGATAAAGTAGAGAGGCGATCGAGTTCCGTCAAGCCCCGCGCACGAACCGAGACTCCGCCGTGACGTCCCGGTCCACACGCGAGGAGCCGCATGCGCCGCACCCTGCAGAACGACGCCCCGTCGGCGTACAGGTTGGCGTGGACGGGTAGGTACGGCTGAACGTACCCAGCTCGCCGTACGCGATCGATCTCGCAGCGTGGCTGCCCGTTCACTTCGGCCACTTCGGACCTGACAGCTGCCCGGCGCGGCGTGCGCGAAGCGGCCGGCCGGCCGCGCTGGTTCGAGCCCGCCGCCCGACTCTTCCGGCGGACGACGAGCTACCCAACGCCGACAAGCGGCATGCCCCACCCATCGTCACGGCAGTCGACTCTGGATCCTGCAGAAGCCGGGTACGGTCAGCCGTACCCGGCTGGGTGCCTTCGCTCGTACGCCGACATCGTCACCATCTGCTGGCATTGCCCGCCGGATGGACACCGGGAAAGGCACGCGCACCGTGTGTCCGGGGCGGTGACACCGTCGATCTCGAGCCGTCAGGCGCGGTGGACTCACTTGCCAAGCCGTATTTTATCGATAATATGACGGCACCCCGCGGTATGGCCGAGCCGCGAGCCTCTCGTCAGAGATTGCTGGGGTGGCAGAACGTCGCGCACAGGAGGATACACATGGCGAGGGTGACGATGGCGGACGTCGCCCGTGAGGCGGGCGTGTCGGCCATGACCGTGTCGAACGTCCTCAACGAGCGCCTCCCGGTCAACGAGCCGACGCGTGCCCGCGTCATGGCCGCCGTCGCGGCTCTGGGGTACGAGGTCAACCTGACCGCGCGACACCTGCGCGCGGGACGGACCGACACCGTCGCCTTCATCGTGCCCAGCTTCCACGACTACTTCGGTGAGATCGCCGACAAGATCGCGCCGCTGATCGAGGCCGACGGGCGGCACCTCGTCCTCGAGCGGACGAGCGCCAGCCCGGAGCATGAGATGGCGGCGGTGAGCGTCGCGCGACTGCAGTACTACGACGGCGTCCTGCTGTCCGTCGCCGGCCTCGACCGCGACCAGCTGGACCGCGTGCGCACGCCCAAGCCGATCGTGCTGCTCGGCGAGCGTGACGTGCCCGACCGCTTCAACCACGTGCGGCTGGCGAACGAAGAGGGCGCCCGCCTCGCGACGGCGCACATGATCGAGCACGGCTCGCGACGCATCCTTGCGCTGGGCTGCACATTCGACACCGCGCACATGATGTCGTCGGACCGCCGCGCTGGCTGGGAGCGCGCACTTCGCGATGCCGGCCTCGATGTCGACGCACGCCATGTGGTGCCCGTCTCCACCTACACGTCGGCGGCCGGACGCGAGGCCCTGCTCGACGTCATCGCGTCCGGTCTGCCCTTCGACGGCGTCTTCGCCGTCACCGACGTCATCGCACTCGGCGCGATCGCGGCCCTGGCAGAGAGCGGGCTTCGGGTGCCCGTCGACGTCCAGCTCGCCGGGTTCGACAACCTCGACATGGCGAGGTTCGTCCCGCCCGGCCTCACCTCCGTCGACGCGGACCATGAAGGTGTCGCCGAGACCGCAGTGGGTCTGCTGCGCCGGCAGATGGCGGGCTGGACCGGCCCGGCCGAGCACGTCGTCGCGCCCGTCAGTCTCGTGGTGCGTGGCTCCACCCGCGGTGGCGCGTAGGGCCGTGCACTCACGCGCGGAACGCCGCGCGCCCCTCTAGCCCGGTTCGGTCGAAGGGAACCAAGCTGTGAGCACCTCTGCGCGCACGTCCGCCTTACGCGCCGTGCCCGCATCCCCGCTCGCGGGGACGCGGCACCGGCCGCTGCCGATCCCGTCCGTACGCCTTGTCGGCGGTCCGCCGGCAGCCTGGCAGCAGGGCAACGACGCCGCGGACGGCCGCTACGGCCCCGACACCGCCACCGAGCTCGGCGACGAGCGAACGGTGACAGCGATCCCGTTGTCGACCTGGGGCGACCGTGCCCTCGGCCCGATGCGGGTCTGGCCTCCGCGAGCTCCTCGCTGCGGCCTGCAATGACGGACCACGCACCTGATGGGAATACGATGACGACGAGCACGATCGCAGTGATCGACCTCGACCTGCCCGGCGCCACGATCAGCCGGCACGTGTACGGGCACTTCGCCGAGCACCTGGGGCGGTGCATCTACGGCGGGTTCTGGGTGGGCGAGGACTCGCCGGTCGCGAACGTGCGGGGCATCCGCTCGGACGTGGTCGAGGCGTTGCGGGCGATCTCGATCCCGAACCTGCGCTGGCCGGGCGGCTGCTTCGCCGACGACTACCACTGGCGTGACGGCGTCGGCCCGCGCGAGAGCCGCCCGCGGATGGTCAACTCGCACTGGGGCGACGTGGTGGAGGACAACGCGTTCGGCACGCACGAGTTCATGGACCTGTGCGAGCTGCTCGGTGCGGACCCGTACGTGTCGGGGAACGTGGGGTCCGGGTCGGTGGCGGAGATGTCGGAGTGGGTGGAGTACCTGACCCGGGCGGACGACTCACCGATGGCGGCGCTGCGGTGGGCCAACGGGCGCGAGCAGCCGTGGCGGGTGCCGTTCTGGGGACTGGGCAACGAGGCGTGGGGCTGCGGCGGCAACCTGCGCGCCGAACAGTTCGCGTCGCTGGCCCGGCAGTACGCCACCTACTGCCGCAACCACGGCGGCAACCTGCTGTACCGGATCGCGGCGGGCGCGAACGAGGCCGACCTGCACTGGACCGAGACGCTCATGCGCTCGTTCGACGACCTGGCAGCGGACCGAGCCGGTTCGGCGGGCCCGTTCCAGGCCGTGTCGCTGCACTACTACACGATGGCCGGGCCGTGGTCGGACAAGGGCGACGCCACCGGGTTCAGCACGGACCAGTGGTACGTGACCATGGCCCGCGCCCGGCGCATGGAAGAGCTGCTCACCCGGCACTCCACGGTCATGGACCGCTACGACCCGCACCGCAAGGTCGGCCTGGTCGTGGACGAGTGGGGCACGTGGTGGAACGTGGAGAAGGGCACCAACCCCGGGTTCCTGTACCAGCAGAACACGCTGCGCGACGCCCTGGTCGCCGCCGTGCACTTCGACGCGTTCCACCGTCACGCCGAGCGCGTGGTCATGGCGAACATCGCCCAGACCGTCAACGTGCTGCAGGCCATGATCCTCACCGACCCCGACAGCGGGGCGCTCGTGCTCACCCCGACGTACCACGTGTTCGCCATGAACACCGGCCACCACGACGCCGCCGCCCTCGCGGTGCATCTGCGCGGCGTCGAGACTCGCGCCGTCGGGGCGACCGAGCTGCCGCTCGTCTCGGCGTCCGCGTCGGTCAAGGGCGACACCGCCCTGGTCTCGCTGTCCAACCTCGACGCCGAGACGGACCGCACCCTCGTCCTGGACCTGCGCGGCCGCGATGTCGTCGGGCACAGCGCGCGGGTGCTGACCGCCAAGGCGCTCGACGCGCACAACACTCCCGAACAGCTCGACGCCGTCGCCCCTACCGACCATGCCGGCGTGCACCCCCACCCCCGGGGGCTCGAGGTCGAGCTGCCTGCCCACTCCTACGTCACCGTGGCGCTCGAGCTGCGCTGATGGACCGACCGGAGGTGAACATCCGCGACGGCGGGGCGCGGGCGGGCGTCACCGACCCCGTCATCTTCGCGGACGTGCCCGACCCGGACGTCATCTTCGACGGCCGGTACTACTACATGGTCAGCACGACCATGTACTTCGCGCCGAGCGTTCCGATCATGCGCTCGGGCGACCTGGTGCACTGGTCCATCGCCGGGTACACCGCGGCGATCCTCGACGACACGGACGCGCTGGCGCTGCGCAACGGCCAGGACGCGTACGGCCAGGGCAGTTGGGCAGCGAGCATCAGGTTCCATGACGGGACCTACCACGTGTCGGTCGGCAGCCTCACCACGCAGCAGACGTACGTCTACTCGACTCCCGACATCGAGCACGGGCCGTGGACCAGGTCGGTGCTCGACGGGTACGCCCACGATCAGTCGCTGCTGTTCGACGGCGACGACGTCTGGCTTGTCTACGGTGGCGGGTCGATCGACCTGCGCAGGCTGCGGCGGCACGACGACGGGACCCTTGCCTGGGACGGCCCGGCGACCCGGCTCGTGCAGGACGCCAACGTCGACCAGACCAGCGGACTGAACGCCGAGGGCGCGCACGCGTACAAGATCGGGGACTACTACTACGTCTTCATGATCGAGTGGCCGTCGGGTGGCATCCGCCAGGAGGTGCTGTGGCGGTCGACGTCGCTGACGCCGCAGTCGGCCGGCGGCGTGTGGGAGGGCCGGGTCGTGCTCAGCCAGGGCGTGACGGTCGGGGGCCGACCCGGAACCGGCGTCGCCCAGGGAGGAGTCGTCCAGACATCCGACGGACAGTGGTACGCCATGCTGTTCCAGGACGAGGGCCCGCTGGGTCGTGCGCCTCAGCTCGTCGGCGTGACCTGGGACGACGACGGGTGGCCGGTGTTCGCTCTCCATCGGCAAGCGCCCGCGGCGGCCGCACGGACGGCCGGTGACGGGGCCGCCGTCGTCGCCTCGGACGACTTCGACAACCTCCTCGAGCGCGCGGGCCACTGGAACACGACCAACGCGGACCACCTGGCAGAGTCCGCCGAGAACGCATGGAACGGGTCGGACCTGGGGCTCCAGTGGCAGTGGAACCACAACCCGGACAACCGGTTCTGGTCGCTCACCGAGCGGCCCGGACACCTGCGGCTGACCACGGGCAGCGTCGCGTCGAGCATCCTCGATGCGCGCAACACGCTCACCCAACGCACGCTCGGACCCGCGAGCTCCGGCGCCATCTCGCTGGACGTCTCGCACATGAAGGACGGGGACGTCGCAGGCATCTCCGCCTACCAGCGCAAGTACGGATACATCGCCGTGACGATGGAGGGCGCGACCAAGAGCCTGGTGATGCGCCGGGCGGGCGGCGACGGCGTCATCGCCTTCACCAGCGCACCGGTGCCGCTGCGGGCGGACGTCGTCTACCTGCGCGCTGACGTCGACTTCCGGGATGGCGTCGATACGGCGTCGTTCGCGTACTCGTACGACGGCAGCGACTGGACGTGGCTGGGCGACACCCTGCGGATGCAATACGACCTCGCGCACTTCACCGGGTACCGGTTCGCCCTCTTCAACTACGCCACTGCCGAGCCCGGAGGCTACGTCGACGTGGACTGGTTCCGGGTCAGCGACCCCACCGCGCTCGCAAGCCCTGCTCACCGACGGAGCGAAGGAGCTGCTCATGACTGAGCAGGCGACGTCAGCCCTGCTGATCGACGGACAGGAACCCGCCGAGGTGCGGCTGCATCATGTGTGGAACGAGTGCGTCGGTGCCGGCCGCGCGAATGAGGCGTTGCGGGCGGACTGGCAGGCGCACTTCCGCGAGGCCGTCCAGGTGCTGGGCGCCCGGCACGTGCGCTTCCACGGCCTGTTCCACGACGACATGTTCGTCTACCGGACGGACAACGGCGGCGGCTTCGGCCCGAACCAGCCGCTGCCCGAGCCGGTCTACACGTTCGCATATGTCGACAAGGTGTTCGACGCGATCCTCGACGCGGGCGCCCGCCCGTTCGTGGAGCTCGGGTTCATGCCGCGCGAGCTCGCCACCCGGACCGAGACGCTGTTCTGGTGGAAGGCGCACTGCAGCCCGCCCAAGGAGATGGGCCAATGGGTCGCGCTGGTCGACGCCACCGTGCGGCACTGGATCGAGCGGTACGGCATCGACGAGGTGCGGCAGTGGCCGTTCGAGGTGTGGAACGAGCCGAACCTCGTGCCCAACTTCTGGACCGGGACGCGCACCGAGTACTTCGAGCTGTACGAGGCCACGGCGCGCGCGATCAAAGCCATCGACCCCCGGCTGCGGGTCGGCGGCCCGTCGACGAGCGTGTTCGTCCCCGACGCCCGTTACTCCGGAGAGACCCACGACCCGTCGCTAGAGGTCGAGACCGCGGTGGCCACCGACCCCGACGAGCTCGACTGGCAGCCGGTGTGGATCCACGAGCTGATCGAGTACTGCGCGCAGCGCGGGCTGCCGATCGACTTCCTCTCCACCCATCTGTATCCGACCGACTACGCGGCGGACTCCCTGGGCGACCTCAAAGCGATCACGCGCCAGAAGGACGCCACGTACGTCGACCTGCAGGTCCTGCGCACGATCATCGAGAACAGCCCGTACCCGGATGCCGAGCTGCACATCACCGAGTGGTCGACCTCGCCGTCGAGCCGCGACGCGATCCACGACACGCTCTTCGCCGCCGCGTACATCGTCCGGGCGTTCCTCAAGGGCGCGCCGCTGGCCGACTCGATCTCCTACTGGACCTTCACCGACGTGTTCGAGGAGGGCGGCGGCGGCATCGGCCCCTTCCACGGAGGCTTCGGATTCGTCAACGAGAACGGCCTGCACAAGCCGACGTTCCACGCGATGGCCATGCTCCACCGCCTCGGCGACCGCCTCCTGGCCGAGCTGCCCGACGGCGCCATCACCCGCTCGTCCGCGACGGGTGACGTGTCGGCCATCTTCTACAACTACCCCGCCGACATGGGCACGACGGGGCTCGCGTCCCGCAACGGCTACGCCGAGACGCGAGCCCTCGCCGAGATGGGCCCCGAGCGCCGCGTCCGGCACCGGGTCGAGGGACTGCGCCCGGGCACCGAGCTCACCGTGGAGATCCTCGACTGGGAGCACGGGAACGTCGCCGAGGCCTGGTACCAGATGGGCGCCCCGCTCAACATCACGCGGGAACAGACCGCCGAGCTGCGCCACGTCGCCGACGGCCTCCACCGCAGCACGCTGACCGTCGGCGACGACGGCGTTCTCGACATCGACCTCACGCTGCCCGCCTGGGCGGTCGCCTCGGTCGCGCCGACGCTCGCCCGCGCCGCTGCCTGCCGCATTCCAGGAGCTCTTCGACCACGAGGAGGGTCTGTTCGGCACTGAGGACGCGTAGATGTGCGAGTACACCGACGACGGTGCCTACGGGTGCGGATTGGACATGCCGCACGTCACCCCTGTGTGGATGCGTGTCCAAGACGATGGCATCGTGGTGCCCCGCCAGCCGTCCGGCAGCTCAAGGCAGACAGCCCGCCGAGTGCGGTGGGCAGATCGGTATCCGGATCTGCGGTCGCGCCGACACTGCCGGCGGTCTCAGAGTGCCGGCAGGCGGTCACCGAGGGCGGGACCGGCACCGTTGTCGAGGAAGTACAGGTATGCCCGCAGGTGGCTGGCGAGGTCGCCGTCGAGGTAGGCAACGTAGTCCGTGAGCCCGTTCGCGGCCTCCCGCTCGTCGGCGCGGTCCGAGGCGCTCCACTGGCGGTACTTCGCCGTGATCCAGTCGCGAAGGCGACCGCGCTCGCGCCACCACTCCCGCACAAAGCTCGGGGTCCACCGGGCGTCACCGTCGCACGCCCAACCGGCCCAGGGATCGTCCTGCATGGCGACGATCACGTCCCGGAGCTCCTGAACGGTTCGCGGCTGCCGGTACAAGAACTCCTGCTCGTACTCGATGTCGTCGCCGTACAGCACGTGTCGGGGTGCGTGAAGCCGGCCAACCCAGTAGTTGTCCGTCATGGCTCCGTAGAAGGGTCCAGGTGGGTTGCGCCAGTTGCGTTCCTCCCACTTGCCTTGAAAGATCTCGTCGCGCGTAGCTCGCAGGCCGTGTTGTGGCAACGACCGGACGACTGCGTCGACATGCGGCATCGGATCCCAGTACGTCACCGCGCGTTCGCTGCTCACTGAGGCATCGTAGAGGTCGATCTCTGTAGCCAACGTCCGCGACGAGGGATCAGGTATATCTGCCGCGAGTCCCGGTCATGCCCGGGACGCCGGTGAAGGGGACTGGGGACCACACATCATGCATGTCGCTCCCGGACCAGCCCGGGAGTGAAGACGACAGCCGCCGCGGCGATCGACCCGGCAACGGACGTGCAACTTGCATCGCAGGTCCCCTCCTGCGCTCGAGCGACACCGCGTGCAGACTATTGCGGCTCAGCCACGGTGCGGGCACGAACCCGATCACGGTCCACCCGTGGACCGATCTCGGCGAGCGTCGCGGTGTGCCTTCTCCGTGCTGCCGATGAACTGCGTCCATACGGCCGGCTCAGCGCGCATCCTCCGATGTGATCGTGTCCAGCTTCGGTGCCCGGTCGGTCGTCAGGACGTCCCACCGGACGCCGCTGGCCTGATCGCCTCGGCCCGGGCGCTTGCGGCGCTGGAGCCACACGTGCACGGACCCGTCGTGCCAGCGGGCGAGCTGCCAGGAGCGCTCGACTCGAACCCCGCCGGCCGGTACCTCCTCCTCGTAGAGCCGGACCGGCCGGCGCGGGTCGAGGAGCACACTGCGCGGGCCGATCGGCGTACCGGCCGGGACCGATCCGGCCCGTGGCCCAGGCGGCCTTCGCCGACACACTCACAGCCGCCGGCGTGGTGCGCGCGCGCCCGGGCCTGCATCGGGCCCTGACCGCAGGACGGATCGAGCTCGCCGACCGAATCGTGGCGTTTCCTGCGGAGTGCCAGCTGGCGGTGGCGGCGCTGCTGTCGGGCGAGCCGGTGCGCGTCGCCGATCTTCCCGGCTTGGATGAGCAGTCACAGCTGGTGCTCGTGCGGCGGTTGCTACGTGAGGCCATCGTGATGCCCGCGGGTCTCTGACGCAGGTAACGGTGCGCTGGCCGAGTCCAGCAGATCCTGCGTCTGCTGCAGCTTCCGCCGTTCCTGGTCGGTCAACCTGCCTACACGGACAGGGTTCGGTCACCTTGCCTCCAGCTGTCGGATCGGATGCCGGGCTACATCCAATCGCGACAGCCGCCAACCCGGCGAACCTTCTCGATCACAGCACTTGTCGCGTACCATGCCTGTCATGGCCAACAAGGCAGATCTTGGCAGTGACGGCGCGGGCGGCGTATGCATCGCCTTCGGTTTTGTCGGGATGGTCTTTGGCGTTCTGGATGGCAAGAGCAATTTGGTGATCGCGGGCGGCTTCCTCCTTGTCGTGGGTGCGCTGTTGCGCATCGACGCTGCGATCCGGCGGCAGAAGGCTGACTGACGCAGGCGGCTGGCAGAAGGTGAAGACCGGCCGACCGTCGCCGGCGGTCTGCCGCTCCACAAGCTGATCCCTCAACTGGGTTAACCACTTTCCACCCGGTCGGAATTCGCGAGTATTCCGCAGGTGCGAGGTCTTTTGCTGTGGAAAGCCAATCTTGACCGACGCTGCCAAAGACTCCCTCTCCGATTCGGAGTAGTGGTCCCTGCCAGATTGCGTTCGTGCAGCGGCTGCGCATCCACTGCGCCACCACCTGGCGAGGGCCCGCGGACACCTTGCCATCCGCCAACTTCGCTGAGTTCCACCGATCGGCCTCGGAAGAACTCCATGCGCCCCCTAGTCTTGACCACCCGCCGAAGCCGAATACCTCGGGGCTCAACGCGCTCGTGAACGCCCACAGCGGGGTGGCCCGGATACCACCTCGGCCCGCGCAAACCTCATTGAGCCGCGATGACGCGTTCCATGCAGGCGCAGTGGGACGCGATCGTCTCGTTGAACGCGCGAATGTGTTCGCTGAGCGGCTGGTCGGGACTGGTGCGGCGTTCGGGGACCATCAGGCCGGTGCCGGCGGTGTCGGCGAACCCGCCGGGTCCGCCGTCGGCGTGCATCCGGCCGGCGAAGAGCTCGGCCAGGCCGGACTCGCGAAACGCGCGGCCGTCGTGCATCGCGCCGGGGCTGTGGCCTTCCAGTCATGACCAGGTGGCCGTGCCAGGACGCGATGAACTGGACATTGAACCCACAGAGGTACGAAATTCCTCGAACCACCTGCTGGACTTTTCATCTAGCGGCTGGACGTTTAGTATAGGTTCTGTTGGTGTCGGCGAGTGGAAAGGCGAACCAGGGTGACTGACACGGGTGCGGACGCGATCCTGTCTGCGCTGCTGCCGGTGATTGACGGGCTGGCGGCGACGTTCGGGCCGACGTGTGAGGTCGTGCTGCACGACTATCGCCGCGGTGAGCAGTCCGTCGTGGCTGTGTCGGGCGCGGTGACCGGCCGCAAGGTGGGCGGCGCGCTGAGCGAGATCGGCTTGGCGGTGCTGGCGCGGGGCGACACGGCGGCGAACGACATCAACTACGTGACCCGGACACCGGATGGACGGATCGTCAAGTCGTCGACCTTGCCGCTGCGGGACAGCATGGGCCACGTGTTCGGCGCCCTGTGCGTCAACGTCGACGTCACCGCTCTGCGCCAGGCCGGCGACCTGTTGACCGCGCTGGCCGGGGCGCCGGCCGCGCAGTTGCCGGTGACCACGTTCAGCGATGACTTCCACGATGTGGTCGACTCGTTGATCCGCGCCGAGGAGATGGCCCGCGGTAAGCCGGTCGGGACGTTGACCCGGCCCGAGCGGCTGGCCCTGCTGCGCGTCCTGGACCAGCGCGGTGTCTTCACCGTCCGCAACGCGGTGCCGCCCATCGCGCAACGGCTGGGCGTGTCCCGTTCTGCCGTCTACGCCGATCTCGCCGACAGCCGCAAAGACACATCCGCCGAGCATGACCAGGTCGGCATTAAGGAAAAACCGTGATGAATCTCGAAGACGTGGAGACACCGTTCCTCACCGTCGACCGCAGCGTCGTGCAGGCGAACATCGGCCGGTTGCGCGCCCGTCTGGACGGCCTCGGTGTCGGCCTGCGGCCGCACGTCAAGACTGCCAAGTCCGTCGAGGTGGCGAGGCTGCTCCACGACGGGACGCCGGGGCCGATCACGGTGTCCACACTGGCCGAGGCGGAGGCGTTCGCCGACGCCGGCCACCGGGACATCCTGTACGCGGTGGGGATCGCACCGCACAAGCTGGCTCGGGTGGTGGCTCTGCGCCGGCGGGGCGTGGACCTGATCGTCCTGTTGGACAGCGTCGAGCAGGCGGCGGCGCTCGCCGCGGACCGAACCGGCATGGCCGGGATTCGGGCGCTGATCGAGGTCGACTGCGACGGCCACCGCGGCGGCGTCGCGCCGAACGACCCGATCCTGCTCACGATCGCTCAGACGCTGCGCGACGGGGGCGCCGACCTGCGCGGGGTCCTGACACATGCCGGAGAGTCGTACTTCGCCGACGGCGACGACGCACTGCGCGCGGCCGCGGAAAACGAACGCCGCTGCGCCGTGCTGGCGGCCGAGACCCTGCGGGCGGCCGGACACACTGTGCCGGTGGTGAGTGTCGGATCGACGCCGACGGCGCACTTCGCTACCGACCTGACCGGGGTGAGCGAAGTCCGGGCCGGCAACTTCGTCTTCTTCGACCTGGTGATGGCAGGCATCGGCGTGTGCACCGTCGATGATCTCGCGATGAGTGTCGTGACCACGGTGATCGGGCGGCGGCCGGACAAGGGCTGGATCCTCACCGACGGCGGATGGATGGCGACCTCCCGCGACCGCGGCACCGCCCGGCAGCGGGTCGACCAGGCGTACGGGCTGGTCGCCGACCTCGACGGCGTCCGCTACGACGACCTGCTGATGAGCGACGCGAGCCAGGAACACGGCATCCTGTCGATCCGGCCCGGCAGCACCGCACCGTTGCCCGACCTCCCGATCGGCGCTCGGGTACGGATCCTGCCCGTCCACGCCTGCGCCACCGCCGCCCAGCACGACCGCTACCACATGATCGAACCCGGATCCCGGACCGTGCAGGACATCTGGACCCGGATCACGGGCTGGTGAACGACATGCGCTACCTGGCCGAGGCGGACTCCGCCGCCCTCATCACCGAGGACCTCGCCTACACCGCCGCCCGCGACGCGCTCATCGCCGCCACCCGCCCTCAGTCCGAGGTCTTCCCCGCGGTCTTGGGCCACGGGTCCGACCCCCGCAACCGGTTCACCGTCAAGTCCGGCGCCTCCCAGCAGCTCGCGGGCGTCAAGATCGGAAGCTACTGGCCCGGCAACGCCGACCTCGGCGTGCCCCGGCACAATTCGGTGATCCTGCTGCTCGACCAGGCCCTCGGCCGCATCGATGCGGTGGTCGAGGCCGGCGTCGTCAACGCCTACCGCACGGCGGCCGCAGACGCGGTCGCTGCCGACGTGCTGGCCCGCGAGGACGCCTCGACCCTGACCATCTTCGGTACCGGCCATCAGGCCCTGCACGAATGCGCCGCGGTCACCCGCGTGCGACCGATCGACGCGATCCACGTCGTCGCCCGCACCCCGGAGCACGGCGAGACGTTCCTGCAACGCCTGGCCGCACGCGGGCTCACCGGCCGGCTCACCGCGCCGGAACAGGCGTGCCGTGCCGCCGACATCATCGTCACGGCCACCACCGCCACCGCGCCGCTGTTCGACGCCGCCTGGGTGCGCCCCGGCACCCACGTCGCCAGCATGGGCTCCGACGCCCACGGCAAGCAGGAGCTACCCCGCGAACTGCTCCAGGCAGCGCGGCTGTTCTGCGACCTGCCGGAACAAGCGGTGCGTATCGGGGAAGCCCAGCACATCGCCGACCTGATCGCCGACAGCACCCTCACGCTGACCGCGGTCGGCGATGTTCTGGACGGGCGAGCCGATGGCCGCCGCAGCGAGCAGGACATCACCGTGTTCGACAGCTCCGGCATCGCTTTGCAGGACCTCTTCATCGCCGACGCCCTCCTGCGCGCCGCCGCCGACGCGGGAGCCACCCCATGACCGCGCCGTCATCTACTGCCTTAACAACCGGATGCATCATCGGGGTGGGGTGTGTTCGTCCCGGCCCCGCCGTGAGCCGCCGGATCAAGGCCGGTATTCGACCTGGTAGCGGAGTTGAGGAGGGATCGCTGAACTGATCACGTCAGCTAGCCCCGGCAGTGGCGTGTGCTCCGCGACCCCGTCGATGCGGATCCGTACCAGCCGCTCATGATCGTAAGGTGGGGCCGTGCCGGGCGACTGCGACCAGGATGTCCCGCCGCTGTCGGTCACCTGCGCGGTGACCCCGTAGCGCAGCTCAAGCAGCAGGGCGAGCCCTCGCGCGGTGCCACGCCACTGGTACGCGGTCATGATCTGGCCAACGAGGTTGCGGCCCTGCGTGCTCAGCAGGGTGTCGTCACCGCTCGTCCCCAACGCCGCCCGCATCCAGCGCAGCACGCCCGACGGGGCGGTGGCCGGGTTGAACGACGGCTGCAGGTCGCGCACGGCCGCTTGCAGCGGGCTGACCAAATCGTCGATCGCCTGGGCGAGCAGCGCCGCCGTGGCGTCGTTGGCGACGATCTCATCCGGCACCTGCTCGGTGACCGGGCCGGGCCTCGCGGTCACGCCGTGCTCACCTGGACGTGGTGGTCCACCGAGAGCAGCAGCGCGGTGGGCACCAGTTCGATCATGGAGATGGCCGGGTCCTGCGCCCCGCTGGCAAGGTCGACAGCGTACAGCTCGACGTCGTGGACCTCCGTCACGCCGTCCACCCGATGCAGCACTCCCATGAGCTCGCTGGCGCTCACCGGATGTCCCAGCGGCCACCCGCTGCCGTCCCGGCCGCCCGTCAGCGGATGCAGGTACGCGTACAGCGCGTCGACGGCGTGTTCGGTGACCGCCGCGGGATCTGCGCCACGACCGGCGCTGATCCGCGCGAGCACCGATATGCCCTGGTAGTGAGGGGGTTCCACGACGAGGTGGACACCCATCACCCGGCGCGGTTCGAGATGGTCGGCGATGGCGGCCAGCATGTCCGCCGAGGGCTGCAGCTGTTCCGGGGCGGGCCTGGCCTGCTGTTCCTCGGTCAGCGCGGGGATGACCAGCAGCCGCAGCTCGCCGCTGGTCGCGGCGACGCAGTGCACCCGGGCGGCGTGCGGTGCCGCCGTACGGGCCAGGTATTCGTAGTCGGAGCCGGTGACCGCACGACCGCCGGCCTGCACCGCCAACGGCGCGCGCACCCACAGGTCCTGCTCGGTCTCGGCCTGCGTGCCGCCGGTCGCCGGGTACAGATTCTCCACTAGGACGCCGGGGATCGGCAGTGGGGTGCGCAGTCGGCGCAGGGCGCCGCGATCGACGTTGCCCTCAACGCCGCCGCCGACCCAGTAGCCACGAATGCGCACCAGCGCGCCGGTCGGCGCGGCGGCACCGTAGCGCCTGGTCCGGCCGTCGACTTCGCGAACTGCCGGGCCGAAGCGCAACTCGCCGGCCAACTGGTCGAGGACCACATGGCGATCCTCCGGCCCGCTGTCGGCGAAGTCGGCCACGACCGTCCACGGCAGCCAGCCGTCACCGGCGTCGGTCTCCACCACGGTCGCCTGGCCGGGAATGTCGACGACGACCGGCGGGTGGCGCAGCCTCAGCCGCTGTTCGGGCTCGCCGTCCAGCACACCCAGCGGCTCGTCGGCGATCCGGCGGGCGTGCACGGCGCCGACCGTCGCCCCCACGGCTGCGGCGGTGATCCCGTGCAACGGCGGCAGGCTCGCCGCGACCGCTGCTCGGGCGGGCTGCCAGCGCAGCCAGGCCGCCCGCCGCCCGGCGATCGTGCTCACCACATGCCGGGTCGGGATGTCCAGCAGCAGCGTGCTGCCACGCTCGGGCAGCCACTGCGAGCCGGGGCGGACGAAACATCGCCGCCAGCCCGCGCCGTCCCAGCACTGCCATCGCGTCTCCTGCCGCAGTGCCGCCGGCACCGCCCCGCCTGACCAGGTCATACTCAGCGCCACCACCGCGCCGGGGGCCGGCTCGGCCAGGCCGACGAGCAACGCCGCCCCGCTACTCGAGTGCCCGAAGGGGCGTGCCGGATTCTCGTCGCTGATCTGGGGGATGAGGCTCTGGCCACCGTCGCCGTCGAGTGCTGTCGCAACGATGCGCGCAGGATTGACACGCAGCGCACCGGTGGTGGTGAAACTGACGCCGGAGTCCGTGGCGATCTGGACGCCTCGCGGGATGTCCAATGGTTGGGACAGTGGTTCGGGAAACCAGAAGCGAACATGCGTACGGGCCACCCCCGCGGGCCGCGGGCGTAATCCGAGCAGGTGCAGCATCGGGCCGCGCAGCTGCTCGCCGACGCGGTTGAGTCGGTGGACCAGCTCGTCGACGACCAGCGCGCAGGCGGTAAGGACGGCGTCCTCGGCCGCGTTCGGGTCGCGGCGCGCGGCACCGAGCTCGTCCAGCCGTTCGGCGAACCTCCGGCGTGCCTGGTCGGCCAACTCCGAAAAGGTGCGATCGTCGAACATGGGCGTCTGATCGGTCATCGCCGCCTCATCTCCGGCCACCTGCGCAGCCCGTCTGACGCATTTGCCTCTCTCGTTCCTACCTGGACAATAGTGGGGAAGTCATCTCCGAGGGCGACGGCGGTGTGCGTGAGCGACAACGAGGTAGAGATCGTGCTGGTCCCGGCAGACGGGGATTTCGACCCCACTGACGTCGGCTGGCAGAGACAGACGCATGCGCTGTACCAGGAACTGCGCGAGTACGTCGAGGTGCGCACGGTGACCAAGCCCGGCCAGGGGCAGAAGGGCGGTGTCGTCGAAGTCATCATCGCGCTGGGCGCGTCGGGAGCGATCACCGCGGTGCTGACGGTGCTGCGGCAGTGGCTCAACCAGCGCAGCAGCCGCAGCGTCACGCTCACGATCACGGGGGAGCGTCCGGTCACGGTCACGCTGGACACGGTCGGCGCGAGCGACGAGTCGCTGCAGGCGGCGATCGTTGCGGCGGTCGAGCACGCAGGGAATGGCTGAGCGCCGCTACCGGGCCCTTCTGTTCGCGAACTGGGAGTTCCCGCAGGACCCGGCCGAGCTGCAGACGTTGCACGGCCCGCCCACCGACGTGACGCTGCTACGGGAGGCGCTGACAGACCCGGACCTGGGCCTGCACCTGCCCACCGAGGTGGACGTGATGGAGAACGCGAACCGGGCCGAGATGCACATGCGCCTGGAGGATTTCCTCATGTCGGGCCGTGGCGACGAGCAGTTGCTGGTCTACTACAGCGGTCACGGTAAGCGAACGCTCGCGATGGACCTGCGCTTTTGCGCGCGCGACACCGATACCAAGCGGCTGTCCGCCACCTCACTCAGCGCCCGCGAGGTCGACCAGCTGCTGGAGAGCTCCCCAGCCGGAGCCAAGGTGCTCATTCTGGACTGCTGCTTCGCGGGCAGCTTCCGGACCAAGGGTCGGCAAGACCTATCCGACTCGTTTCCTGGTCGCGGCTTCGGCCTGCTGGCGGGCACCCAGCGCGGCACGCCGGCACCGGACGCGGACCTGCCAGGCGAGCCGAGCCCATTCACCCGTTACCTGGTGGAGGCGCTGCGGGGCGGAGCCGCCGACAGCGACGGCGACGGGTTCGTCAGCTTCGATGACGTGTACAACTACGTCTTCGAGCGGACTCGCGGGCCGGTGCGACCCAGCCGTGACTTCCAGGGCACGGGCGTCCTCAAGCTGGCCCGTTCCCGGGCTCGGCCAGGTGGCGCCACCGGCCGGGCCGAGTCGGCCGCCCCCCGCGGCGCGGCGCTCAACGTCCAGGCGGCCGCGACGCTCGTCCTCGAGAGCCTGCGGCACGAGCGGGCCGGACAGCACTGGGCCGCACGTGAGCCGCTGCGCAGGGTCGCCGACGGCGAGCCAGGAGACTGGGGCGCGCTGGCCGCGCTGCGGCTGGCCGCGCTGTCGCTGGCCGACGACGATCAGCAGGCCGCCACGGACGCCCTGTCGCGGGTCGTCGCGGCCGGGCATCCGCAGTGGTCGCCCGAGGCCGGCTACCGGCTGGGACTGTGTCTGAGCCGGGTCGGGGACGAACCGGGCGCCGAGCGGGCGCTGCGCACGGCGCTCGGCTACGACCACCCGCACTGGTCACCGCTGGCGGCCTGGGCGCTGGCGGGCATGCTACGCGGGCGCGGCAACGTTGAGGCGGCGCTGCGCTGCTACCGGCAGGCGGTGTCCTCGCCGGGGCCACCGGCGGTCGCGGCGGCGCTGGAGTTCGGTGACTTCCTCGTGCAGGAGGGCAACCTGCAGGTGGCAAGGTCGGTGTACCGGCGGGCCGCCCTGGCTGGTGATCCGGACCTGTCCCATGTCGCCGTGCAGCGGCTGCGTGCGCTGCTGAGCCGGCTGGGCTGCCACACCGCTGCCGCCGGGGTACCGAACACCGAGGCCGGGACGAGGTAGGACTTGTCGAAAATCTGACAGTTTGCGGAGCGATAGCCTGATTGTGTCGGCAAGGCGGGCCACGGTTCGATGGTCCATACCGGATCGAGTGTTCTGCGCGCGGAGGCCCCATGCTCGTCAGCCTGTATCGCACCGGGCCGTTGCGGCACCGCATCCGGAAAGGCTTCGTCGTCGCGGGCCCCGACCGAATCGTCGAGGCGATCGCAGCCACGCCGCCCGAGCTGCCGCGTATCACCGGGCGACGGCTGACCGTGCAGCACAGCGACCGCGCCGCGGGCGTGGTGTGGCTCGACACCGGAATGCTGTGGTTGCCCGACCCGGATGTCCGGGCGGAACTGGTCCGCGGCCTTGCCGAGGGCGCCGCCGTGCTGGCGGCGGCGGTGCGGGCCCGGGGCGGGCAGTTGTTGCCGGGCGGCTGGCTGGGTGCGCGTGGCGGTCCGGCTTGGCTGTGCGGTGACCTGCATTCGGTCGAGATCGTCAGCGAGACTCAGCGCGAGCTGTGCACCAACCTGTTCCGGCGGTATGTCCCCGAGCTGATCGCGCTGAGTGGTCGGGCCGCGTTCAGCGGTGCGCGGGTGGACCGCACCGGTTCGCAACGGCTCGCCGACGCCACCGATCACCTGTCGACCCGCTACCTGGCCTCGGCCAGCCGCGAGCACCTCGACCGGGTCAAGGACAGCCTGCGCAGGGACGAAGGGGTGTCACGGCTGGAACACATGGACATCAACCCACTCGGCCTGCCCGACGAAGTCGCCAACGTGACGGTGCGCTGCGTCGACGCACAGCTGTTCATGACGGACGTGCTGGCCCAGGCCATGTTGGTGCAGGCGATAGCGATGCAGGCCAGGCAGCTCGAGCGCGACGGCAGGCGAGTGCCGGCGATGCACCAGCAGCTGCTGGACCGCAACCGCTCCCGCGCGATCTCCGCCGGACTCGCCGGCCAGTTCGAGGAGGAGTCCGGTAACCGGGGCGAGCGCGGCAGGCCCGCCCGTGGCCCGCAGTCGGCGAAGAACACCGCGACCAGCGCCCGGGAACGCGTACTGCGCCTGGTGGAGAGCCATGTCCGCGAGTTCCAGGCCATGCGCGCGACCCCTGCGGAGCTGGCGCCCATCACCGTCGGGTTGACCATCGCCGGATCCCATCCGCTCGCTGTGCGCAACGAGAACGACCTGCTCGGCAGTTGGGCCCGTACCCCGTCGACGCTCCCTGCGCTGGACCGCCCCCAACAGCTGCTCGACGATCCCGGCCCGCTGTGCCGTGACCATCTGACGGAGGCGAATACCGCCCGGTATCCCGGTGCGACCGCGCTGGCGCAGGTGTACTGGGCCCAGCGGCTGAAGCCACGCCCGCCCCGGCCGAAAGCCTCCCGCCTGGACGCGAAGCAGGCGGCGTCGCCGGCGCGCCAGCGTCCCAAGCACAGCGCCCCGCCCGCGCGCCCCGACCGGTCCGTGGCCCTGTTCACCGCGCTTGAGCAGGAGGGCGTCTCCGCGGCGATGGCGACCGAGGCGTTGCTGGCCTATGTCAGTGACGGCGGGCAGCCCAATCTGATTCCGGCCCTGCGCAGGGTGCCGCCGGAGCGGGCCAAGCAGTTGCGCCGCGTGCTGCGCCCGGCTCGGGCGCTGACGCGGGAGACCAGCAGCGTCGCGTTCACCTGGGACGAGGGACCCGCTGGCGAAGCCTTCCGCCTCGCCGGGCGGGAAGGCCGGGCGATGCTCAGCCTGCGGGTGCCCGCGCAGTCGAGGGAGGAGGCCGCGGCGGCCGTACGCGGGCAGCTGGTGCAGCCACCGCCCGGCGTCCGGTTGCTGCTCATCAACGACGCCATGTTCCGTGGCGAGTCGGGGGAGCAACGGGCGGTCCTGGAAGTCGTCATCGTCGGCATGGGAGGTTCGTCATGACACCCGAGGTGCTGGTGATGCTCGACCTGCGGGCGTTCCGGGAGCCCCCTGCCGGCCCGGACGGCTACCGGGTGCTGTGGAGCGAGCTCGAGCCCAGGCTGACCGGGCTGGACCTCAGGCGCCAGGACAGGCTCGAATGGGATCACCAGGGCCGCGGCCGGGTCGGGGTATGGGTGATCAATGTGGATCGCTGCCCCGAGCGCGTCGACGCCTCCACCAGGTTCGCCGTCTGCGGCATCATGGAACCACCGAAGATCGCCTACCGCTGCGCCACGTGCGCGGGGGCGGGGGTGACCCGATACGGGCCATTCATCTGCGGCAGTTGCGGCTCGGCTGATCCGGCGCAGCGAGTGTGCGATGAGCACGCGGTGATCCTGAACCTCAACTTCCAGCAGGTCAGTTGCCCGAGGCACGTGCCGTCCTGCTCATGCGGGCGCACCGCCACGGTCTGGTGCGCCGGGCCGCAGTGCCATCTCCGCAAGGCGTGGTGTGACCTGCACGTTCGCGCACACCCAGGCGACCCGCTGACCTTCTACTGCGGGCCCTGTTACACGGCCCGCTTCCCCGCCTGCGCCACCGCCGGCTGCGCCAGCACGGGCAGCCTGCAGTGCGAGTTCACCGGCGACGGGCATGCCTGCGCTCGGCGGGCATGCCCGCGGCACGCGTACCGCTGGCAGGTTTACGGCCCGCACCGGCGCGGATTGGTGTTGTGCGCAGACCACTATCGGCGGTTGCCGACCCTGCCGCAGGATGAGCTGATCTACCAGATCCTCGCCGGCACGGCCCGCCGCCGCTCGACTCAGCGCAGCCTGAAGCTGCCTCGGCTGACCACCGTGCGTCACATCTTCATCAACGTACGCAGGGAGCTCCTCACGATCGCGGTCTTGTTGGAACTGGTCGAGCGGACCGCAGCCAGGCACAGCGGACAACCAGGCCTCACCGAACTGGTGGCCGAGCACCGTGGCAACTGGCGGGCCGACGTCGACGTGGAGCGGGAACGCGACGCGCAGGGCCTGCGGCACTTCGCCCAGCTCAAGCAGATTCTGACCGACACCGGGCGGCATGACCTCGCTGCACGGATCACGTTCTCCGAGTTCAAGCCGCATCTGAAAGCCATCTACGTTCGCGTCCCGGGCGAGCTGACCGCGCTGTTCATCGGCAGGCAGGGGGCCACGATCAAGGAACTGCAGCGCCGGCTCGGCCTGGACATCAAGCTGGAGAAGCTATGAGCGCGCAGTGGTCCGGTGACCGCCACCGGCTGGTCGTAGTGCCCGAAGCCGGTCTCATCGGCGCCGATCGCGTCGGCGTGTCGCGCGAAGAACTGCTCCAGCACGACTGCGGCATGCTGTCGTTGACGTCCACGCTACGACTGGGTGTCCGACTGTATCCCCTGGCCGAACTGCCCCGGGGCGTGGTCGCGATCGGTGCCGACCTGGCCGCCGATCATGACATCGACCCCGGTTCGGCCGGCTGGCAGCTCGCGCCGCAGCACGCGGTGACCGCCGCTAGCATCGTGCTGGAGCCCATGGCCGACGGCTCGCTGCAGGACTCGGCGAAGGCGCTGCTGGGCTCGGCTGAACTGCGCGGCCGGGTGCTGTGCCTCACCTCCGACGCGGGAGTCTGGACCACAGTCAACGGGGTGCCGTTCCGGGTCCGCTCGGCCGCGGACCAGTACGGTCGGGCGATCGACGGCCTGCTGCGCATCGGTGGCGAAACCCAGTTGCTGCTGTACGGGCAGAGCGGGCGCACTGGCGTCGACATCGTGATCCTCGCCGACTGCAGCGGATCGATGAGCATTCAGGATGTCCCCACCGCGGGAACGGAGGACCTGGCCAGCTGGCGTGCCGGTCAGCCGAACATCGATAGGGGCGAGGCCCTGCGGCGGGCGCTCACGCGGATGCTGGATGCACGCCTGACCACCGCGGGCCGGATCTCGCGGATCGCCCTGGTCCGGTTCACGTCCCGATGCGAGGTGACGTTTCCTCGCGAGGGTGGAATGGCCGAGATGAGCGCCGACAGTGATCCGGCGGTCGGTGAGGCGTTCCGCCGGGCGGTGCTGCAGGTGCGACCGGAGAACGACAGCACCGACATCGGCGGCGCGCTGCACTTCGCGTCGGAGCTGCTGCACCGACACGGAGTGCCAGGAAACGACCAGCTCATCGTGCTGGTCAGCGACGGTGCCGAGTGGAATCCGAAGGGTGAGGACGCCACCGGCGAGGCGATCGCGGCGACGACCGACGCGGTCTCGCTCATGGACGAGCTCTACCGAGCCGTCGGGATCCGGCTGCACGCCATCGGCATCTCCGACGAGGCCTCGTTCCAGCGATGGTGGCGCGAGCAGCGGACGGGCAAGCCCCAGCAGCCGTGGATGGTGCCCGACCACCGACTGCTGTCGGACCTGGTCCGGGTCGGTGGCGGAGACCCGAGCCGCATCGGCGGCCTCGATGTGCTCGTGGACTACTTCGGCGGGTTGGGCAGCGGCATCACGACCCGCATCGGCACCCCGGCGCGGGAGTCGTCCCCTCCACCGGTGCAGCATGACCTTGCCGCGTTCGTGCGGCGCGCGATGGGACTGGCCCCGTCGCAGCGGGCCGAGCTGGCCCGCCTGGCCGATGAGGCGCGGCAGTTGTATGCGGCCTGCCTCAACGCCGCCGGTGCGCGCGCCGAGCTGGGCCTGCTGGTCAGGCGGGGCGGTGCGGACGAGTTTGCCACGCTCGGCACCGCGGCTCAGTCGCGCGCCGAACTCAAGGAGTGGATCACCAACACGCAGAAGATGTTCGCCGAGCGGAGCCATGGCCTTGACGGACGGCTGGCAGCCCTGGCCACGGACGGAAGGTTGGAGCGGCTGCGGCAGGTGCGCGACGACGCGCAGCCTCCGTACGCCGACGACGACGCGCACGGGTGGTTCGGTCTGCAGCAGATGCTGCTGCGATCGGTGCTGGACGTGCTCGGCGACGCGTCGCAGATGATCGCAGAGATCGTCGAGTCGGGCCAGGACCAGCCGATCGACGAACGCCAGTACTACATCGACGAGGTCGGCTGGGACTGAGTTGGTCTCCGGCAATGCGCTGCGCGACTGCATGTGTGCCGGTGGCCGTGAGGATGCCCGCCGGACGCGCAGTGGAGCCCTGGCGGCTGCTGGATCCCGATCCGGACGGCCGGCTTCCCGGTGGCGACGTGGCGCGGCTGCAACTGCATCGCACCTTGACGACGGCTGACGGCCGCCACGAGTGGGGTCTCTACGCCCGCACCTGTTATCTGGACGACGGCCTCGGTGAGGTCTTGGCCATCCTCGAGCTGGTGGCACCGCACGTGTCCGAAGTCAGCGGCTCCTACGGAGGGTTCATCCGGGAGACGCTCAACGAGGACAAACCTTCCGTCATCACCTTCACTGGCGGCACCTATGCGATCGGTTGCTGATGGTTGTCGCCGCGCGTCACCGCCGGTGTTCGGATCTGCACGCGGTCAGCCGACCGTGTTGGCGGCGTTCTGGATGACCTTCGCCACCTGGTCCGGGTGGGACACCATGACCACGTGTGACGCGCCGTCGACGGCGACGGTCTCTTTGGAGCCGGCCCGCTGTGCCATGAACGCGTGCGCCTGCGGCGGAATGATCTTGTCTGCGGCTCCGTAGACGAACCAGGACGGAACGTTCTTCCAGGCCGCACCGGGCGATGCCTCGTTCAGCGCGGCCTCCGTGACCGGGCGCTGGCCGGCTGCCATCAACGCGGCCTGGGCCTGCGGCACGTCCGCGGCGAACTCCGCGTGGAACTTGGCGGGATCGATGTAGAGGTCCTTGCCTCCCGGCGCGGTCACCGGCGGGGACAGCGACGTGCCGACCGTGCTGCCCGGGAACTGCGAAGTGAGCTTGGCCGCCGATTCGCCCGCGTCCGGCGCGTAGGCGGCCACGTACACCAGTGCCTTCACGTTGGGGTTGCCCTCCGCGGCGTTGGTGATCACGCTGCCGCCGTAGGAGTGGCCGACCAGCACGACTGGTCCGTCGATGGACTTGAGCAGGGCGGACAGGTCGGCGGCATCGCTGGTCACGCCGCGCAGCGGGTTCGCGTCGGCGATCACGCGGTACCCCTGGGACTGCAGTAGCGGGATGACGCCGTTCCAGCTGGAGGAGTCGGCGAACGCGCCATGTACTAGAACGATTGTCGGTTTTGTCTGTTTTTCTGCGGCGGCTGCGGATGCGGCGGCAGGCACGGCCGGCACCAGCGTCGTGACAAGGCACAATAGGCCGACGAAACCTCGGCGGGTGAACATGGATCCGGCTCCCTTCCCGATGTCGCGGACTCGGGGGTTCGACCGCCTGTCTGACGCCAGCGTACTTCGAGCCGATGAAGCGGATGGCCATGATCGAGTTTCGCGGCGGCGTACCGCGCCGTGCGCTGGCGGCACTTCGCGAGGTATCGGCATCGACCGCGGATCTTCGGCCGCCCGGATCGCGATGCGCGCCACGGTCGGCGTCGGCCCCAGCACACCGGGCCTGCGGTGCAACCGTGATGTAGGCGTCGAGTAACCCGCCTGACGCAGGCTGTCGCGACATTCATCCCTTCGCGACAGTGGGAGCGGGGCGCCATGATGCGTCGACTGTTCTTGTGCACCTGCACCTGCGCCGCGGCGCTGCTGCTGCCGCCCGCGCCACCGGCCGCCTGCGCCGAGCAGCCGACCGCACCGCAGGCGGCGCAGGCGGCCGCGCTCGCCGCCTCCTGCGACCGCCCGGTCGAGATCGAAGCGGCGCGCACCGAGTACACCCAGGTGTACGCCGAACGATGGCCCAGAAGCGCGGCGAGCCGCCACAGGAGGCACGCGCCCTGCTCGCACCACGTACGGCGTCCCGCCCTGTCCGGGCGGGACCGGCACGCCGCTGCGTGCATGCTTCGAGGCCGGGCAGTTGGCCGACCTCGGTTTTGTGCGCCCTGCGGTGCGGTAAGACGAGTGCATGGACGACATCACGGCGCTGATTCTCGACGATCATGCATCCTTTCGCCGCGCCTTCGCGCGTCTCGACGACGCCAAAGACCCGCAGCAGATGCGCAGCATCTGGGAGCCCCTCGCCCTGCACCTGGAGATACATGCCGAGGCGGAGGAGCGCATCCTGTATCCGCATCTGATCAGGCGTGGTGGGGAAGACGCCGAGGACGAAAGTCTCGACGCGATCCGCGACCACAACAAGATCCGTGACGCGATCGCCGAGTCCCGCAAGCACGAGGTCGGCACCGACAGGTGGTGGACTGCGGTTTGGGCCGCCCGCAGGGAGAACACCGAGCCTCTCGCAGAGGAGGAGGACGAGGGCCTGCCTGACTTCCGCCGGCACGCGGGAGACGAGTTGCGGGCCGGGCTCGGAGCCGACTGGCTGGCCTTCTACGCCGAGCACCCCTCCGGCAAGGGGCTGACCTTCCGGGACAAGGACCCGGAGCGCTACGTCGCCAAGTACTCGCAGTAGACAGAGTGCCGTCCCTTTAAACCGCTCCGGCCGACACCATGTTCGCAGCCTGCGGGCCTGCCAGTCAGGGCGTATCGTGCGGGTCGTGACCGCTATCTCTTTGATGCTCGCGGTGCCGGACGCTCCTGCGGCATCCGCCTGGTATCAACGCGCCCTCGGCGCCACCGAGCTGTGGAACCTCGGCTCGGTGATCGGCCTGGAGGTCGGCGGGGCGCCGTTCTTTCTGGCCCAACCGGAGGGCAACCGCTGGGAGAGCCCGATTGAGCTGGGCACCACGACGGTTCGCGTCGAGGTCTTCGTTGACGACCCGGACTCGTTCGCCGGCGGCGCCGCAGCTGCCGGGGCGCACTACCACGATCCGGTACGAGACCACGAAGCGCCCTGGGGAACACATCGCCAAGGGGGTTTCTTCGATCCGTACGGGCATCTCTGGCTCGTGGGCGACAAGTCGCCGCTACAACGCCGTTGAGACACCGAGCCACGGGCCGACTGACCCGGTGCGCCGATGCCGACGCCCTCGACCGGGCAGCCGGGTCATGAGGCATGCTGTGTAGCGAAATTTGCGACCGGCGGCAAGAGGATGGGAACGACCATCGGGGAGCCACGCCGCGGAAGCCGACCGCCTGGGCGACCGCGTGAAGGAGCCGCATGTCCGCGACCACCACCGCCCGGCTGCTGCCTGGCAAACCCGTCGCCGACCAGGTCCTCGCCGACGTCGCCGCCCGCTCGGCCGCCCTGCGCGCCCGCGGTGTCACCGCGAGCCTGGCCACGCTGCTGGTCGGCGACGACGACGCCAGCGCCGGCTACATCCGCATCAAGCAGCAGCAGGCAGCCGCGCTGGGCTTCGCGTCCCCGCACGAGCACCTGCCCGCCACCGCGTCCCAGGCCGACGTGCAGCGGGTCATCACCGCCTGGAACGACGACCCGGCCGTGCACGGCATGCTCGTGCAGTACCCGATCCCGGGGCACCTCGACTACAACGCCGCGCTGCAGGCCATGGACCCCGACAAGGACGTCGACGGCATGCACCCGGTCAACATGGGCCGGCTCGCCCTCGGCATCCCCGGCCCGCTGCCCTGCACTCCCGCCGGCATCGAGGCGCTGCTCGCCCACTACGACATCGGCGTCGCCGGCCGGGAGGTCGTCATCCTCGGCCGCGGCGCGACCCTGGGCCGGCCCCTGGCGATGCTGCTGGCGCAGAAGCGCCCCACCGCCGACGCCGCGGTCACCGTCGTGCACACCGGCGTCAAGGACTGGGCCCGCTACACCCGCCGCGCCGACATCCTCATCGCCGCCGCCGGTGTGCCCGGCATCATCCAGCCTGAGCACGTCAAGCCCGGTGCGGTCGTCGTCGGCGGCGGGGTGCGCTACGAGGGCCGCCGTATCCTGCCCGACGTCGACGAGTCGGTCGCCACCGTCGCCGGGGCGATCACCCCCCGTGTCGGCGGCGTCGGCCCGACCACCGTGGCGATGCTGTTCCGCAACGTCGTCGCGGCCGCCGAGCGGGCCCACCCGTGACCGCGGCGAGGGCGCAGGTCGCCGCGCTGCACCGCTACCCGGTCAAGTCCCTGCTCGGCGAGCAGCTCGCCGTAGCCGACGTGTCCGAGACCGGCGTGGCCGGCGACCGCGCCCTCGCCGTGATCGACCTCGGCACCGGCCGCGTTGCCAGCGCCAAACATCCCCGGCTCTGGCAGCGGCTGCTGACCCTCACCGCCGCGACGGACTCTGACGGCGTGCGGATCACCGGCCGCGGCCTCGACGTGCACAGCACTGACCCGGCCGCCGCCGAAACCATGTCGGCGCTGCTCGGACGCGACGTCGCCCTCACCGCGAACCCGCCGGAGCAGGCCCAGCTCGACCGCGCCGACCCCGACGCCGTCCTGCGCGACGGCGTCACCGCGGCCGTGCCACTGGTCACCAGCACCCTGGGCGGCGCGGCCCCGGGCACCTTCTTCGACTTCGCGCCCGTTCACCTGCTCACCACGGCGACCCTGCGCGCCATCGCCGCGCTGCATCCGGCCCGACGCGCCGACGCGCGCCGCTACCGGCCGAACATCGTCGTCGACCTGCCCGGCGACGGCTTCGCCGAGGACGACTGGGTCGGCCACGACCTGCGCATCGGCGACGACCTGGTGCTGCGGGTCATCGTCGCGACGCCCCGCTGCGCGGTGCCGTCCCTGGCCCACGGCGACCTGCCCCACGACCCCGACGCGCTGCGGGTGCTGGTCCGACACCACCGGGTCGTGCCGCTGCCCGCCCTCGGCCCGCAGCCCTGCGCCGGCGTCTACGCACAGGTCCTGCACCCCGGCCGGGTCCGACCCGGCGACGCCGTCGAGGTCTAACGCGTCACCTGCTGAAGCAGTCCGTGCACGAACAGCAGCCGGTGCACGATGTCGCCGTCGGTCACGTCGACACCCCACCGGGCCGGCACCTCCGGGTCACGCTGACGAGCTTGGGGGAACCGGGCCAGCACGTCGTCGACGACACAGGACCACGGGGCCAGCCCGGCGACCGGGCCCAGCGCCGGCACCGGTGCCCCCGCCGCCCGCACCAGCCACCCGTGCAGCACGAAGTCCTCCGTGCCCACCAGCGCCTCCCAGCGCAGCTCCGGCCACAGCCCCGCGAGCCGCCAGCGGTGCGCCGTCAGCACCACGTCGCCGTAGGGCACCTGCTGCCGCTCGTCGGCCGGGCCCAGCACCGCCTCGTACAGCGGCAGCCCTTTGGGCGCCGACCGCGACCGCAGCATCGTCTGCCACCGGTTGTGCGCTGTCATGTACTCGCTGTGCGAAGCCGACAGCTCGGCGCACGCGGCCTCCACCAGTTCCGGCTGGAAGTCGGACATCCGCCGCAGCAGCATCAGCTGGAACTCCCGCCGAGCGAACCCCTTCACGCCGCGAGCGTAGGGGACAGGCACATCCCACCAGCCCGATATGACGAAACACGCCTCAGGATGAAGATCGGCGGTGCAAGGCTCCGCGAGCCGGCACAGGGCTGGTGCTCACGCTGCTCGCGATGCCACCGGACGACCACGACCCAGGCCTGGCCGACACGGCTTGCGAACCCGTCATGCGCGCCATCGTCAGCGACCCACCCGACGCGCGCGGTGGGGACTGAAGGAGCCGCAGGAGTTCAGCCGAGTGCGGTGCGGATCCGCGCCGCCATGTCGGAGATCTGCTCCGGGCCGTGGTTCAGGATGCCGTTCTCGGCCATCAGCGCGTGGTATTGCTGCTTCTCGTATGGCACACCGGGCGGCAGCGGCACAACATGCCAGTGGACGTGCGCGTTTGCCTGCATGCTCCCCAGCGACAGCAGATAGGTGCGTTCCGGCTGCGTCACCTCGCCCACCGCGCGAGCGATCCGATGCACCACGGCCTGCAACGCCAGATACTCGTCCGCCGTGAGGTCGCGGACCACGTCCTCGACGTGACGACGTGGAACGACCAGCGTGTAGCCGGGCTGTGTCGGGTAGCGGCTGAGGAACGCGGCATGAGTGTCATCGTCGTAGACCAGTTCGTGCTCGTAGCCGGGCTCGCCGGCGAGGAACGCGCAGATGAAGCACTTTCCAGAGCGGGTCCGGCGCTCGTAGGCCGCGAGGTCCATCGGTATCCGATCGGAATCATCGCTCACGCGCGCATCGTAGCGGCGAGTCGCGTCGTCCACTGTCCTGCGACGCCCGCCGCCAGGCGGCCCTGGCCGGGGCGGTGATCCAAGGTTCGTCCAAGGTCGGCCCAAGGCCGCGTGCCGACAGTGGTCCTCACCCACCTCCGAAAAGGAGAGAATGTGAAGACGATCCTCAGGCGCGGCGCGCTGACCGCCGTCGCCACCGCCTTGGCCGGCAGTGCGCTGGCCGTGGCACCCGCGCCGGCGTACGCGGCCACCTGCCGCGACGGCATCGCCAGCATCAACGGCGCCCGGCTCGAGTTCGAGATCTGTGTCGACGCGATCGGCACCGGCCTGCGCTACTTCCTGGAGGACACCGACAAGGACGGCCGCCGGGCCGAGGTGTACCTCATCACCCCGGCCACGTCGGCGTTCGGCGTCGAGCTCGACGAGGCCGCCCGCGGCGTCGGCGACTGGGCCGACGGCGAGTGGTACGGGCTGTTCAAGTCCGGTGTCTACCTGAAGTTGTGCACCAGCGACGCCAACACCGACCGCCGCTGCGGCTCGCGGCTCTGACCCATCCCCAACCCCCAGAGGAGATCACCATGAAATCGATCCGCATGATGCTCGTGACGGCGGTCGCCGTGACGGCGGCGGCGTTCGGCGCGGCCACCCCCGCCAGCGCCGCGGACACCGCGCTCGGCATCGACGTCGGCAACATCGCCTGGGAGCAGTGGACCTCGACGAACGCCGACGTCAAGGCCCGGCTGTCCGAGACGTCCACCGAGGACTGCAACTTCTATACCGGGTTCTGGGCCGACCCGAACAACGACCGCTTCGACGGCACGACCTACGCCGGCAAGTGCGGCAAGACCACCAACGGGTACATGTACCGCGACGGCACCAAGTCCTGGGGTGCGGTCAACTGGCGGGCCCGCGCCTGGTGCGCCGACTTCGCCAAGTTCGCCTTCTACTGGGGCGGGGCCAAGTACACCGGCCTGACCGCGGCCGCGTCGAGCTTCAAGACCTACGGGCAGAACAACGGCACCTGGCACACCAGCCGCAGCTACGTCCCGCGCAAGGGTGACGCCGCGGTCTACGACTGGGACGGCAACGGCACCATCGACCACGTCGCCATCGTGACGTCGTACGAGGACACCAGCACGGACGGCAACCGCTACGTGGTCGGCGGCAACCAGTCCGACGGCGTGACCCACGTGCTCCAGAACAACTGGGGCGGCGGCGTCGTCGGGTACACCTCGCCCGCACCCAAGTAAGCAGCCCTACCGGTCACGGCCCTGGCGTTCACCGCCAGGGCCGTGCCCCTGTGGTATCTATCACGACCCACCACTGTGGACAGAGCCCGTCGCGTCATGCGCTGAAGACGGGCTCGGATCGACAGGTGGGGGTCTCGGTGACGGTGGAGTTCGTAGTGCTCGGCGAAGTCGCGGCGCGCCACGACGGCCGGACACTGCGCCTGGGCCACGCCCGCCAGCGCAGCGTCCTGGCGGTGCTGCTGCTGCAGGCCGGCCGGACCGTGTCGGCCGACCAGCTCATCGACCGGGTCTGGGCCGAGCAGCCGCCCCGCCGCGCGCACAGCACCCTCTACGGCTACCTGTCCCGGCTGCGCCAGGCCCTGACCGCCACCGGCGTCACCGTCGCCCGCGAGCACGGCGGATACCAGCTCACCGCGCACCCGGCCACCGTGGACGCGCACCGCTTCGCGCAACTCGTCGGGCAGGCTCGGGACACGACCCCCGGACCGGCCCGCCTCGCCCTGCTCGACCAGGCCCTGGCCCTGTGGCAGGGCGACGCGCTCGCAGGCCTGGACACCCCCTGGCTGACAGCCCAACGTGACGTGCTGGAACGTGACCGGCACGCCGCCGAACTCGACCGCACCGATCTCGCGCTGGGCCTGGGCCGCCACGACGAGCTGCTGACCCCGCTGGCGGTGCGCGCCGCCGCACACCCGCTGGACGAGCGAGTGGCCGGCCAGCTCATGATCGCCCTCTACCGCGCCGGACGCCCCGCCGACGCACTGACGCACTACCAGGCCACGCGGCTGCGGCTGGCCGACGAACTGGGCACCGACCCCGGCGCCCCGCTGCGGCGGCTGCACCAGCAGATCCTCACCGACGACCCCTGCCTGGCAGCGCCGGAACCGCCGCCTTCGACCGGTCACGGCGGTCCCCACCCGGTCCCGCGGCAGCTGCCGATGCCGCCGCGGCTGTTCACCGCGCGCACCGAGGAGCTCGGGCAGCTCGACGCCGCCGCCGAAGCCGCGCCGCACGCACCGGTGATCGCCGCGATCACCGGGGCCGGGGGCGTCGGCAAGTCCTGGCTGGCGCTGCACTGGGCGCACGGCGCCGCCGACCGCTTCCCGGACGGGCAGCTGTACGTCGACCTGCGCGGCTTCGACCCCACCCAACCTCCGGTCGACGCGACCGCGGCCCTGCGCGGCTTCCTCGACGCGCTGGGCGTGCCCGCCGCGGCCATCCCCGCCGACCCGCACGCGCAGGCGGCGCTGTTCCGCAGCACGGTGGCCGGCCGGCGGCTGCTGATCGTGCTCGACGACGCCCGCGACAACGCCCACGTGCTGCCGCTGCTGCCCGGCAGCGCCACCTGCGCGGTGCTGGTCACCAGCCGCAACCGGCTCACCGGTCTGGCCACGGCCCACGGCGCCCGGCTGCTCGACCTGAACCTGCTCACCGATATCGAAGCCCGCCGGCTGCTGGGCGCCCACCTCGGCCGCGAACGGACCGCCGCCGAACCCGTCGCCGTCGCGGCGCTGCTGCGCTGGTGCGCCGGCCTGCCGCTGGCACTGGGCATCGTCGCGGCCCGCGCCGCCGCCCGCCCCGACTTCGCCCTCAGCGCGACGCCGCCACCCGCCTGGACGCCCTGGACACCGCCGACCTGACCACCGACCTGCGTGCCGTGTTCGCCGCCTCGTACGGCGCGCTGCCACCGCAGGCCGCCCACCTGTTCCGCCTGCTCGGCACCGCCCCCGGTCCCGACATCAGCCTGCCCGCGGCAGCCGCCCTCGCCGGGCTCGCGACCGCGCAGGCCCGACCGCTGCTGCGCCTGCTCGACGCTGCCCACCTGGTACGCGAACACCAGCCCGGCCGATACCGCATGCACGACCTGCTCCGGCTGTACGCCGCCGAACGGTGCCGCGACGTCGACGGCGAACCGGCGCTCGCCGCCGCCGTGCAGCGGCTGCTCGACTTCTGCCTGCGCACCGCATACACCGGGGACCGCCTGCTCGACCCGCAGCGGCCGGCGGACCCCGGGCCGCAGCCGGCGCCCGGCCCCGCCCACCCGCTCACCGACGCGGCCGCCGCACTGGCCTGGTTCGACGCCGAACACAGCTGCCTGCTCGCCGTCCAGCGCCGGGCCGAAGAACACGGCTGGCACCTGCGGGTGTGGCAGCTGGCCTGGGCCACCAGCAGCTACCACTGGCAGCGCGGGCACCTGCAGGCCGGATTCCACACCTGGCAGGCCGGGCTCGCCGCGGCCGAACGACTCGACGACCCGGCGGCGCTGGCCATCGCCCACCGGCTCCTGGCCCGTTCCCTCACCCCGCTGGGCCGCCACCCCGACGCCGTCACCCACCTCGAACAGGCCCTGGCCCTGTTCGAACAGGGCGGAGCGGCCACCGACCAGGCCCACACCCACCAGACCCTGGCCTGGGTCTGGGGCCAGCACGGCGACGACCGGCGGGCCCTGGCCCACGCCACCAGAGCCCTGAGCCTGCACCGCGAACTCGGCAACACCACCTGGGAAGCCGACGCGCTCAACCTCGCCGGCTGGTACAGCGCCAAGCTCGGCGACCACGGTCAGGCGCGCACGCTGTCCTTGCAGGCGCTGGTCCTCTACCGCCGGCACGGCAACCGCAACGGCGAGGCCGCGACCCTCGACAGCCTCGGCTACGTCGCGTTCCTCAGCGCCGCCCACCCCACCGCCCTGCGCCACTACCGCCAGGCCCTCGCGCTGTTCCGTGAGCTGGGCAACGCCGCCTACGCCGCCGACACCCTGGCCCACCTGGGCGAGACGCACGAAGCACTCGGTGAGCACGCCGCCGCCGAGGACGCCTGGCGCCAGGCGCTGGACCTGTACCGGCAGCAGCAACGCACCCGCGAGGCCCGGTGCGTCGAGCAGCAGCTGGCCGCGCTGCGCACTCCTGCGATCAGGTGAGCCGTCCCGGGCCGCTGTCCGCGAGACGGGCGGGCAGCTGCTCATCGAATGCTCATTCGTCCGCGGCAACCTCGTAACCGACCGCTGCCGGACCGTCCGGCAGGGGTGCGAGGCCCCGGCCCCGGCCGGCGGCGCTCACGAGGAGGACGAATGGACCTGCAGCTCACTGGCAAGACCGCTTTCATCAGCGGATCGACCCGAGGCATCGGTTACGCGACCGCGAAGGCCCTGGCCGCCGAGGGCGCCGCCGTGATCCTCAACGGCCGTGATCCGCAGAAGCTGACCGAGGCCGTCGACGCGCTGCGGCGCGAGGTGCCGGGTGCGTCGGTCAGCGGTCTGCCCGCCGACTTCGCGGTCACCGAGGACGTCGACCGGCTGTGCGATCAGATCCCGAGCGTGGACATCCTGGTCAACAACGTAGGGCTGTTCGAGCTCAAGCCGTTCGAGAAGATCTCCGACGACGACTGGCGGCTCTACTTCGAGGTCAACGTGCTCAGCGGCGTCCGGCTGGCGCGCCGGCTCATGCCGGCCATGCTCGATCGAGGGTGGGGCCGGATCGTGTTCGTCAGCAGCGAGTCGGGCGTCGACATCCCCGCCGACATGATCCATTACGGCACGTCCAAGACGGCGATGCTCGCGGTGGGCAACGGCCTGGCGAAGCTCACGAAGGGCACCGCGGTGACCGTCAACTCGGTGCTGGGCGGCCCGACGTACTCCGACGGCGTCGCCGCGACGGTCAGGATGCTGGCCGGCGCGCAGTCTCTGCCCGAGGAGCAGCTGAAGGCGGCGATCATCAGCGCCAACCGGACGACCCTGCTGGGCCGCTTCATCGAACCCGGCGAGATCGCGAACGCGGTCACCTTCATCGCCAGCCCGCTCGCGTCCGCCATCAACGGAACGGCCGTACGCGTCGACGGCGGTGTGCTGACGACGGTGCTGTGAACCGGCCCGGACGGAAGCCGGCAGGACGCTGCTGACCGACTGAGCGGGGGATCCGCGATAGCGTGGCGGGATGCACGGCGGGCGGATCACTTTCGGCGTCCTCGGGCCGGTGACCGCCGAGGACGCGCAGCGTCGGCCGGTCGCGCTGAAAGGTCCGATGCATCGCGCGGTGCTGGGCCGGCTCCTGGTGGCGCGCGGCCGGACCGTACCCGTGAATGATCTCATCGATGACCTGTGGGTCGCGCCGCCCGAGGGCGCGGTGGCCGCGGTGCGGACGTTCGTGGCGGCGCTGCGCAAGGCCGTCGAGCCGGACCGCCCGCCGCGGGCACCGGCTACGTTACTGGTCACCCAGGGCCTGGGGTACGCGCTGAAGTGCGCACCCGATCAGGTGGACGCCTGGCGGTTCGAGCAGGCCGTGGCCGAGGCCGCGACGGCGGACCCGGTCACGGCGCCGGCACTGCTGGACGAGGCGCTGTCCTGGTGGCGCGGTCCCGCGTACGCGGACTTCCCGGACGCCGCCTGGCCGCGCGCCGACCGGTCCCGCCTTTCCGAATTGCGCCTGCAAGCCGTCGAACGACGCGCACAAGCCCAACTCGACCTCGGACAGGCCGACCGGGCCGTGGCGGACCTGGACGGGCACGTCACCGCACATCCGTGGCGCGAGCACGGGTGGGGGCTGCTGGCCCTGGCCCTGTACCGGTCGGGTCGCCAGGGTGATGCCCTCGCGGTGCTGCGCCGGGCCCGTGAGCTGCTCGCCGGCCACCTCGGCGTCGAGCCCGGCCCGGCGCTGCGCACCCTGGAGACCGACATCCTGCGGCAGGAGCCGAGCCTGGACGGCCCCGGCCGGCCGGACCCGGCCGCCGAGGTGCTGACCCGGGTCACCTCCGCCTACGAACGGGTCGGCGGCGGAGCCCGGATGCGGCTGGAGTCGGCGGTCGGCATGCTGCGCAACCTCGCGGTCACCGGCGCCGGCGGCCTTGAGGTGGCCCGTGAGCAGCGGGCCGCAGCGGTCGCGGCCGCCGAGCAGCTCGGCGACCCGGAACTGACCGCGCGGGTGATCGGCGCCTACGACGTACCGGCGATCTGGCCCCGTGCCGATGACGCGCAGCAGGCGGCCGCCATCGTCGCCGCGGCGGAACGGGCCCTGGCGATCCTCCCGCCGACCCGGCCGGACCCGGTCCGGGCCCGGCTGCTGGCCACCATCGCGATCGAATCGCGGGGCACCCGCGACCCACGGCCGGCGCAGTGCGCCCGGCAGGCCGAGGCGATCGCCCGCGCCAGCAACGACCCCGCGCTGCTGGCGTTCGCGTTGAACGGCGTGTTCATGCAGAGCTTCGCCAGCACCGGCGGATCGGCGGCCCGGGACCGGATCGGCGCCGAACTGGTCGGCCTGGCGAGCCGGCACGACCTGGCCAGCGTCGAGGTGCTCGGTCACCTGATCAGGCTGCAGTCGAGTTGCGCCGTGGCCGCGTTCGACCGGGCCGACCAGCACGCGCACGCCGCCGACGACCTGGCCGCCCGGCACGAGCGGCCGCTGGTCGCCGTGTTCACCCGCTGGTACCGGGCGCTGCGGGCCGACCTGGCCGGTGACGACCGGGCCGAGCTGCTCTACCGGGAGGCGGGTGCTCGGCTGGACGATGCGGGGATGCCCGGTATGCGCGACGGGCTGCTGCCGCTGGCACTGCTCGGGATGCGGCTGCGCCGGGGACTGCCACCGGAGGCCGGCGATGAGGACTGGGGGCCGTACGAGCCGTGGGCGCGTCCCCCGGCCCGGCTCGCCGACGTGCCGGATCCGCCCGCGGACCTGCTCGCTGAAGCGCTGTGGTGCCTGCTGGGCCGCGCCGCCATCGCCGCCGGCGATCCGGAAACCATGGAGCGGGTCAGGCGGGCGCTGCTCCCGGCGGCGGCGGAGTGGGCCGGCGCGGCCAGCGGAGCACTGACGGTCGGCCGGGTCGCAGACCATCTCGCAGCGCTGGACGCCGCGCTGCGCACAGCTCGCGCACGACCCTGATGCTCGCCGGTTCGGGCTCGATAAGATCGAATTTGCGGCGGGTACGCCCGCCGAAATGCTGCAGGCGCTGAACCGGGGCAGGGGCTCATGGAATTGATAGTGGTTCCACGCCTGCTGGCCGAACTGCTCGGCCGCCTCGACGACCGGCAGCGCTCCGAACTGGCGTTCGCGTACGCCGAGCACGTCCTCGGCGTATGCGGTGAGGCGCTGAGTGAAACGGAGCGTGCCGCCGCGTCGAAGTACCTGGGTGCGGCGCACGATTTGCTCACCAGGGGCGGCTCTATCGAGCGGCTGGCTGAGGCGCACCACGTCTTCTTCGCCACGCGTGGCGACGGCTCGAGCCAGGCGGACCGCGTCATGTGGATCGCCAAGCTCGCGGTCGACGCGACCTGCCAGCGAGCGCTGGAGGAGCACGGCGTCCGAGCCAGGCAGCACTACCAGCCTGGAGTGCTCGACGTGGCCCGGGAGGGCCGACAGTTGGTCGCGGCCTGGACGGCGCGAAGTGCGGACTCCGGCGATGCCGCGGGCCTGCGGCGTACAGCCTCCTGGGAAGAAGCGCGCTGGCAGCTGATACGACTGCTGGCGGCGATTCCTGTCCCAGACGCCACAGCGGCGGGGCATGACCGCGAGTAGTGGAGCCGGTGAATCGACCGTGGCGGTCCTCGTAGCCGCACCAGGTGCCGGTCGCGTCGAACAGCGACGTGGTCGCGCCACTTCCCGGCTGATGTATTCGCGTTGCAGAAAGGAGACCAGATGGGCTCCACCCGCGTCACAGTGTGCCTTCCCGCGCACCGGCGAAACGAGGTCGACGCCGCCCTCGCGGACGCGCTCGCACCGTTCGAGGCGATGCAGGGTCATCCGGACGAACGAGATGTCTGGGACTCGTGGACGATCCGCGGCGGCAGCGACGGCAGCGGATTCTGGATCCGCCCCGGCGCCGAGGACGACCCGTGGCTGGTGCACGATGCGCCGCGGTACGACGGCATGCCGCTCCCGAGCAGGGCGGGCCTGTGCGCCGGCGGCCCGGTCGGGTCGCTCGAACTAGCCGGGGCACGTGACCACATGGTCGGTCTGGCGGCCGACATGTGTGATCTCTGGCAACAGCTGTCGGCGCGGTACGCCCCGCCGCGGCCCCTGGAGACCTTCGGTGAGATCAGTCTGATCAACCTGTTCGACGACATCGCGACGCGGCGGCACGGCTATGAGGTCCAGCCGCTGGTCAAGGAGTTCCTGGCCGTCCACCCGTGGGATCAGCTGGAAACGGTGCTCGGCTACGGGGAGGACCTGACCCGGCTGTTCGCCGCCGGTCGCGACGAGCTCCTGGCCACCGCAGCCCGGCTCGCGGCGCATCGGACCGACCTGCTCACCCTGGACGGCTGGTGGGTGCAGCAGGACGGCCAGGCGACGCACGGCAGCTGCGACACCTGGGAGAGTTGCCCGCATCGAGCAGACATGCCCACCCATCCGGGCGACCTGCTGCCCATGCTGGCCGAACTCCCCGATGACGTGATCGTCGTCTGCGTGAAGTGCCACACCTGACAGCCGCTCATGGGCCCAGACGGCGGGACCCGGTCCTGCCGTCGAGGTTCCAGCGCAGGTCGAGGCGGCAGCCCGGGGCCGCCTGGAACTGCGCGACGCCCTGCAGGTGCGCGCCGGCGAACCGCTCCTGCTCCGGGGTCAGGTCCACCTGCGGCGGTTTCAGGTCGTCGCCGACCCGGGTGCGGCCCAGCGGCACCGGCAGGTGCGTGGACAGGAACAGCGCGACCAGGTCCGCCATCGCCCCGCCGACCAGCGGACACGGGCCGCGCAGGGCCGAGCCCGTGTCGGCGGCGCGCAGGTAGTCGAAGTGCTCGCCCTGGTACACGGCCGCGTAGCGGGGCTGGGGCAGGCCGTCCCAGACCTTCGTCGGCCGGTCCAGGTCCTCGAAGGCCAGGCCGAGACCGTCGCCGTCGGCCCAGGCGAAGAACGTCGGCCGGCCGATCGCCGTGAGCACCGCCTGCCGGTCGTTCAGTTCCGCGTACGGCGCGCCGAGGCTGGCGAACGCGGCGAACGCCGGGTTGGCCGCCATCACCCGTGAGCCCAGCACCCCGCCGTAGGAGTGTCCGACCACGGCGGTCGACTCCGGCCGCGTGTCGACCCAGCGCCGGTGCTCCCACTGGTTGCGCACCCACGCCAGGTCCGCGGCCGCCGCCGCGATGGCGGGGTCGTCGGCACCCTGCGACAGCACCGCGGTGTGGCTGGGCACCACCACCACGTACCCGCATCGGGCCAGCACCGCCGCGAACCGCTCCCAGCGCACGTGGTAGCCGGTGTTCGACACGCCCTGCGGCGGCTGCCCGTGCAGGAACAGCACCACCGGCCACTTCGTCAGGCACAGCTTGAGCATGGGGGCGTTCGCGGTCGCGCCGTCGTAGCTCGGGTAGTACACGCGCACGTCGCGCGGCGTGCCGTGGACGGCCGCGGTCAGGTCCTGCACCCCCCAGAACACGGGGCGGCCGATGTCGGGGTTCCACGTGACGCCCCCGGACTCGGCCGGATCCTCCGGGCAGCTGCCGGCCGCGGCCTCGATCGCCTCCCGGCAGCCCGGCAGCAGCGTCAACGCCGCGAGCCCGCCCAGGCCCGCCAGTGCCCGTCGCCGGGACAGCCCGGCCGCAGTGTCCGCCATCGACCGAGCATGCGGCCCGGGTAGCCGCCGCACTATGCGATGGGCGACTGCCGCCGGTTCGGCTATCCGACACTCAGCCGGTGATCGATCAAGCGTGCGTCGATGCTCGGTCACCCGTCCTGGGGTCGAGGGTTCGTCGGTTCGAAACCGGCCGGCCTGACCGGTTCAGTGGGCACATCCCATCGCCGGACGTGCCCACTGTCATCACGTGTCGAACACGCGCCACAGCTGGCTTCGGGCCATTCCCAACCCCACCGTTCAGGCGCGAACGGGCCGCTGATGCGCGACCTCGGCTGTCAGTCGCGGTAGAACCAGGACGAGCCGTCGGAACCGCTGTGTGTCACGTCGACGACCTCGACATCGATTTCCCGAATGCCACCGGTGTAGCTGCCGCCGTCGAGCGTGAAGTCCGGAATGTCATGCCACTTGCCTTGGGCCGTGGACACAGGAGAGCACTCGAGGCCGTCGGCCTCAGTGTTCTTCAAATCCGCCATGGTGCTTCCCGCCCACCCTTTGAAGAGAGCCCGTCCGCACTCCCCGCTCTTGACGAACAGCTTGACTCCGGTAAGCGTCACCGAGCGATTGTGCCAGGTGATGCCGCCGGTCACACGAACAGCCAAGGCGCCGCTGCCATGGTAGTAGTCGTCCATGAAACTGGTGTCGGTCGCTTTAGCCGGTGATGTGATCAGGGTGGTGGCCACGGTAATCGCCCCAGCGATCACGACGGGGGCGATACGCCTGATGGTACGAGAAGGCATAGCGGTGTCCTTCCTGGATGGACAGTCTGCCAATCGGAGCGATCATCGCGGCTCACCGTAGCTTAAGAATGCGGCCACGTGGGGGCACGGCTGAGCGCCCGACCTCGATCTCGAATCTGGATAACGGTTGGCAGGCACCGGCCAAGCGGTGGTGACGGCCGAATGCGTACTCTCCCGTTCATGGCACTCTCCGCGGAACGGGTTCGCCCGCGGCGTCGGGCGGCCACGGTCATCGCCGACAGGACTTTGGAGTACAGGTGAACCCATCTGCTGGTGCCGCGCTGGAGCTGCTGGGTCGGGCCATCAGCAGTGGTGGGGGATGCGCGACCTTCCTCCTGGCCGACGCCGGCGAGGTCGGCGACTGGGCGGGTGACACCAACGCGACGTCATCGGACCCGTACGACTCGGAGGGCTCGGACTGGCATCGCGTGCTGCTCGAATCCCTGGACGACGACGTGGTCGAGGTCGACCTCGGTGCCGGGCGCCGGGGCCTCGGCGTCACCATGGGAGAAACCGGCCGGCACACGGTCTTCCGCACGCCGACCGGACTTCTCCTGGCGACTCGCCAGGGCGGTCCCGCCGGCGACGCCGACTACCCGACGGCCGCTGGTTCCACCGAGCGTCTCCTCAGCTCCGACGCCTTCTGGGACTTCGTCTCCGCGCCGCTGACCAAGCCCTTCCTCGGTGGCACCCTGCGCACACCGAGCGGCTGGCTGATGATCATGTCGGCAATGGTGCCGGCCAGTGGACTGCACCGCGACGACTCACCGGTCGAGCTGCCCGCCCTGCTCGACGCCGAGCAGTCCGGCACGGACGCCGTCGAGCTCAGCGACGGGTACGGCGGCCGGGCGTTGCTGGTCCGGGTCGGACCGACGGCACTGTCCGTGTGGTTCGAACACCAACACAGCGACCCGGCGCTGGGCACCGTCGACCGGTGCGAACTGCGATTCGAACGGTAGCGATGTCACGGTGAGCGCGGTGGTAGCGGGATGAACCCACTGGTGCGGTCGACATAGTCGGCGTATCCGGGCCGCCGCTGCAGCAGGCTCGCCTCCAGCAGCGGTTTTCCGGTCTTGGCGGCCAGGAACCAGGTCATCAGCAGCGGGGACAGGATCGTGGCGGCGCCCGCCCAGCCACTGGTGGCGGCGAGCAGGTACAGGCCCCACCAGACGCAGGCGTCACCGAAGTAGTTCGGGTGGCGGGTGTAGCGCCACAGGCCCGTGTCGAGAACCTGCCCGGCGTTGGCAGGGTCGCGGGTGAACCGCAGCAGCTGCGCGTCGCCGACGGTCTCGAACCCGAAACCGACCAGCCATACGACCACGCCCACGGCCAGCCACGCGTCGGCGGGGTCCGATGAGTACTGCGCTACCTGCACGGGCAGGGAGATGAACCAGATCAGCGCGCCTTGCAGCAGGTAGACCACGCCCAGGGCGTAGATGTGCCGGTTGCCCGGGGCGCGGGCCAGCAGCCGTTCGTAGCGGCGGTCCTCGCCATGCCCCCAGCCGCGCCAGGCGATGTGCGCCGCCAGTCGCAGTCCCCACACCACGGTCAGCGCGGTGACCACGGCGCGGCGCACCGGGTCACCGTCACCGGCCGACAGCAGGTACGTGGTCACGGCCACCGCGGCGAAGCCGAGTCCCCACGCGATGTCGACGCCCCGGTGACGGCCCAGCACCACCCCGAACGCGAACGCCACCAGCACCACCGCCAGCGCCGCGCAGGCGCTGACCGCCAGGTTCACCGCGAGCGCGCTCATCGGCCCGCCGAGGGCGTCTGCGGGCCGCCGTCAGACTCCTCATCGCTGGGACGTACCGCCAGGACCCGGTCCACGTCCATCCTCCGCTCCTCGAACGCCGGCCCCCCGCCGGCCGGGCTGAGCCGCCGCACCCGCGCGGCCGGCTCCCCGTGCTCCCATTGTCCCCGGCATCCTCCTGCGCGGCATGAGCCGGTGGCGTCACCGTACGGCGGCGCCACCGGCAGGAGCATCAGCGTGCGGTGACGGTGGTGAAGCCGCGCAGCCGCAGGCTGTTGGACACGACGAACACCGACGACAGCGCCATCGCCGCACCGGCGATCATCGGGTTGAGCAGCCCCAGCGCCGCCAGCGGCAGCGCTGCGACGTTGTAGGCGAACGCCCAGAACAGGTTCGTCCTGATCGTCGCCAGGGTGCGGCGCGACAGCCGGATCGCGTCGACGGAGGCCATCAGGTCACCGCGGACCAGGGTCAGGTCCGCGGCCTCGATCGCGGCGTCGGTGCCGGTGCCCATCGCCAGGCCGAGGTCGGCCTGGGCGAGGGCAGCCGCGTCGTTGACACCGTCACCGACCATCGCCACGACCTTGCCCTGTGCCTGCAGCCGTTTGACGACGGCCACCTTCTCCGCCGGAAGGACCTCGGCGATCACCTCGTCGATACCGACTTCGGCGGCGATCGCCGTGGCGACGGTGGTGTTGTCGCCGGTCAGCAGCACCGGGGCCAGTCCCAGCGCGCGCAGCCCGGCCACCGCCTGCGCGCTGGTCGGTTTTACCACGTCGGCGACGGCGAACACCGCCCGCGCCGCGCCGTCCCAGCCGGCCAGCACCGCCGTGTGCCCGGCGCGTTCGGCGGCCTGCCGCGCCGCTTCGAGTTCGGCGGGCACGGCCAGGCCGTGCTCGGCCAGCAGCGCTGCCCGGCCCACGACCACGGCGACGCCGTCGACGGTTCCCGTGACGCCCAGGCCCTGGGTGTTGGCGAACCCCGACACCGCCGGCAGGTCGCCTGCCGTCGCCGCGGCCGCGGCGACAGCCTGCGCGATCGGATGCTCGGAGGCGGCCTCGGCGGCCCCGGCCAGCCGTAGCGCTGTCGCGCGGTCAGTGCCTTCGGTGGTGACGACGTCGACGAGAGTCATCCGGCCCGTGGTCACGGTGCCGGTCTTGTCGAGGACCACCGTGTCGACGCGGCGGGTGGACTCCAAGACCTCCGGCCCTTTGATCAGGATGCCGAGCTGTGCGCCGCGGCCGGTGCCGACCAGCAGCGCGGTCGGGGTGGCCAGGCCCAACGCGCACGGGCACGCGATGATCAGCACGGCTACCGCGGCGGTGAACGCCGCCGCGACGCCGTCGCCGGTCCCGAGCCAGTACCCCAGGGTCGCCACCGCGAGGGCGATGACGATCGGGACGAACACCGCCGAGATCCGGTCCGCGAGGCGCTGCGCGGCGGCCTTGCCGGTCTGGGCCTGCTCGACCAGCCGCGCCATCTGCGCCAGCTGCGTGTCGGCCCCGACCCGGGCCGCCCGCACGACCAACCGCCCGCCGACGTTGACGGTCGCGCCGACCACCTGATCACCGGGGCCGACCTCGACCGGCACCGACTCGCCGGTCAGCATCGACGCGTCGACGGCCGAGCTGCCGTCGGTGACGACACCGTCGGTGGCGATCTTCTCCCCGGGCCGGACCACGAACAGGTCCCCGACGGCCAGCTGAGCGACCGGGATGCGCTGCGCGCGGCCGTCGCGCAGCACGGTGACGTCCTTTGCGCCCAGTTCCAGCAGCGCCCGCAGGGCCGCACCCGCGCGGCGCTTGGACCGGGCCTCGAAGAACCGCCCGGCCAGGATGAACACCGTGACCGCGGCGGCGACCTCCAGGTAGATGTTGCCACCGCCGTCGCTGCGCGAGATCGACAGGCTGAACGGATGCGTCATACCCGGCCGGCCGGCGGTCCCGAAGAACAGCGCCCACAGCGACCACCCGAACGCGGCCAGGGTCCCGACCGAGATCAGGGTGTCCATGGTCGCGGCGCCGTGACGCAGGTTGACCCATGCGGCGCGGTGGAACGGCGCTCCGCCGTACACCACGACCGGTGCGGCCATGGTCAGCGACAGCCACTGCCAGTTCGTGAACTGCCACGCCGGCACCATCGCCAGCAGCACGACCGGCACCGCGAGCACTGCCGAGACCCACAGCCGCTGCCGCAGCCTCGCCAGCTCGTCGACCGGCTCGCCTGCCTCGCCCGGTTCGGTGGCCGGGACGGCGGCGGAGTAGCCGGTCGCCTCGACCGTGGCGATCAGGTCATCGGCCGACAGCGTGTCGGGGAAGGTGACCGACGCCTTCTCGGTGGCGTAGTTGACGCTCGCGGTGACCCCGTCCATGCGGTTGAGCTTCTTCTCGATCCGCGCGGCGCAGGAGGCGCAGGTCATGCCGCCGATGGACAGCTCGATCCGCCGGGTGGCGTAGGTGAGCTGCGTGCTCTGGCTCATCAGTGGCCTCCTTCGTGTCCGTGCGGCGATGCGCTGGGCGCGGGCGCCGAAGCGGTCGTGGCGGGCGGGGTCTGCCCGGCGGCTGCGGTGAACGCCGCGGTCCGTACGACGCCCGCATGCCGGAAGTCCAGGAACAGCCGGTAGGCCCCGTCGGAGGGGACGTCGGCGTGGAAGACGATCTGCGGCCCGGCCGCGGTGTGTCCGTCGCCGGGTTCACCGTCGGGGTGCACGTGCAGGTAGGCCAGGTCACCGTCGCGCAGCGCCACCAGGTGGCCGTACGCGGCAAGGTAGGGCTGCAGGTCGGTGACGGGTTTGCCGTCCCTGGCCACGGTCAGGGTCAGCTTTGACGACGTCCCGGCGACGAGGTCGCCGTCGAGGGTCACGGTGTAGCCGTCGACGGTCGCCGTGCGGCCGGGCGCGGGCAGCGGCTGCGGCCGGTAGTCACCCGCGGCGGGCAGGTCCACGCCCAGGGTCAGCGGCCGGTCGCGGCCCGCCGGCTGGAAGTCGGCGAACAGACGGTACTGCCCGGCAGCGGGTGCCTTCAGGTCGATCTGCCATACGCCGTCGGTGCCCAGTGTCGGGTGGACGTGCTGGAAACCGGTCAGGTCCCGGCGGACGGCGATCAGGTGCAGGTCCTTGTCGTGCGTCGGGGTGTAGGCGGTCACCGGTTTGCCGTCCGGGCCCAGGACCGCCAGCCGCAGCGGGGCGGGCGAGCCGGTGGACAGGGCCGTGGTCAGCGGCTGCAGCCGGTAGCCGTCCTGAGTGGTCTGCAGCCCTCCGGGAATCGCGGGTGCGGTGGTGGCCGGTGCCGCGTCGTGGCCGCCGTGTGCCGTGGCCGCGGCGTGGGTGTCGCCCGCGGCGGCGGGGGAGGGGCCGGCCAGATGACCGGCCCCGTACGACGCTGCGAACACCGCGGCCAGGCCGAGCCCGAACAGGCTCAGCTTGAGCGGGGTGTTCATGACTGTGCTCCGATCAGTTCGTAGCCCGCCTCGTCGACCGCGGCGGCGACCGCGGCCCGGGCGAGGGGTTCGGTGCTGGTCACGGCGACCGCACCGGTCGTCAGGTCGATTCGCACACCGGTCACGCCGTCGATCCTGCCGACCTCGGCGCTGACCGAGCTGACGCAGTGTCCGCAGGTCATGCCCTTGACGGTGTATACGGTCTCCATCGCCACTCCCTTCGGCTGTATACCCCAGGGGGGTATATCGAGGTCACCCTATCATACCCCCGGGGGGTGTCTATGGGCGAGACCATGAAGGCCGTCACACCCGGCCGGTGGTTCCGGTAAGCGGCACGCGGCGGGCGCCCGTGATCGGGCGCCCGCCGCGCGACGACGCGATGGCCGGCTCAGCCGCGCTTCATCAGCCGTCCGACCGCGGCCATCATCTCGGTGGCCATCTCGTCGGCGCGTCCCTGCTCGGCGCCTTCGTGCATGCAGTGGCGGGCGTGTCCGTCGAGCAGGCCGAGCCCGACCTTGTCCAACGCGGCCTGGATCGCCGAGATCTGGGTGAGCACGTCGATGCAGTACCGGTCCTCTTCGACCATCTTCTCGATGCCGCGGACCTGGCCCTCGATCCGGCGGATGCGGGTCAGCAGCTGGTCCTTGCTGGCGGTGTAACCGCGGGTGGGCCTCGGGGCGGCAGGCTCGGCGGGGTGCGTCTGCGTCGTCATGGCACCACTATAGCGAAACCCCCCGGGGGTATGTTAGTGTTCGGGCAGCGCTCAGATACCCCTTGGGGGTATAGCCACCGGCGGCTCACGAACGATCAGAACCACGGGTGGGCCCTACCCCAACGGGGTATGTTCCGAAGTGGATCTAGAGAAGACGGTATGGGGGACCGACATGAACGACCACACCGGCCACCACGACCGCGGCTCCGAACAGGGCACCCGGGTCGCCGAGGTCGCGCTGGATTTCTGCTTCTGCGCCACCGAACTGGCCGCCCTCGAGCGGTTCCTCACCGCGCAACCTGCGATCACCGCGGCCCACGCCGACCGCACCCGTGCCGTCGTGCACGTGACCTACCACCCGCACCGCACCGACCCGGCCACGATCCGGCAGTTACTGAGCAGCCACGGGTACGGCTGCCAGTGCGTCGACTGCGACGCCTCCTGCTGCCAGCCGGGCCACCCGGCCGCCGGAACGCCAGACGAGCCGCACGCCCACAGCCACCACCCCAGCCACACCGCCGCAGCAGCCGCCGAGTCCCACACCGCACACCACGACGTCGGGCACAGCGCCGACCCCGGCACCGTAGCCGCAGCGCGTGCCGACACCGGCCACGGCGAACACGCCATGGACCACGACGACGCCCAGCACGGCGGCCATGCCGAGCACGACGGACACGACGAGCACGCCGGTCACGGCGCCGACATGGTCAACTCGATGCTGCGCCGCTTCGTCATCAGCGCGATCCTCACCATCCCGATCGTCGCGTTCTCGCCGATCGGCGAGGTGGCCGGCCTGCCGTCGCAGCCGCCGTTCGGACTGTCGATGGGCTGGTTCGGGCTGATCCTGGCCACCCCGGTCGTGTGGTGGGGCGGCTGGCCGTTCATCTCCTCGGCCGCCCGCTCGCTGCGCTACGGCGAGGTCACCATGATGACCCTGATCGCCGTCGGCATCCTCGTCGCCTACCTGTACTCGGTCGGCGCGACCCTGGCCGGCGGGCACGAGGTGTTCTTCGAGGCCGCCGCGATGCTGACCACGCTGAGCCTGCTCGGACACTGGCTGGAGATGCGCTCACGCTTCGCCACCGGCCGCGCCGTCGAAGCGCTGCTGTCGCTGGCGCCGCCGACGGCGATCGTGCGCCGCGACGGCCACGAGACCGAGATCCCGCTCGACCAGGTTGTCACCGGTGACGTCATCGTCGTCAAGCCTGGTGCGAAGATCCCCGTCGACGGCACCGTCGCCGACGGGTCGTCCTACGTGGACGAGTCGATGATCACCGGCGAGCCGGTGCCGGTCGCCAAGCAGGCAGGCGACACCGTCGTCGGCGGCACCATCAACACCACCGGCGCGTTCACGTTCACCGCGACCGCCGTCGGTGCCGACACCGCCCTGGCCCGCATCGTCGCCATGGTCCAGAACGCGCAGGCGTCCAAGGCCCCCGCGCAGCGCCTGGCCGACACCGCCGGCAAGTACCTGGTCTACGTCGCGCTCGGCGCCGGTGCGCTGACCTTCGCCGCCTGGATGCTGTGGGGCGCCCACGGCGTCGGGTTCGCGCTCACCGCGGCGGTGTCGGCGATCGTCATCGCCTGCCCCGACGCGCTGGCCCTGGCCACCCCGACCGCGATCACCGTCGGCGTCGGGCAGGGGGCCCGCGGAGGGGTGCTGTTCAAGAACGCCACCGCGCTGGAGGCCACCGCCGGCATCGACACCGTCGTGTTCGACAAGACCGGCACCCTCACCCAGGGCAAACCGGCCGTCACCGACCTGGTGCCCGCGGCGGGGTTCACCGACGAGGACCTGCTGCGCCTGGCCGCCGGTGCCGACCAGCCCTCACAGCACCCCCTCGCCGCGGCGATCGTCGACGCGGCCGGGCAGCGCGGCTTCGACCTCACCCCGCCGGAGGCGTTCGACTCGATCCCCGGCCACGGCGTAGCGGCCACCGTCACCGGACGCCAGGTCCTGATCGGCAACGCCCGGCTCATGCGGCGCGACGGCGTCGACGTCGCCCGGCTGCAGCCGCAGGCGGCCGCGCTGGCAGCCGACGGCAAGACCGCGATGTACGTCGCCGCCGACGGAAGGCCGGCCGGCGTCGTCGCCGTCGCCGACCCCATCCGCGACCAGGCCCGTACCGCGATCACCGAACTGCACCGGGCCGGGGTCCGCACCGTGATGCTCACCGGCGATCAGCGCTCCACCGCCGAAGCCGTCGCCCGCCGGCTGGGCATCGAGACCGTCATCGCCGAGGTCCTGCCCGCCGACAAGGCCGGTCACATCACCGCGCTGCAGCAGTCCGGAGCGAAGGTCGCCATGGTCGGCGACGGCGTCAACGACGCCCCCGCCCTTGCCCAGGCCGACATCGGCGTCGCCATCGGCGCCGGCACCGACGTCGCGGTGGAGACCGCCGACGTCGTGCTCATCCGCGACAACCCCGCCGACGTCGGCTACGCCCTGTCCACCGCCCGCGCCGTCCGGAAGAAGATCAAGCAGAACCTGTTCTGGGCCGCGATCTACAACCTGCTCGCGATTCCGGTCGCCGCAGGCGTGCTGTACCCGAGCCTGGGCATCCTGCTGCAACCGCAGTGGGCGGCCCTGCTGATGAGCGCCTCCACCATCATCGTCACCTTCAACGCCCTGCTGCTGCGCCGCCGCAGGCCACCGGCCCGGCGGGCCAGGGCCGCCACGGCCGGCTGAACGCACCGCGTTGCGGGGGCGCCCGGCGGCGCCCCCGACCGGTCACGGTGCGCTGTAGGCGAAGGTGTACGAACCGGAGCCCGACACCGACTGCAGCAGGTACGTGTAGTACCCGGCGGTGCCGCTGTAGGTCAGCACCTCGTCGGGGCCGCCGGTCGCGGCACTGGCCACGACGGTCCACGCAGAGCCGTTCCACTTCTGCAACTGCAGGTTGAACTCGGCTCCGGTGGGACCGTCCAGGCAGGCACGGTGGGTGCCCGACGCCGCGGTGTAGTAGTAGGTGCCGTCGGGCTGGTACGCCGAACCGCCGCCGGACAGGCTGCCGGTCCGGGTGTTCTGATATCCGGTGCACCCGCCGCCACCGCCGATCTTCGCGCGGATGGCCCGGTCCATCGCATCCAGGCCGACCAGGTTGAACGGCTTGCCCAGCGTACGCATCAGCGAGTCCTGCGAGGGCCGGTAGATCCCGTTGGCGTACTGGTGCCCGCCCTGGTGGCAGCCGATGACCCCGCCGTCCGGGGTGGCTCGGCCCAGGTACGCCGACCACTTCGCGCAGCCCGACGACTTGGTGACATTGGGTTCGCGCGGCTCGGCGCCGGTGTAGGTGGTGCCGGCGGTCCAGTACTCGTCGGCGAGCCCGCCCACCGAATGGCCCAGCTCGTGGATCGCGATCTGCCCCGACCGCGCGTTGCCGCCGGACACCGTCGCCAGACTCGGATACCCCGCCCCGCCGTACTTGGTGGTGTTGCCGACCGCGATGATCGCGTCGACGGCGGGGGCCTGGGCGGCGTACTGCTTGGCCTTGGTCTCGTTCAGGCACAGCAGCCGCTCGATGCCGCCGCACCAGAAGTACATGTCGAGCGCGGTGTTGCGGCTGATCCCCTGGGTAGGGTCGTTGTCCACACCGGACTGGGCCGACACGACCTCGACGAGCCACACGTTGACCGAGGCCCGGTGCGTGCTCCAGGGCGCGGTCGCGGCGATCTCGTCCCATTTGGCCTGCGCGTGCTGGCGCAGCAGGCCCATCTCCGACGAGGTGTACCCGTCGCCGACGATGACCAGGTCGAAGCGCTCGCTCGGCGGCCCGGTGTCCTGGATCGCCACCGTGGCGGCAGCGGCGGCCGCGGCGCGGCTGTCGGGGCTGGTCGTGGTGGTGCGTTCGGCGGGCAGCAGCATGGTGGCGATGGTCCCGTCGGACGAGAACACCTCCCGCCACTGCCGGTCCTGCGGCGCGGCGGCGGCGGGCGCGGCGGTGAGGGTCAGGATCGCCGACAGCAGCGCGGTCGCGGCGAGGGGCAGGGGACTTCGGCGCATCGGCGCCTCCTTCGAGGGCTGGTACGGAAACGCCCGCCGTCGCCGACCCTGAGACATCGATGACGGTGCGTGGATGGTGTCTCACTGTGCCGCCCGGCAGCCCAGCACCGGCAATCCCGAGGTGCCATAACCGCCGCGTGATGGCTGCGCCCCGCGCGGCCTTCCCCACCGGCCCGGCTTGGCATAACGTGCCGCTCGTGGAGCTCGAATTGCGCCATTTGCATTCGCTGTGTGTGATCGCCGACTCCGGCAGCCTGACCAAGGCCGCGACCCTGCTCGGCGTCTCACAGCCCGCGCTCACCGCGCAGCTGCAGCGGGTGGAGCGCGAACTCGGCGCGCAGATCTTCCTGCGCGGCCGCCGCGGCGTGACCCCGACTCCGCTGGGCCAGTACCTGCTCACCCGCGCCCGCGGGGTGCTGCTGGCCATGGACGAGCTACGCAGCGGCGTCCGCCGGCACCCGTCGACGCAGCGGCCGGTCGTGCGGCTCGGCGGGATCGCCGGCGCGGTGTCGGTCGGCCTGGCCGACCGCCTCAGCGACCTGCTGCCCGAAGCCGAGGTCCGGCTGACCACCGAATACTCGCCCCGCCTGCTGTGGGAGCTGCTGCTGGCCGGACGGCTGGACGCCGTCGCCACGGTCGACTACCCGGGGTTTCCGCTGCGCCAGCCGGTCTCGGTGCTGGCGGAGGTCGTCGCGGTGGAACCGGTGTTCGTCGCGATGTCGCACCAGCACCGCCTGGCCGGCCTCGACCGGGTGGACCTGGCCGCACTGGCCGATGAGCCCTGGGCGCTGAGCCCGCCGGACGGCTCCGGCTGGCCCGACTGCTTCCTCGTGGCCTGCGAGCAGGCCGGGTTCCGCCCGCGCGTGCTGTACACCGTCGCCGACGCGCAACCGCTGCGCGAGCTGATCGCCACGCGGCGTGCGATCGCCGCCTGCCAGGCGGTCTTCGACAGCACCGACGGCGTCGCGGTCAGGCCGCTGGCCGGTGATCCCGTCAAGATGCGGCACCTGCTGGTCTGCCGCGACGAGGGCCCGCTGGCGCACATGTTCGACGGGCTGGTGCGCCTGGCCCGCGAGGCGTACTGGGCCTATGCCGGCCGTCGTCCGCACTACCAGGCCTGGCTGCACGCCAACGGGCAGTCCGGCGGATAGTTCCGCGAGCCGATCGATTCGGCAGCGGCACCGTCGGGTGGACGGACCGAAGCCCACCCACCCGACGGATGCGATCCGCGCGGGAACCTCAGAGGGTCAGCACGACGGTCGAGATGCTGCGGGCGCCGACGGTCACGGTGACCCGACCTCCGTTGACGGTCACCGGCTGGCCGGCCGCATTGGCGTTCTGGGACGTGAGGTAGTGCGCCGCCGTCGCGACCTGCGCGGGCGCCTGGATCACCGCGTTGCTGACGGTGCTGGACGACCGGTTGAGGATCACCAGGGTGATCTTTCCGTCGCCCTGGTAGGCGGTCACCTCCAGCGGCGCGGCCTTGGCGCTCTTGGTCAGGGCGATGCGCTGGTAGCCGGGTCGGACATATTTGGCGTACTGGGAGAACGCGTAACCGCGCTTGAGCGGAGCCCCGGCCGTGGTGCCGTACGCGGACTCGCCGTCGCCGATGAACGAGTAGTAGCGCTTGCCGTACCACCAGATGTAGGCGCTCCAGTTCGACTCCATCGACTTGTGCACCGTGCGCATGATGTCGTCGAGCGTCTCGTTCCAGACCGCCAGGTTGGCCGGGTTGCCCCAGATGTTCGAGCCGCTGCCGTCGGCCTCGTGGAAGTTCCACTCGGTCATCCACACCGGCTTGCCGTACTGGGCGGCCCGCGCGTACGGCGCCAGCCGCCCCGAGGACTCGGTGCCGTACAGGTGGCCGCCGATGTAACCGATGTTGTTGCGGGCGCACGAGTCGTTCAGCGTCGGATCGGTGTAGCCGTAGTTGAGGTTCACCGCCTCGGCGACCATCAGCCTGGTGTTCTGCACTCTCGCGCCCTGGGCGCAGACGAAGGTCTGCAGTTCCGTGCCGCTCCAGTCCATGGAGTCGTAGTCGGGGTGCCAGTCCGGTTCGTTCTGTACGGAGGTGACGTCGATCGGCACACCCTGGCCCCGCATGTACTGGACGTAGCTGTTGAGGTGGTTGGCGTAGTCGTCGTAGTAGTCGGTCCTCAGTTTGCCGCCGTTGACCCGGCTGTTGTTGGTCTTCCACGCCGCGGGCGCGGTCCACGGCGACGCGAGGATCTTCACCCCGGACCCGTACGACTTCGCGGTCTTCAGGGCGTTCACGTGCGTCGACCACTCGCTGGAGACCGGTGAGACGCCGGTCCGCACGATCGACAGGCCGAGCTGGTTCTGGCCCAGGCCGACCAGCGTCTGCGTCTCGGCGGTCGACCAGGCTCCGCCCCAGATCGACGTCGCGGCCCCGAATCCGTCGATCGTCTGGTACCTGCCGGCGGTGTCCACAGTGATGTCCGGGGTGGTGGTCGGTGAGCTGCTCGGGGCGGCGCTGGGTGAGGCGCTGGGTGACGCGCTCGCGGTCGCCGTGGGCGAGGCGGTCGGCACCACGCCGCCGGTGCAGGCCGTCCCGTTGAGCACGAACCCCGTCGGGGCGGGATTGCTGCCGGTCCACGAGCCGTTGAAGCCGAACGACACGGTGCCGTTGGTCGCGACGGAGCCGTTGTAGTCGACGTTTCTGGCGGTGACCGCGGCGCCGCTCTGGGTCAATGTCGTGTTCCACGCCTGCGTGACCGTCTGGCCGGCGCTGAACGACCAGGTCAGCGTCCAACCGGTCACGGGGTCCCCGAGGTTGGTGACGGTGACGGCGGCGCCGAACCCACCCGCCCACTGCGACGACACGGCGTAGTTCACCGCGCAGCCCGCCGCTGCGGCCGACACCGGCACCGCCACGGCGACCGCGGCTGACGCCAGCAGCACCGCGCCGACCGTCACGAGCCCGGCGTGGTTGGTTCTGCGTCTGTTCATGAGTCCCTCCTCGAACATGATCAGCCGGTGCTGATGGGGTGCCCTGCCGGTCCGGTCCGGCAGGGCACGACTCGCGATGTCAGCGCTGCAGGGTGAGCAGGCCCGGTCGGTAGGGCAGCAGCCCGTAGTCGCCGCCGGAGTTCGGCGAGCGGCCCTGGTAGAGCAGCTGCAGGTTGCAGGGGTCGATGGTCATGGTCTGGTCGGCGTT
>NZ_JBEZEB010000013.1:0-180226 GCF_040648615.1 Catellatospora sp. NPDC049111 | reverse complement strand
TTCTTCTGGCGCGTCCTACTCCCCATGGCCAAACCAGCCCTGGCCACCGTCTCCGTCCTGGCCATCGTCGCCAGCTGGAACAACTTCTTCCTGCCCCTGGTCGTGTTCACCGACCAGAGCTGGTGGACCCTCCCGGTAGGCGTCCAGGCCTTCCAAGGCCAATACGCCGACGACACCGCCAAAGTCCTCGCCTACGTCGTCCTGTCCATGATCCCCGCCCTCGGCTTCTACGCCGTCGCCGAACGCCAGCTCATCGGCGGCCTCGCCGGCAGCATCAAGGGCTGATCCAACCTGCCCGCCACGGGCGCGGTCGTGCGGCGCAGCAGCTCGATCGGGCTGCTGCGCCGGGCCTTCGCCGCCGCACGCTCACCGAAGACGAAAGGGCGACCCGCCGTGGACGACAACCGGAAAGTGACCATCGCGGTGATCGCGCGCCTGGCCGGGGTGTCCGTGCCGACGGTCTCGCGCGTCATCAACGGCCGCTCCGACGTCTCCCCGCAGACCCGCGAACGCGTCGAGGAACTGCTCACCCGCCACGGCTACCGCCGCCGCCCGCCGAGCATGCGGGCCAGCTCCGGACTGATCGACCTCGTCTTCAACGACCTCGACAGCCCCTGGGCCGTCGAGATCATCCGCGGCGTCGAGGACGTCGCCCACGCCGCCGGCATCGGCACCGTGGTGTCCGCCATCCACCGGCGCACCTCGGCGGCCAAGCAGTGGTTGGAGAACCTGCGCACCCGATCCACCGAGGGCGTCATCTTCGTGACCTCCACGTTGGAGCCGCCGCTGCAGGCCGAACTGCGCCGCCTCAACATCCCTGTCGTCATCGTGGACCCCGCGGGCGTGCCCCCGCAGGAGGCTCCGACCATCGGCGCGACCAACTGGGCCGGCGCACTGCGCGCCACCGAGTACCTCATCGGCCTCGGCCACACCCGCATCGGCTTCATCGCCGGCCCGCCGCAGCTGATGTGCAGCCGCGCCCGCATCGACGGCTACCGGGCCGCACTCGAGGCCGCCGGCATCACCTTCGACGACAAGCTCGTCCACCTCGGCAACTTCTACCACGAGGCCGGTTTCGCCGGCGGCAGCCAGCTGCTGCGGCTGCCCGACCCGCCGACCGCCATCTTCGCCTCCAGCGACCAGATGGCCCTGGGCGTCTACGAGGCCATCCGCCGCCGCGGCCTGCGCGTGGCCGACGACATCAGCGTCGTCGGCTTCGACGACCTGCCCGAGGTGCGGTGGTGCTCGCCGCCGCTGACCACGGTCCGCCAGCCGCTGGCCGAGATGGGCCTGCTGGCCGCGCGCACCGTGCTGCGCCTGGCCCAGGGGGAGAAGGTCGAGAGTCCACGCCTGGAGCTGGCCACCGAGCTGGTGGTACGCGACAGCGCCGCGGCCCCGCGGGGCTGACCGACGTCGTGTGGTGCGGCGTGCCGCCCGGAGCCGCCGCACCACGCGTCCTCAGCGCCTGATCCCGTGACAAAATCTTGACCGGTAACAAGTATCGGTAGTCGCGCGAAACTTTCATGGCTACGCTGAGCCCAGGCTGCCGGCGTCCTGACCGGCGGCCGCTGCGGCGGCACCCCCTGCCGTCGCGCCGGGCCTGAGGAGCTGTCTGTGGCTGAGAAAGATACGCGCAAAGTCACCATCGCCGCGATCGCCGATCTGGCCGGGGTGTCCGTGCCCACGGTCTCGCGCGTGCTCAACGGCCGCTCCGATGTGGCCGTGCAGACCCGCGAACGGGTCGAGGAACTGCTCACCCGCCACGGCTACCGCCGCCGCCCGTCGGCCGCCCGCACCAGCTCCGGCCTGCTGGACCTGGTCTTCCCCGACCTCGACAGCCCCTGGGCCGTCGAGATCATCCGCGGCGTCGAGGACGTCGCGCACGCCGCCGGCATCGGCACCGTGGTGTCGGCCATCCACCGGCGCAACGCCTCGGCCAAGCAGTGGCTCGACGGTGTACGCAGCCGGGCGACCGAGGGCGTCATCTTCGTGACGTCGATGGTGGAGCCGCCGCTGCAGGCCGAGCTGCGCCGCCTCAACATCCCGGTGGTGCTCGTCGACGCCGACGGCATCCCGCAGCAGGACGCGCCCACCGTCGGCGCGACCAACTGGGCCGGCGGCCTGGCCGCGACCGAGTACCTGATCCGGCTGGGCCACCGGCGCATCGGGTTCATCACCGGCCTGCCCCAGCTGATGTGCAGCCGGGCCCGGATGGACGGCTACCGCGCCGCGATGGAGTCGGCCGGGCTGCCGGTCGACGACGGCCTCGTCTACCAGGGCGACTTCTACCACGAGTCCGGGTTCGCGGGCGGCACGCACCTGCTGCGGCTGCCGGACCCGCCGACGGCGATCTTCGCCTCCTGCGACCAGATGGCGCTGGGCGTGTACGAGGCCGTACGCCAGCAGGGCCTGCGGGTCGGCGACGACGTCAGCGTGGTCGGCTTCGACGACCTGCCCGAGGTGCGCTGGTCGTCGCCGCCGATGACGACGGTCCGCCAGCCGCTGGCCGAGATGGGCATGGTCGCCGCCCGCACCGTGCTGCGCCTGGCCAGGGGCGAGCACGTGGAGAGCCCGCGGATGGAGCTGGCCACCGAACTCGTCGTGCGCGACAGCGCCGCCCCGCCCCGTGTTCGATAGGGATGCACCGATAGTTTCCGGAAGTTGTTGACTCATTCTCGGTCGCCCGCCCAGTATGGTGATCGCATCAATCGATGTGTGTCCAGCTCTCGAAGCCGCACGACCACCGCTGACGGGTGCGGCCCGGTTTCGGGACGCACATCGCAGTGGGCTGCCCCCCGCCCGGACGGCGGCCCACCCTCCCTTCCGCTGCGCCGGATCCCCGGCCACCAGTGGGGTGGGGCCGGGGCGGGAGCCCGTGACCGAGGCCGGTCGCGGGCTCCCGTCACCCGGGCGGCGGCGGTCCCGATCGGGCCGCCGCCGCTGCCGGGCGCACCGGCTCGTAGCGCACGTGGGTCACCAGGCCGGTGTGCCGGACCCCGACCTGCACCAGGTCGGTGCGCTCGACTCCGGCGAACAGCCGCTCGCCGCGCCCGAGCAGCACCGGCGCGATGTGCAGCCGCAGCTCGTCGATCAGACCGGCGGCCAGGAACTGGTTGACCGTCGCGGCCCCGCCCGCGATCGCGACGTTGCGGTCGCCCGCGGCGGCCCGTGCCCGGACCAGGGCATCGGCGATGCCGCCGGTCACGAAGTGGAACTCGGTGCCGCCCGCCATCTTCGCCGGCTCGCGCTCGTGGTGGGTGAGCACGAACACCGGCGCGTGGTACGGCGGCTCGTCGCCCCACCAGCCGGTCCAGTCGAGATCCCAGTCGCCGCGGCCGGGACCGAACATGTTGCGGCCCATGATGAACGCCCCCGCGTCGAGCACGTCGGCCAGCTCGGCGGCGTTGTTCTCCGGCTCGTCGAACATCCAGCGGTGCAGGCTCTCACCGACTCCGTCGCCGAAGGGCGCGTCGGCGCGCTGGTTCGGGCCCGCGGTGAAGCCGTCCACCGACATCGCCATGTCACAGGTGACCTTGCTCATCGTGCGCTCCTCGTCTGTCGCGGGGCGGCCGCCCCGTCTGACCATAGGTCGGAGACGCGCGACGTTTCTCGACACGCTCGCGGGAATCATTTCCGCGCGCATCGGGGTCCCATGATCGTCCGACTTGCCAGGCACCTGTGCGTATCTCGACCTCGCATTCGCCCGTGTGCCTGGCAAATCGAGCGACCTTGGTGCGGGTCGCGCCCTGCTTGAGCGGCGGGTGCTGCGGGTGGGTCGCCGGCTCAGCGGGCGGCGGTGCTTCCCTCGTTCCGGGCCGTGATGGGGGCGGGCACGGCGGTCGGCACGGCAGCCGGCTCGGTGAAACGCGCCGGATCGTCGAGCGCGCCGTCGTCGAGCAGTCCCAGGAACGCGTCCAGGACCACGGGATCGAATCGGGTGCCGCGCCCCCGGGCCAGCTCGTCGCGGCCGTCCGGCGGCGACGCCCCGGGCGGGATCGGGTCGTCGCCGCGCAGGACGGCCCAGGCGTCGCACACGGCGATGATCCGTGCCCCGACCGGGATGTCCGAGCCGGCCAGGCCGTACGGGTAGCCGGTGCCGTCGTGGCGCTCGTGATGGGCGGCGACCAGTTGCGCCAGGTCCGAGCGTCCCGCCAGCTCGACGAGCAGGCGCGCGCCCTGCGCCGGATGGCCGAGGTCCTCGGCCCGGCCGGGGCCGCGCGGCTCGTCGGGCAAGCGTCCGGCCAGGCTGGTGATCCGGCCGATGTCGTGCACCCGGGCGGCGGCCGCGGTGCGGCGCTGATCGGCCTCGTCCAGCCCGAGCCGCGAGGCGGTCCGAAACGCCCAGCGCGACACCGCGGCGGCGCATTGCCGGTCGCCGAGCGCCCGGTCGATCCGGTCGGCCAACCACACCAGCGCCGGGGGCAGGTCGGTGATCGGGTCCGCGGCGCTCGCCGAGGCCTGCCCGGAGCCGACGACGCGGTCTCGGCCGAGCGCCTTGGCCCGGTATACGGCCTGGTCGGCCTCGTCGATGAGGGCGTCCGTGTCGATCCGTCCGCGCTCGGGCTCGTCGGTGGCGACCCCGAGCGAGGCGGTGAGCGTCACCGGCTCGGGCACCCCGGCGACGGCCGTCGGGGTGCTGCGCAGGGTCTGCCGCAGCCGCTCGGCCAGCTCGTACGCGGCCGGGGCGGGGGTGCCCGGCAGCAGGCAGACGAACTCCTCCCCGCCGTAGCGGCACAGCAGGTCGCTGCCGCGCACCTCGCGGCGCAGCCGCTGGGCGACGTCGGCCAGGACGGCGTCGCCGACAGTGTGGCCGTAGGTGTCGTTGATGTCCTTGAAGTGGTCGAGGTCGATGAGGATCAGGCTGAGCGGCAGGCGGCGGCGCTCGGCGCGGTCGGCCTCGACGTCGATCATCTCCTTGAAGAAGCGCCGGTTGTAGAGGCCGGTGAGCTGGTCGGTGATCGCGGCGGTGCGCAGCCCCTGGGTGAGCCGGGCCCGGTCCCGGGTGGCGACCACCTGGCGTACCAGCAGCCCCAGCAGCAACACCATGGTGACCACGAGCGTCACCAGGCTGAGCCGCCCGACCAGGACGAGGTCGGCGACGGCGAGGCCGCCGACCGCGAGCACGGCCACCACGGCCGGCAGGAACGCCAGGTCCGGCTCGAAGGCCCGGGGCTGATCGCCCTCCGCTCGGCGGCCGGCCACGACGGCAGCCACGCAGAGCAGCACGGCTTCGATCTGCCAGCCGAGGTTCACCCAGCTGGAGCTCTGGTACTTGTCGACGGCGGTCAGGTAGGCGTATGCGCCGTCGGTGACGGCGGCCAGGCCGAACGCGCAGCCCACGATGATGATCGAGCGGGGCACCTGGCGCACGCCGCTCAGCATGACGGCCACCAGGATGCTGACGATGCTCACGGAGAACACCGGATAGAGGAACGTGACCAGGGCGGGCACGCTCCAGCTGCTCGGCACGAGCGGGCTGATCAGCGTCTGCCAGCCGATCGCCGCCGCGCCGGCGGCCACCAGCAGGGCGTCGAGCAGCCCCTGGGTCCGGCCGAGCACGCCCAGGCCCAGGCCGATCACAATCGCAGGCAGCGCCACGGCGTAGGAGAGCAGGTATGCGGCGTCGGCGAACGACGGCACGGGCGCGCCCTCGGGCGACAGGTAGGAGTAGACGGCCCAGGTGGACTCGCCGATGAGCCACAGCGAGTTCGACACGATCAGCAGCCGCCACGCGGTGCCGACGCGTTGGCGGGTGCGGCTGGCGGCGAACACGGCCAGCGCCGTGGCGGCCGCGATCGGCACCAGATAGATCACCTCGCCGACCAGGCGGGAGGCGGCGGGGGAGTCGCGGGTCGTCCGCAGCAGGATCGCGTACAGCACCACCCAGGCGATGCCGGCGAGCACGACGCCCATCACGGCCCGGTCGCGTCCGGCCGTCCGGGTCTCGAGTGCGCCCTCGTCTACCGCCGTGACGAGCCTCCCGGTGGTGAGAAAACTACCCTCTGTCCAAGTCTGGCACAGTGCCCGGGTCGCGGGGCCGGTCGCCGAGGTTCGCCCGACACGGGACGGGGCCGCCGGGCGGTCACCCGGCGGCCCCGTCCTGGCCCGGTCAGGGCTGCGCGGTAAGCCGGAACGACTGCGCGCCGGTGCCGTTGCAGGTGTACTGCACCAACTGGACGCTGTCGGCCGTCGACGCCGCGGGGACGTCGAGGCACTTGCCGCTGTGCCGGGACACGAAGTGGTAGTACCCGCCGCCCTCGGACACGGGCAGCCACTGCTGGTTGTTGCCCCCGCCGTAGGTCCACAGGTGGATCAGCGCGTTGTCGGCGCCGGACACCCCGTTGACGTCGAGCACCTGGGCGGAGTTGTTGCGGTTGTTGATCCGCACGTAGCCGCCGCTGGTCGGCTGGAACAGGTACTGCTGGGCGAACGTGTTGTTGCAGGTGTACTGCTGGATCGCGGTGCCGTTCGCGGTGCCGGAGGAGCGGGCGTCGACGCACTTGTTGCTGGTCTTGTTGATCACGCTGTACCAGGTCGTCGACGAGATCGGGCCGCTCGGCGGGGGACCGCCCGCGCCGAACGGGCTCAGGACGATGCTCGCCGAGCGCGGGTCGCCGTCGTGCACCAGCGACTCGAACGCGCCGACGTCGTCGAACGCGAACGCGTACGCCTTGCCGTCGGCCATGTTCGCGTGAATGATCTTGGCGTACTGGTTGGTGGGGCTGTTCTGGTAGAACTGGGCCGCGTTGGTGCTGGGCTGGGTGTCGATCGTGCCCAGCGTGCCGCGGTTGAGCGCGGCGCACAGCGTGCGCGCGATCGGGCCGACGACCAGGTCGTTGGGCGCCTGCAGGTTGCCGTCGCAGCCCCACACGTGGGCGCTGGTCGGCTTGTTGAACGAGGCCACCTGCTGGCCCGCGGAGTTGGTGAAGTTCATGACGTTGCCGCTGGTCCGCCCGAAGTAGCGGGTGTTGGGCTGGTCGGTGAACGGCACCACGGTCAGCGTCTTGGACGCGTACGCGTTCCAGGCCGAGGTGATGTAGCCGTCGAGGTAGGTGGCGCTGAACAGCCCGGCTCCGGCCGCCTTGCCCGGGGCGAGCACGCGCAGCACGGTGCCGTCGGAGGGCCGGGTGTAGACGGTGTTCGCCCAGCCCGACTGCGCCCGGATCTGGTTGATGACGTTGTCGCGCCCGTTGGAGACGACGTCGCCGGTGCGCTTGGTCGCCCCGGACGCGCCGGTCACCGTCACCGCGTGCGGCACCGAGAACATGTCGACCTGGGAACTGTTGATCCACAGGCCGGCGTCGTTGTAGGTGAACTCGCTCCAGTCGAACAGGATGTTGTAGTTGGCGTCGCCCGACGCCCAGGGCGCGGGCTGGACGAGGCCGTCGGGGGTGAGGAAGAACTTGAGTTTCTCGCCGAAGGAGAAGTAGGCCCGGCCGGAGAAGCCGCGCGGGAAGCGGATGGTGCTGCTGCCGCCGTTGCCGGGACCGGCGATGGACACGTCGGGGGCCGGTGACGGCGGGATCTGCCCGCCGGTCCACGGCGTGAACGCGCCCGCGGCGTTGACGTAGCCGAGCCGGCCGGTGCTGAGCTGCACACCGATGACGTACAGGTAGACCGCGTCGCCGCGGCCGGTGTTGTTGGTGACGGTGACGGGGAGCGGGTCGGGTCCGATCGCCTGGGCGGGCGAGGCGGTCGCGGCGACGGCCAGCGGGACTGCCAGCGCGGTCGCGGCGAGCGCGCCGAGGACCTTTCGTCTGGTACGCATGTCGCGGAACCTCACATTCTCGATGAGGTGGACGGATCCCGCAGCGGGCGACTGCGAGAGCGCTCTCCAGGCCTCGTCGGGTCCGGGACTGTTCCCGGACCCGACCACGATGCAGGGCTACATCGCGATGACACAAGTTCCCGAGTGCTTGAGAGAGCGCTCTCACGATACGATGCGCGCAAATCCCCGGTCAATAGACGGTGAACGATGACGAGCCGGGCCGCGCACACCGCGCGGCCCGGCTCGGGTGCCCGGCTTCGGGTCAGTGCACGAACTCCGTGGTGACGTTCGCGTCGACAAGGTCGCCGAAGCCGTACACCCAGGCCTGGCCGATCGGGTCGCCGAGCTGGGCGCGCAGCCAGTAGGCGCTCCAGCGGGCCGCGGTCTCCACGCTCTGCGCCTGGGCGAGGGTCTGCGGGGACAGGTCGGGCCGCGCGCCGGCCGGGTTCTGCGCGTCGGTGATGCCGTAGTGGTTGGCTCCGAGCACGCCGGCGTACAGCTTGGGCGGCGAGGTGACGCCCTGGTAGGTGGCGTAGCCGTTGGCCGGGCTGCCGACGCCGTCGGCGCTGCCCTGGATGAGGGCCACCGGGACCGTGTTGGCCACCGGCGGGGTGGTGCCGGTGCCGGGCTGGGTGTTGTTGGTCCCGTACAGCGCGACCGCCTTCAGCTGCGGCGGGGCGGGCGCGGGCACCGTGCAGAACGGCGGGGTGCACAGGCCGGTGGTCAGGTTCAGCGCCGCCGCGCCGCCGAAGGAGTGCCCGAGCAGCAGCAGCCTGCCCGGGTCGAGCGCGCCCAGCAGCGGCGAGCCGGCGCGGGCGTTCTCGGCCTGGGCCCACGTTACCGTCCAGCCGGCCTGCGCGCCGGTGGCGTAGAGGCCGGGCTGGCCGAACAGCACCTGGAAGTGGTTGGGCACGACGACCGCGAAGCCGTACGAGGCGACCTTGGCGGCGTAGCCCGAGTACTGCGCCTTGTCCACGTTGGCGCCCTGCAGCAGCAGCACCGCCGGCCACGGGTCGTGGGGTGAGCTGGTGACCGGGTGGTAGACGTCGGCGGCGTCGCCGTTGACGGTGCTCGCGTAGACGGTGACCGAGGAGTACGCGGCTGAGGCGGGCACGGGTGCGGCCAGCGCCGCGGTCACGGCGGCGAGGGTGGCGGTGAGAGCGGCGACGGCGGCACGCCGTACACGGTGGCTCGATGTTCTCACGACGAGGTTCCCGTTTCTGTAGGCGAAACAGTGTTTCGTATCGAGAGACATATTGGAGTCTGTGGCCACGTACGTCAATGCGTGGCGGCCCGGTCCGTCGATGCGCAAAACGACTCAAAGCCGAAAGAGCATTCGCAAAACGAGCTGCCGCCGCCGCATGATCGAAGCGGGAACGCCGGTCGTTTCCGCAGGTCGCCAGGGATGAGGGGAGCGCTGCCGTGGGGATCGAGGAAAAGTTCGTCAACCTGTCGCGCCGGTTCGTGGCGCGCACCGTGCAGACCGCCGGGCGGCTGGCCGGCTACCCGCGCTGGGAGATGGACGGCCGGCTGATGGGCGCCAAGATCGACGATGACGCGGCCCGGGAGGCGGACAAGGACCGGCTCAAGGCCCTGGAGGCGGTGAGCCGCTTCGCCGCGGAATGGCCCGGCCTGCTGGACACCCAGCGCATCCCACCCGTCGTGAGCACCGGCCCGATGCCGCATTTCCGTCCGTAGCAGTCCGCCTCGGACATAGCATGGCCTGCGAGAGTGCGTGAACAGGCCGCTGCGGCGCGCCGCGCGACGTCGGGGGAGCCCATGAGCACAGCCATCATGAACACGCTCACCGAGGGCGAGATGATGCTCGTCCGTGAGACCGAGCGGGAGCGGCTCACCGACCTCGACGAGGACGGTCTGCTCGACCTGCACGACCGCGTCCGGCGGGCGCGCAACAAGTACGTCAAGCTCTACCGCCGCCAGTCCGGCCTGCGTGTCGCCGAGTCCGGGGGGCGGGGCAAGGCCAACCCCAAGGGCACCCGCGACCGGCAGAAGGCCGAGGTGTTCGAGGACGCGCTGGCCCGGGTCAGCCGCGCCGTCGCGCTCGCCGCGAAGGCCAGCGCGCAGCAGCTCAAGGCCGAGCGGCTGCAGCTGGCCAAGGAGAGCCGCAACACCACCCCGCCCCGGCCCTCCCGCCCGCCGGCCAAGGCCCGGCCGAGCAGCCAGGTCGCCGACCGGTCACCGGACTCGCCGGGCCTGCGCAAGCGCCAGGCCTCATCCCGCGCGGCCGGGGCGCGCCGGCAGGCGGGCCGCGACAGCCGTTGACGTCGCGGGACCGGGGACGCGTGATACGGCGGCGGTTCGCCGACCCGAGCCGGTGGTAAAGCGCCCTGCCGACTGTGTGGCAGCAAGTGAGGGGCACGGCGCGCTGGACGCCGTGCCCCTCACCGCTCACCTGCAGCCGGTCAGTTCGTGCTCACCCCGCCGAACACCGGCACGTCGGTGCTCAGGCCGTAGTTGACGACGTAGTTGGTGCCGTTGCCGCTGCGGATGATGGACCAGTTGCCGGTCGAGGGCCGCCAGATCGCGACGTCGGTCTTGCCGTCGCCGTCGTAGTCGCCGGGCGTTGCCACGTCACCGGACTGGCCCCAGGTGACGACGTAGTTGGTGCCGTTGCCGCTGCGGATGATGGACCAGTTGCCGGTGGAGGGCCGCCAGATCGCGACGTCGGTCTTGCCGTCGCCGTCGTAGTCGCCGGGGGTCAGGACGTCGCCGCTCTGGCCCCAGGTCGTGTTCGTGACGGTGCCGGTGCTGCTCTTGCGGATGCTCCAGGTGCCGTTCGCCGGGTGGAACACGGCCTGGTCGGTCTTGCCGTCGCCGTCGAAGTCGCCGACCACGGGCTTGTCCCCGCTGACACCGAGGTTGACTGCGTAGTTGGTGCCGTTGCCGCTGCGGATGATGGACCAGTTGCCGGTCGAGGGCCGCCAGATCGCGACGTCGGTCTTGCCGTCGCCGTCGTAGTCGCCGGGCGTTGCCACGTCACCGGACTGGCCCCAGGTGACTGCGTAGTTGGTGCCGTTGCCGCTGCGGATGATGGACCAGTTGCCGGTGGAGGGCCGCCAGATCGCGACGTCGGTCTTGCCGTCGCCGTCGTAGTCGCCGGGGGTCAGGACGTCGCCGCTCTGACCCCAGGTCGTCGCGGAGCCGCCGCTGCCGCTCTTCATGATGTTCCAGGTGTTGGTCGACGGCCGGAGCACCGCCTGGTCGGTCTTGCCATCACCGTCGAAGTCCGCGATCCGCGGGCTGTCGATGATCTTCGTGTACCGATAGGCCTGGTAACCACTGGTGGCGTGCCCGTCCAGGGTCGCGTCGGAGAAGGAGTGGCCGGGGTTGAAATCGACCGGCGTCGAGCCGAAGGCGTAGTAGGAGAAGGTGCTGGCGCTCTCCCAGCCGCCGAAGAGGATGCCGTGTCCACTGGTGATCAGGAAGTCGCCCGGCTTCAGCTCCGAGCGGGAGATGGCGATGACATCCGGGTGGCTCGCGAACCCGCCGGTGCTCGGCTGGGTGCTCATGTGCAGGGCCATGGCGATGTAGCCCGAGCAGTCGGTCCGGTAGTTGTCTCCCTGCGGGTCCGGATAGGAGCCACTCTGGTTGTAGGAGATGCTGCCGGCGCGGTCCAGCCAGTACTCGGCACGCTCGATGACCTCCGCCCGGGTGATCGATCCGCCCTTGACCGATGCTGCATGGGCGGCCGTGGGCGTGGCCGACAGGTCGACGGCGAGGCCGACACTCGCGCCGAGCCCGGCAGCGAGGGCGAGGCCGAGCATGCCGCTGGCCAGCCTGCGGTACGTGGGGGTGTGGGTACGCATCGTGGTTTCCGTTCTGATGAAGGGTGTGAGTCATCGCGACGGGGCCCGGAGGACACCGCCTTGCCTTTACGAAAGAGTCAGATAAGTTGCCAGCCCTGCATTGCGGGGGCATCCAGTACGCGCTTGATCAATTCGATTGCCGCGTCGTGTGCGCGGCTTTCATCGGCTACTCGAATGAAGAGGGCGATCGCCATTGCTTCGGGTCGGATTCGAACTCTGATGTGCTCGACTCCTCCGTCCTGTCCGGCGTGAGCCCAGATCAGGTCGGTCAGGATCGGTTCGCTGCTCGCCAGTCGTGCCTGGTGGTCGCCCCGCAGGTTGATCTTGACGAGGTGCATGTCACCCCCATTCATTGCCGCCGTTCGTGGAAACGGCGGTCGAAGCGGCAGCGGCGGCCGGACTCTGGGCGAGGAACATTCCAGACAGAGAGAGGATTATCGCGATCACGGCCGCGCTCGTTGTACGCTTCATTTCCGTTTCCCCGTTTCCATCACTTTCCGAACCCCTTCGGCTCGCTGGAACAAGAATGTCCGAGCGAATTCGCGAAGTCATCGGAAACGCACTGGCACCAACGTGCCCTGCACTTTGGTGCCAGCAGCGGGCAGTCGAATGTGGCATGTTTCGGCAGCTCAAAGCCTGTACGTCGAACCATTCACTGCAAACAGCCGGAATGCCGTATCGGGTGCTAATCGGACATGCCTTGCGCCTTCCCAAGTCATGATCGATACTTCGGGCGAGCAAGTTACGGGGGTAATGAGATGCTCGCGCCGCTGGGAATCAGTGCATTCGCCGAGTCCGTGTACCGGGCGATGCTCGCCGACCACACGTTGGGTGTCGAGCAGCTCGCGGAGCGCCTCGAATCCACCGAGAAGCAGGTACGTCAGGCACTGGACCAGCTCGCCGACCTCTCCCTGCTGGCCGACGAACAGAGCGGTGCAGGTGTGCGCGCCGTCGGCCCGTCGGTCGGCCTCAACGCCCTGCTCGCTCGAGCCGAGTCCGAGATGCTGGAACGCCAGCGGCAGATCGCCGCTACCCGCGAGGCGGTTGCGGCGATCGCGCTCGAACAGGCGAGGCATGCCGAGCGCGACAACGCGGTGCGCCACGAGGGTGTCGATGCCGTCCGCGCACGTATCGCCGAGCTTTCGCGCGTCGTGCGCAGCGAGTGCCTGTCACTCAACCCGCGCAGCGCGCAGACTGCCGACGCCAAGGCCGCCAGCACTCCCCTGAACCAGCAGATGATCGAGCGCGGGGTGCGGCTGCGGTGCATCTACCAGGAGAGCTACCGCAACGATCCTGCCCTGGTCACCTATGCCCGCTGGTTGACGGGTCTGGGTGGCGGCCTGCGAACGACGTCCACCGTCCCGATGCTCGCCATCATCTACGACCGCGAGATCGCCATGCTGCCTCTCGACCCCGGCAATAGCAGGCTCGGCGCGGTCGAGGTCCGCAGTCCGGGGGTGGTAGCCGCCGTCCACGCGTTGTTCGAGCAGATCTGGGCCGGCGCGGTGGCTTTCGGGCAAGCCGCCCCCACCGACGCCAACGGCCTCGACTCGCAGTCGAAGCAGCTGATCCAGCTGCTGGCCGATGGGCAGACCGACGAGATGGCAGCCCGCAAGCTCGGCGTGTCGCTGCGCACCGTACGTCGGATGGCCGCAGACCTCATGGATCGCCTCGGCGCGCGCAGCCGCTTCCAGGCCGGCCTGGAAGCGGGTCGGCGGGGCTGGCTGTGATCAGCACGGTGCGCCTGCGCCTGCGGCCGGTCGGATGCTCGCGCCGCTTGCCCGGGTGAGCCCGGTCGCGGCTGGGGGCCGCCCGCTGTGAAGTGACCCGGTGCTCGGTGTTGTCGGTCAGCCCTTGGCGACGGCAGGCTCGAGCAGGTTGAGGGTGAGGTCGGCGAGGAAGCGGGTCAGTGCGGTCCGTTGCCGCCACACAGTGGTGAGCTGCTCGGTCGGCGGCGCGCCCAGCGTCTCGTACGGCAGCGAGGTGAGGGCGGCGCGGGCGGCCAGGCCCCCGACGTAACCGTAAGTGACCGCGTCCGGGTCGGGGTCGACGCCGTTGGTGCGCATGCCCTCGAGGTAGGCCGGCACGATCATGTCGTGGATCGCCGGCAGTGCGGCAGCGTCCACATGTCCGGCATGAGCCAGGCCGACCAGCAGCTGGCCGAGGTCGAAGCCGATCGCCAGCGGGCACTGGAACGCGACGTCGATGGCCACGAACACGTCCGGTTCGCCGCGCGGGACCAGCAGGTTCTGGGGGCTCGCGTCGCCGTGCGCCAGCGCCTGCGGCAGCGCGTCGAGCCGGTCCAGGATCTCGGGCACGGCCGCGGCGATGCGGCGCAGATCGTCGCGCAAGCGGGCGTCGACCGTGGACACGACCAGGGGATGGGCCCAGATCCCGTCCTCGTCGAGGGCGGGGACCGAGCCGCGCATGACCCGGTTGCCGACCAGCATCCGCAGCGCCCACCCCGGTTCGCCCGCGCCGGCGAGCAGCTCCGGGGTGCTGCGCAGGGCGGCGAGCCCGCCGAGCGCCGTGGCGGCGCGCCGGTAGTGGTCGAGGGTCCACTCGGCATCGGCGATGGCGTCGACGTCCTCCATCCACAGCAGCAGACGCTCGTCGTCCAGTTCGGTGATCCGGTACAGGACGGGGACGCGCAGCCCCTCCGGCAGGTGTCCGGCGAACGGCTGCTTCCACATCGCCAGCTCCTGCCGCCACGGCAGGGTCCGGCACAGCTCGTCCCGGAACTGCTCGGGCACCAGGTGCAGCAGCGGCCAGTGCCGCGGGTGGTGCACCAGTTTGACGAAGACGCTCCACGGGCGGCCGTCGCCCGCGCCGCGTACGCGGGCCAGGCCACCGGTGGCGGGGGAGCCGGACTGGTAGGCGATCGGCTCGACGTGCCAGGGGCCGGGGTCGGTGTCCGTGCCGAGCACGAGCTTGGCGACCTCGGCCACTTCCGTTGCGGACAGTTCCATCACCGGCTCCGGGATAGTAAGGCTACCTGACGACCTGGGGAGATAGTAAGGTAGCCTGATGAGTTCGGTCAACGGCGATCCCCCGCACGTGTTCGACCTGCTGGGGCAGGCGCTGACCGCCGGCCGGCGGGGCATGGAGGCCGAGGTCGCCGATGAACCGCACCACCTGCGCGGCTCGCATCTGCGACTGCTCTCGATGACCCCCGCCGAAGGGCTGCGCCCCACCGAACTCGCCGCCCGCGTCGGCATGACCAAGCAGTCCCTCGGCGAGTTCGTCGCCACCATGCAGCAGGCCGGTTTCCTGCACGTCGACCCGGATCCCGCCGACCGGCGCGCCCGCATCGTCCGCCCCACCGCCAAGGGCCTGCGCCTGCAGGCGCGCATCCTGGAGATCCTCGCCGAGACCGAGAACCGCTGGCGCGGCGAGGTCGGCGCGCGGGACTGGGCCGTCTTCCACCGGGTGCTGAGCCACCTTGCCGCCGGAAAGGCTCCCGCCGACGGTTCGCGTTGACCGGCCATACAAAGAATGTCCGGAAAGAGCGAAGGGCGTCCGCGTCGCTTCGCGGCCTCGCCCACCCGGATCGAAATGCGTCGGTGAAACGGCCGGGTTCGCACCGCGTCGGTTGATTGCGCCATCCGCGCGGCTGCGACCTGCGTCGATGTCATCGGTTCGGCTTCTTGTGCGCATCGTTTGGATCCTGTTCGGACACTGATTGACGACGTTCTGACCGTTGAGACTCTGGTGCCGGATTGCCTTCTTGTGCAACGATCCCTTCGCATTCCCCCTAGCGGCGCTCTCCTGTTCCGGACCGCTCTGCGGCTCCGTGCGCCGCCACCTCCGCTCAGGCCCTAGAAAGGTGTCCGGATGAGAACACCCAGGTGGCTACGAGCTGCGTTCGTGGGGGTTCTCGTCGTGCCGCTGACTGGCGCGACGTGGACCACTCCCGGAATGGCGGCTCCGCAGCCCTCGCCCTTCAAGGCGAACAAGGTGACGGCGACGTCGCACATCACGGCGGACAAGACCCCCAGCAGCCGCCTCGCGCAGACCGACCCGTCGCTGCTCGGCCGCACCGACACCGCCCTGGTGCCGGTGCTGGTGAAGCTCGACGTCGACGCCGTGGCGACCTACGCCGGCGGCATCGACGGCTACGCCGCGACCAGCCCGCGCGTCACCGGCAAGAAGCTGTCGGGCAACGCCGCGGAGAAGCGTTACGAGGGCTACCTCGCCCAGCGTGAGGACGCGTTCGTCAAGGCCCTCGGCAACGTCAAGGGCGCCAAGGCCGGGCAGCGGCTGCGCACCGTGTACGGCGGTGTCGCGGCGGTCGTTCCCGCCAACAAGATCGCCGACGTGCTGAAGATCCCGGGCGTGTCCGCGGTGCAGAAGGACGAGCTGCGCAAGACGCTCACCGACGCCAGCGCCCCGTTCATCGGCGCGACCTCGCTCTACCCGGGTCTGGGCGGCACCGCCAACGCGGGCAAGGGCATCATCATCGGTGTCATCGACACCGGTGCGTGGCCGGAGCACCCGTCCTTCGCCGACCAGGGCAACCTCGGCACCCCGCCGGCCAAGGCCGACGGCACGCCGCGCGAGTGCGACTTCGGCGACAACCCGCTGACCCCCGCCACCGACGTCTTCGTCTGCAACAAGAAGCTCATCGGCGGTGCCAAGTTCCTGGACACCTACGACGCGCAGACCGGCGACGACATGTACCCGTCGGCGCGCGACAGCGGCGGCCACGGCACGCACACCGCGTCCACCGCGGCCGGCAACAAGCTCACCTCGGCGACGGTGTTCGGCGTCGAGCGCGGTCCTCTGAACGGCGTCGCCCCGGGTGCGTGGGTGTCGGTGTACAAGGCCCTCGGCCCGCAGGGCGGCTACAGCTCCGACCTGGCCGCCGCCGCGCAGCAGGCGATCCTCGACGGCGTGTCGGTGATCAACTACTCGATCTCGGGCGGCAGCAACCCGTTCACCGACGCCGTGGAGCTCACGTTCCTCGACGCGTACGCGGCGGGCGTGTTCGTGTCGGCCTCGGCCGGCAACTCGGGCCCCGGCTCGGCGACCACCGACCACGTGTCGCCGTGGGTCACCACGGTCGCGGCGTCGACCCAGGTCCGTGAGTTCGTGTCCACCCTGACCCTCAAGTCGGGTGCGGACACCGTGGTGCTGCACGGCGCGTCGATCACCGCCGGTGTCGCCGAGCTGCCCGTGGTGATGGCGTCGTCGTACGGCGACCCGCTGTGCCAGGCCGACGCCCCCGCCTCGGTCGCCGGGAAGATCGTGGCGTGCCAGCGCGGCGTCAACGCGCGTGTGGAGAAGGGCTACCACGTCAAGGCGGGCGGCGCGGCAGGCATGATCCTGTTCAACGCCGCACTGGCCGACATCGAGACCGACAACCACTACCTGCCGACGGTGCACCTGGCCGACGGCACGCAGTTCAACGCGTTCGTGGCGGCCCACCCGGCCGGCATCACCGCGTCGTTCACGGCCGGGCAGAAGCAGAACGGCCAGGCCGACGTGATGGCGGCGTTCTCGTCGCGCGGCCCGGGCGGGCTGGGCATCAAGCCCGACATCACCGCCCCGGGCGTGCAGATCCTGGCGGGCAACACGCCCACCCCGGACGCCGTCGAGGGCGGCCCGGCGGGCGAGTACTTCCAGGCCATCGCCGGCACGTCCATGTCCGCCCCGCACATCGCGGGCGCGGCCGTGCTGCTCAAGGCCGCGCACCCGACGTGGACGCCCGGCCAGATCAAGTCCGCCATGATGACCACGGCGAAGACGTCGGTCGTCAAGGAGGACACGGTCACCCCGGCCGACCCGTTCGACCACGGTTCGGGCCGCCTGGACCTGACGAAGGCGTCCAACCCGGGCATCACCTTCGACGAGACCGCCGAGCGCATGTTCGCGCTGGGCAACGACCCGCTCGCGGCGGTGCACCTGAACCTGCCGTCGATCAACGTGCCGACCCTGCCGGGCCGGGTCTCGACGTATCGCACCGCGACCAACGTGAGCAACAAGGCGCAGACCTACAAGGTCACCACGTCGGCTCCGGCCGGGAGCAAGATCACCGTGGCGCCGGCGACGTTCACGCTGAACCCGGGCAAGTCCGTGAAGCTGAAGGTCACCATCGAGTCGAACGCGCCCACCGGGCAGTACTTCGGCCAGATCGACCTGGACGCGACCCGGGCCGGCATGCCGACCCTGCACCTGCCGGTGGCCTTCGTGCCGCAGCAGGGCAACGTCAGCCTGACCAGCACCTGCGCCGCGGGCTCGATCCCGCTGTCGGGCAACACCACCTGCACGGTGACCGCGACCAACAACGCGTTCGCCGACGCCGACGTCGACCTCAAGACGGTGCTCAACGGCAAGCTCAAGGCCACCGGCGTCACCGGTGCCACCCTGGACACGCCGTGGCAGGTCACCAAGAACAACGTCGCGCTGACCGGCGCCAAGCCGGGCGTGCCGTCGATCGCCCCGGGTGCGGGACCGGCGGGCTACATCCCGCTGGCGGCGTTCGGCATCACGCCGGACCCGCTCGGTGACGAGTCCGTCATCAACTACAACGTGCCGCCCTACGTGTACAACGGCATCACGTACACGTCGATCGGCATCCTCTCCAACGGTTACGCCGTCGTCGGCGGCGCCACCAGCGAGGACAACAACTGCTGCGCCCTGACCCAGATCCCGGACACCGCCCGCCCGAACAACGTGCTGGCACCGTTCTGGACCGACCTCGACGGCACCAACGACGAGGGCCTGCGGGTCGCGACGCTGACCGACGGCGTCAGCACCTGGCTGGTCATCGAGTGGCAGGTGGACGTGTGGGGCACCAACTCCAACCGCCACTTCCAGATCTGGATCGGCGTCAACGGCACGCAGGACATCTCGTACGCGTACGACGCGGCCGCGCTGCCCGCCGACCCGGGTGGTCAGGCGTACATCGTGGGCGCGGAGAGCGCTGACGGCACCGGCGGCGAGCAGCTCCCCGTCGGCACCCTGCCGACCGAGGACCTGGTCGTCACCAGCACCGACCCCGCCCCGGGCGGCTCGGTGTCGTACACGATCAACGTCCGCGGCATCCAGACCGGTTTCGGCGCTCTCACCACTGAGATGACCGCCTCGACCGTGCCGGGTGTCACCGTGGTCGGCTCCGCCGTGGTCGTGCAGAAGCCCGGCACCGCCGGGCAGCAGCCCTGATCGCAGTGAACTGAAGCCGGGGTGCGCGAACCTGCGCACCCCGGCTTTTCGCCGCCTGGGTCAGGCGGTCGCGCGCTGCCGGGGCGGCGGCACGCGTACCCACGCCATGCCCGCCGCGGTCGCCGCGGCCACGCCCAGGTCGGTGTCCTCGAACACCACGCAGTGCTCCGGTGCGACCCCGAGCCCCGCAGCGGCCAGCAGGAACGCCTCCGGGTCCGGCTTGGCCCGGGTGTAGTCCTCCGCACACACCATCAGGTCGAAGCGGTCCAGCAGGCCCAGCGTGGTCAGCGACGCGCTCACCGACGCGCGGGCGCCCCCGGAGACCACCGCGAACGGGATCCGCCCATAGGCGTCCTCGATGTGCGCCAGTACCTCCGGCACCGCGGTCAGCTGCGGCAGCAGCTGCTGGTACAGGCCCTCGCGGCGCTCGTCGACCTCGGCCACCGGCATCGCCAGGCCACGGGTGGCGTTCAGGTCGGCGATGATGTCGGGCACCGTGCGGCCGCCCCACGCGTAGAACAGGTCCTCCGGGAAGTCGCAGCCCCACTCGCCGACCGCCTGCGACCAGGCACGGTAGTGCAGCGGCATCGAGTCGGCGACGGTGCCGTCGCAATCGAACAGGTAGGCCCGGAACTCCCCGGGCGGCAGCGGCAGCATCACCCGCAGCAGGCTACCCGTGGGCCTCGGCCGCGCGGGCGGCCCGCCCGGCGATCTCGCGCAGGTAGGTGAGCAGCTCCGGTGGCTCGTGCACCTCGATCTCGCAGCCGAGCATCAGCAGCCGCCAGGCCAGCCACTCCAGCGGCTCAGTATGGCTGGTCAGCCGGCAACTGGTCGTGTCGATCGGCACCAGGTCGGCGGGGGAGTCGCCGATCCGTCCGGCCACCTGCTCCAGCGGCGCATGCAGGGTCGCCACCGCCCGGTACACCGGCGCGAGCTCGGTCAGTTTGCCCGTCACGTATGCGGCGGCGTCGGCGGCCGGCAGGGCTCGCGGCGCGCAGCGCTGCCCGGTCGGCCGCAACGCGCTGATCCGGTCCACCCGGAACATGCGCCAGTCGGCGCGGTCGGCGTCGTAGGCGACCAGATACCAGCGGCGGCCCGCGGACACCAGCTGATGCGGCTCGACCAGCCGCTCGCTGTCCGTGCCGTCGCGCCGCCGGTAGCCGAAGCGCAGCCGTTCCCGGTCGCCGACCGCCGCGGCCAGCGCGGTCAGGTGCTCCGGGTCGACCGTCGGGCCGTCCCAGCCGGTCATCGGCATGGTGGCCCGGCCGAGCACGCCGACCCGGTGCCGCAGCCGCGACGGCAGCACCTGTTCCAGTTTGGCCAGCGCGCGCACGGAGGCCTCGTCGATCCCGGTCACCGCGTGCACAGCCGCGGTGCGCAGGCCGACGGTGATCGCCACCGCCTCGTCGTCGTCGAGCAGCAGCGGCGGCATCGCCTTGCCGGCGACGAGGCGGTAACCGCCCACCGCGCCCATCGTCGCCCGCACCGGGTAGCCGAGGTCGCGCAGCCGGTCCACGTCGCGCCGGATGGTGCGCACGCTGACCTCCAGCCGGGCGGCCAGTTCGCTGCCGGGCCATTCGCGCGGGGTCTGCAGCAGCGACAGCAACGTCAGCAGCCGTGCGGGGGTGTCGGACATGGAGTCAAGAATGCCGGTCATGTGTGACAGAACCTGACCTACATCGGTCATAGCGTGTCTGCCATGACGCCTTTTCGGATCGACGTTCCCCAAGCCGACCTAGACGACCTGCGCGACCGGCTGGCCCGGACCCGCTGGCCCCGGCAGACGCCCGGGGACGGCTGGAGCCGCGGCGTGCCCCTGGACTACCTGCGGGAGCTGGCCGAGTACTGGGCGAGCGGCTACGACTGGCGTGCGCACGAGGCGCGGTTGAACGAGTTCCCGCAGTTCATCACCGAGATCGACGGCCTGGACGTGCATTTCCTGCACGTGCGCTCGCCGGAGCCGGACGCGCTGCCGCTGATCCTGACGCACGGCTGGCCGAACTCGATCGTCGAGTTCACCGAGCTGATCGGGCCGCTGACCGACCCGCGGGCGTTTGGCGCGGACCCCGCGCAGGCCTTCCACGTGGTGGTGCCGTCGGTGCCCGGGTTCGGGTTCTCCCAGGCACCGCAGCAGAGCGGTTTCACGGTCGGCCGCCTCGCCCGGATGTGGGCCGAGCTCATGCGCCGCCTCGGTTACGACCGCTACGGCACGCAGGGCGGCGACCTGGGCGCATACGTGGCCCCGGCGGTGGCGAAGGTCGCGCCGGAGCACGTGGTCGGCGTGCACATCGACGGCGGCTTCGGGTTCCCCACCGCGGCCGACGTGCCGGGGATGAGCGAGGCCGAACGTGCCGAGTGGGCGCAGATGCAGCAGTGGATGAGCGGCGGCGTGGATCATCACGCGCTGCTGCGGGCCGCGCCGCAGACCTTCGCGTACGCCTGGCACGACTCCCCGGTCGGGCTGCTGGCCTGGCTGACACAGAAGTTCAAGGAGTTCGCGTTCATGGCCGACACCCCGGACCAGGTCATCGACCGGGACCAGCTGCTCACCAACGTGAGCCTCTACTGGTTCACCGGCACCTCAGGGTCGTCGTCGTGGCCGATGTACGACCTGCTGACCCTGGCCGACGACGGCGGGTTCGCCTGGCCGCAGGGTCAGCGGGAGGTGCCGTCGGGGGTGTACGGCGGCGGTTCGGCGCTGATGCGGCGGCTCGCCGAACGCGACAACACCATCGTGCACTGGCCGCAGGGCAACCCCGGCAACCACTTCGTGGCGATGGAGCAGCCCGCGGCGCACGCGGCCGACATCCGCGCCTTCTTCGCCAAGGTGTGCGTGCCGGCGGACCGCTAGGACAAGGCCAGGGCGGCCCGGCCGATTCGGGCCGCCCTGTCGGCGAGGTCGCGGTGCGCGGGTCACCGGTCCTGGATCAGGCCGAGCACGTTGCCGTCGGGGTCGGTGACGGTGGCCACGAGACGGCCGCCGCCGACGTCCTGCGCGGGCTGCCGCACGGTCGCACCCGCGGCGGTGACCTCGGCGAGCTTCGCCTCGATGTCCGGCACGTGCCAGTACGTCACCGGCGAGGTCAGGCCGTACGGTCCGCCCGCGGGCACGAGGCCGATCTGCTGGCCGGCGGCGTCGAAACCGACGTAGTAAGCCGAGTCGGTCTGCGGCGGCACGCCGAGCAGGGCGCCGTACACGGCCTTCGCGGCGGCGAGGTCGGACACGGGGTGCAGCACGGTCTGGACGCCGTAGGTGGAAGAGGCGGTCATGATCACTCCTATGGTCGTGGGCCGTCTCGGCCCGTTCGGTGGGCTGTCTGCCGGTGGGAACTGGTCAAAGCTTGTCGTCTTCGAGGGATGCGGGCATCCGTGGCGACCACGGAACCGAGCACGGAACGCCAGTGCGCAGCGGTTAGGACCCCTGCAACGACGCTGCCCCGACGGCGGCCAGTGGAACGCCCTGCGCCACGGCCCGGACCGGGGCCGGTGCGGCGGCCGCCCCGCGCCGGCCGAACCGCAGCGCGGCCGCGACGGCCAGGCCCAGCGCGATCGTGAGCAGCGCGGAGATCAGCAGGGTGGTCCGGCCGCCGAGCGCCGTGACGACCGGCCCGCCGAGCAGCGTGCCCAGCCCCGTGGCGGGGGTGGTCAGCGCGGACCGGGCGGCGAGCACACGGCTGAGCACCTGCGGCGGAGTGCCGCGCTGGAACAGGGCGGTGGAGATCGCGGTGAACGGGCCGTAGATCAGGCCACCGAAAGCGAACCCGACCAGCCCGGGCACGACGGCGTCGGTCAACCCGAGCGGCAGCAGGGCGGCGCCCCAGCCGACGATGACGGCGACCACGACCCGCCAGGGCGGAAGGTGGCGCAGCAGCACCGTGGCGAGCGAGCCGGCCGTGGCCCCGATCCCGAACACGGTCCAGTACAGGCCGAGCAGGCCGGGTGAGCCGTGCAGGCCGTGCGCGACGTGCACCGGCAGGGCGACCTCGACCGGGCCGTACAGGAAGAAGAACACGCAGGTGACGGCGAGCAGCCCGAGCAGGCGCGGCCGGTCGAGGATGGCGCTCCAGCTGCTGGTCTCCGGTGCGTCTGGCAGGTCCGCAGTGCCGGCGGCCGTGGTCGCCTGCCGCGCGGCGAGCGTCCACGCGGCGACCGCCAGCACGGCGAAACTCACCGCGTCCACGCCGATCACCCAGCCCGGCCCCGTCAGCGCCGTCAGGCCGCCGGCCAGCCCCGGGCCGACGACGAACGCCGACTGCGCGAACGTCGACAGCAGCGCGTTACCGGTGACCTGGTCGTCCTCCGGAAGCAGCTCCGCGACCAGCGTGTACACCCCGGCGCTGCCCCAGGCGTGCAGCAGCGACGACACCGCCAGCAGCGCGACGAACACGACCGGTTCCAGCAGGCCGGTCACCGCCAGCGCCGCGACCGCGCCCAGCGTCACCGCGCGCACCGAGGCGTCCGCCGCGACCAGCTGCGCGGCCCGCAGCCGCCGCATCAGCGGGGCGAGCAGGGCCGCGCCGAGCGGGGCCGGTAGCGCATACGCCGCGACCGCCATCCCGGTCCAGACACCGGCCTGCCCGTCCGGGGCGATCTGCACCGCGAGCCACGCCACCGCGACCATGCTCATGCCGTCGCCGAGGGCCGAGACCAGCTGCGCGGGCAGGATCCAGCGCAGTGCCGGATGCCTGCCCAGCCGCCCGACGGAGCCGATCCAGGACCGCGCGCCGTTTCGCAGTTGCTTCATCTCGTGCTCCGTTTCCGAGTTCCCGTGTGCCTGCTCGCAGCGTCGTCGCGACGCGCCGCGAGGGCATCGGTGCCGACCACGGAAAGCACCTCGGAATCGCGCCACGCAGCGGTGCGCCAGAATGGGCTCCATGACGGCGACGACGGTGGACATCTCGGCCCGGGAGTCCGAAGTGCTGGCGCTGCTGGGCGAGCACCTCAGCAACGCCGAGATCGGGGCGCGGCTGTTCATCTCGGTGCGGACCGTGGAGAGCCACGTGTCCTCGCTGCTGCGCAAGGTCGAGGCCCCGGACCGGCGGGCGCTGGCCCACCGGGCGTCCGAGCTGACCCGCGCCGCCGACCGGGCCCAACCGACTCCGGTCCTGCCGACGCCGCTGACCTCGTTCGTCGGCCGCGCGCAGGAACGCGCCGACCTGGCCGGCCTGCTCAAGACGCAGCGGCAGGTGACCGCGCTCGGCCCTGGCGGCGTCGGCAAGACCCGGCTCGCGCTGGCGGTGGCCGCCGACGTGGCCGGCGAGTTCGCCGACGGCGTGTGGTTCGTCGACCTGGTCCCCGTCACCGACCCGGGCGCGGGTGCCGTCGCGGGCGCGGTCGCCACCGCCCTCGGCCTCGGCGAGCAGCCCGGCCGTGCCATGGACGAGTCCGTGTACGCCGCGCTCGCCGACCGGCAGGCCCTGCTGGTGCTCGACAACTGCGAACACGTCCGCGACGGCGTCGCGCCGTTCCTGGAGCGGCTGCTCGCCGCCTGCCCCCGGCTGACCGTGCTGACCACCAGCCGCGCCCGGCTGATGGTGCCGTTCGAGCGGGTGTACCAGGTCCCGCCGATGTCGCTGGCCGGCGACGGCGAATCCGACGCGGTCGCGCTGTTCCTCGACCGGGTCAGCGAGCTGCGCTGGCCGCCCGACACCGTGCTCCGCGAGCACATCGCGTCGGTCTGCGAGCGGCTGGACGGGGTGGCGCTGGCGATCGAGCTGGCCGCCGCCCGCTGGCCCACACTCGGACTCGACGGCCTCACGGCGGGACTGTCCGACCAGTTGCGGCTGCTGTCCGGCGGTTCCCGGACCGACGAGCGGCACCGTTCCGTACGGGCCGCCCTGGACTGGAGCCACGCCCTGCTCGACCCGGCCGACCAGGCACTGCTGCGCCGGATGGCCGTGTTCGTCGCCCCGTTCACCGTCGACGCGGCGGCGCGGGTGGCCGACCTCGATCCGCCGGTCGTCGCCGACGGGCTGGCCCGGCTGGCCGAGCAGAGCCTGCTCGCGGTCACCGCGACGGCGAACCGCACCGAGTACCGGGCGCTGGAGACCATCCGCCAGTACGGCATCGAGCGGCTCGCCGAGGCCGGTGAACTCGACGACGCCCGCGCCCGGCACCTGCGTTGGTGCCTGGCCCAGGCCGCCGACATGGCCGCGGCGCGCACCGACCTGCGGGCCCGGTTCGACGCCACCGCCGACGACCTGCGCGCCGCGCTGGCCTGGGCCGCCGACCGGCCGGAGCAGCGTACGGACGTGCACCACCTCGCCCGGCATATGGCCGAGCTGTGCTTCACCCGGACCTACGTCGGCGAGTCGCAGCTGCGCTACGAGCAGGCTGCCGCGCTCGCCGACGACCCCGCCACGGCCGCGGAGCTGCTGCGCGCCGCCGCCGCGGTGGCCGGCTGCCGCATGCGCGGGGAGGACATGTACCGCCTGCACCGTGCCGCCGCCGACGCCGCCCGCCAGGCCGGGGACACCGCGGGGGCAGCCCGTGACCTGGCCACCGCCGCGACCAACGCGCACCGGTTCTGGAGCAAGTTCGAGCAGCTCCCGCCGCACGAGGAGACCATCGGCCTCGTCGCCCAGGCCCGTGACCTGGCCGGCGACGACCCGGCCGCCCAGGCCGCCGTGGCGCTGGCCGAGGCCGGGGTGCTCGCCGACGCGTTCGGCGCGGCCCAGGGCCCGGCCGACAACGCCGTGGACGACACGACCGCGCGTACCGAACTGGCCGTCGAACTCGCCGCCCGCACCGGCGACCCGCTCGCCGAGTCCGCCGCCCTCGACGCGCTCACCGGCGCGCAGAGCTGGGCCGGTGACGCGTTCGCCGCCGCGGCCACCGCCCGGCGCAGGGTCTCGCTGCTGTCACCGCTACCGGACACCCCCGCCGCGACCCACGAACTGCTCGACGCCCTCGGCATGGCCACCGAGGCCGCGCTCGGCGCGGGCGACCTGCCCGCGGCGCGGCGCTGGGGCCGGCGGCTGGCCGAGCATCCGCTGCTGGCCGAAGTCGGGCACCGGGCCACGAGCTGGCTGCTCGTCGTCGACGCGCTGGCGGGCGACGTCGACGAGGTGCGCGCGGTCAGCGAGCGCTTCCTGGAGGCCTGGCAGCGCGCCGGAAGCCCCGCCCGGTCCGTGCTCGGCCCCGCCGTGGCCGCCGTCGCGATGGTCCACGGCCTTCGCGACGACCACGAGGCCCGGCGCGACTGGAACGCGATCCTGCGGCAGCTCGGCACCCCGCCGGAGCACACCTACGGCTACGGGGCGGTCTTCGACGCGCTCGGCCTGCTCCACGAGGGCCAGCCCGACCTGGCGCTGCGGCGCATGGCACCCGAACCCGCCGACGTGTGGAAGTGGGTCACCTGGATCTGGCACCACTGGTACGTGGCCCTGCGCGCCGAAGCTTCGGTGCTCGCCGGAAGCCCGGACGCCGCAGAGCGAGTGGCCGCGGCGCGGACGGTCGTGGCCGGCAACCCGGTCGCCGAGGCGATCGTGGAACGGGCGCAGGCGCTGCTCGACGGCGATCGGCAGCGGCTGCTCGCCACCGTGGACGCCTTCGACGCCGCCGGCTCCCGCTACCAGTCCGCCCGCACCCTGGTGCTGGCCGGCGGCGGTGACGCGGCCCGGGGCGCGGCCGCCGTCACGGCATTCGGCCTGGCCCCGATGGCTCCCGCCCGGCCTGCGAGGCGATGAACGGACCCGTTCCGGGCGTGCCTGGAGCAGGCGAGGCGACCGGCGCACGTGAGATGTACGGCGTGCCCGGTGGGCGAGCGTGGATCAGCTGGTCACGCGGCCCTCCGGTGTGTCCACCACGAAGCACTCCGCGTAAAGGATCTCCAGCAGGCTGGCCCGCGCCAGCGAGAACGCCTCGGGGGTCAGGTCGAGGCGCACCCGGTAGTCGCGGGGGAAGCCCAGCCGCGCCGCAGCTCGCCGGTCCAACTCCAGCGTCAGCACCTGCCCGATGAGCGTCCACGAACTCACCGCCCCGGTCGCCACATCACCGGCGCTGTTGATGACTTCGTCCGTCTCGCCCCACCTGCCGCCGTAGCGCAGGCGGATCAGCACGACGTGCAGACTGCCCGCGGACAGGATCAGCGTGGATTCGTCGTCGGTCTCCCGGAAGTCGGCCCGGTCGACACGGGGCATGCCATCCACGTGGGCGACCATATCAACGGCAATGGTTGATCGCCCTCACTCTCTGTCACGCCCCGCGGCAACAGCCAGCACCGTCTGCGGTTACATCTTTTTTGATGTGGCCACATCAAAAAAGATGTAACCGCAGGGCGGACAGTCTTTCCTCCCCGCGCCTTCCTCAGTGCTGGCAGACCATTGCGGATTGCGCCTGGGCCGCCAGAATGGCCGACGTGGACGAGGAAATCCAGGAAGCGGAGCAGACGAACGGCTCGGCTCGGGCCCAGGCGCTGCGGGATCTGCTGGAGAACGGCCGGGATCATGACACGCCTCGGTTGGAGGCGGTCGCGGTCGAGCTCGGCCTGCCTCTGGCCGACGTGCTCCTGCTGGCCGGCCATCCGATCCCGGGACGGCTGCTGCCGCCGCAGCGCGACCTCGAGGTCCTGCGCGAGTTCGGCTACCGGGTTTCGTTCTGCGGCCATCCGCAGCTCGCCGCCCTGTGCGAACTCCTGTCGAGCATGCCGGACGAGGGCGCGGCACCCGAGTCCCGCCCGCCCCGCGACGCGGCCGATCCCGGGCCGTTCCCGGCCGTGCTGGACGGGATCATGCGCAACCGCGGCCTGGGCCTGCGGGAGTTGCCGTTCGTCGGGCTGTCGGACAGCACCATCCGCGCCATGCTGGGCGGCGGCTGGCGCGGGCTGAACGAGATGCAGCACCTCGGCGGGCCGCTGGGCTGGCGCCTGGAGGATCTGGCCTTCATCGCCGGCGAACCGATGCGGACCCTGGGGCACGGCCCCTTGCTCTGCCGGCACGTCGGGGCGGTGTTCCTGGCCGCCGTGCCGCGCACGACACGCCAGCTGGTGCTCGCTGCCCGCGAGGCCGACCGGTTGAGCGCCCGCGAGGAGCAGGGCTGGTGGCAGCCGGTCTCCTACGGCGTCGACGCCTGCCCGTACGCCTCTCTGTGATCCGTGCGCCCCGACCTGCGGCATCGGGGGCCGCGGGCTGGTCGGCGTGATCAGCTCGCGAACTCGACGCCGGTGAGTTCGACCTGGCGGTGCGCGGCGAGCCGTTCGGCCTGCTCGGTGACCGCCTGCCGGACCCGGGCGGGCATCGTGCCCCACGGCTCGACGGCGACCGTGAACTTCTTGCCCGACTTGCGGGGACGCCAGACGCCGACCAGCTCACCGCCGGACAGCACCGCACCCGGCCGGCCCAGCACGGGCCACAGCTGCTTGGCGCGGGCCTCGTCGGCGACCAGCGTCGCCCGGTCCTTGGCCTGCAGGAACAGGTCGTACGGACCGAGCAGCCGGGTCGCCTCAGCGGGGGCCGAGGCCAGAGCGGGCTCGTCGGCGGCCAGCAGCCAGCGGCGCTCACCGCCGATCTCGACCGAGACCACGTCCTTGGGCCAGTGCGCCTGCACGTCCTTGACCGGCGCGTCGAGGTAGTCGGCGACGTGCTTCGGCGTGGCCGGGCCGAGCAGCCGCAGGTACGCCCGTACCACGTCGAATTGTTCGCCCGGCGCGGCGGCCTTGCGGAAGCCGGTGATGCGCCGCAGGACCGGGGGAGAGGTGCCGGGGCCCAGTTCCAGGCCGGCGCGCAGGGCGGCCAGCCGGAACGGCATCTCGTACAGGTGGATGGAGTCGCAGGGGCGGCAGAAGCGTAGGTAGGGCTCCGGCAGGAGCTTCGCGACGGCTCCCGACACGTCGCCCTTGACCGTCGGCGTGGTCACGATCTTGCGCATCCGGGCGGCCACCTCGTCGAGGGCGGCCAGGTTCGCGATGCCGGCGGCTTTGAGCGGCTTGGACGCGTCGTAGATGCGCTTGCCGGCGTCGGCGTCGGAGAACGGCTCGACCGCCGCCGCGATCCGGCCCACGTCGGCCCGGCGGTACAGGTGCGGAGCGCCCCGGACCGTCCACAGCATGACCGTGTCCTGCTCGGACAGTGCGGCGACGTCGACGCCGCGGATCGCCAGCGCCCACGCCGCGCCGTCGGGCCCGGTGTCCTGCACACCGAGATCGAGCACGGCGGTGTCGGCGAGCGCGCCCGCCGTCCGGTCGAGCTGCTGGGCGTGGACCCGGAAGTTCAACACCTGCTGCCGGTCGATCATCGGTCAAGCGTATCCACGTCGTCCGACAGCCACCTGGGCCGCGTGCCGCCGACGTCCTTTCGGATTCGCCGGATCGGGCAGTCCGTGGGGTCGGCTCGGCGGTGCGGCCGGTCGGAATCATGACCCGGAAATGGCTGAACCGGCCCTGCCGCGAGGCTTGTCCCAGACGTTAGGTTCGCGCAGACCACACTGAGTCGGGAGTTCGCGGATGCGCGTGTCGGTAAAGCACATTGGCGTGGCACTGGCGACCCTGCTGGTGGTGGTCGCGACGCCGGCCGTCACCGCGGCCGCCGACGTCACGCACACCGCCTGGACCTGGGGCGGCAACGGGCTGGGGCAGCTCGGCAACGGCACCACCACGGCCCGCCGCACCCCCGGCACCGTGCCGGGGCTGACCGACATCGTGCAGATCGCGGGCGGCCGCGACCACGTCGTCGCGCTCGACGCGAACGGTCGCGTGTGGACCTGGGGCGGCAACGCGTTCGGCCAGCTCGGCACGGGCAACACGACCACCCGCCTGTCGCCGGTGATGCTGCCCGGCCTGACCGGCATCGTCGAGGTGGCGTCCGGGCACGACCACTCGATGGCGCGCACCGCGTCGGGCTCGGTCTACACGTGGGGCCTGAACACCACCGGGCAGATCGGCGACGGCTCGACCACCAACCGGCTCTCGCCGGTCGCGGTCACCGGCCTCACCGACGCCGTATCGCTGGCCGCCGGGCGGGACATGAGCTACGCCATCCGGGCCAACGGATTCGCCTACGGCTGGGGCCAGAACACCAACGGCGAGCTGGGCGACGGCACGACCACCCGGCGCACCTCGCCGGTGCGGGTCGGCACGCTCACCAACGTCGAGAAGCTCGCCGGCGGGCGCGACCACGGGCTGGCCCGGCTGGCCGACGGCTCGCTGTGGGCGTGGGGCTGGAACGCGTACGGCCAGGTCGGCGACGGCACGCTCACCAACCGGACCACGCCCGTGCAGATCTTCGCGTCCGGTATCGCCGACATCATCGCGGGCGCGCACCACTCGTACGCGCTGCGCTCCGACGGCCAGGTGCTGTCCTGGGGCCGCAACTACCGCAACGAGCTGGGCGACGGCACGAGCACCAACCGCACCCGGCCGGTGTCGGTGACCGGGGTGACCTCTGCCGTGTCGATCGCGTCGGGCCGCGACCACGGCATCGCCGCGATGGCCGACGGCTCCGTGAAGACGTGGGGCTACAACGCCGACGGGCAGCTCGGCGACGGGACCACGACGAGCCGTCCCACCGCGATCACGGTGCCGGGCATCTCCGGCGTCACCGTCGCCGGGGGCGGCGGCCAGGCGTACTCGGTCGTGCTGGTCCCCGACGGCGGCAACCCGCCGTCCAACCAGGACCCGGTTGCCGCGTTCGGCTCCTCGTGCACGCTGCTGGCCTGCACTTTCGACGGCACCGGCTCGGCCGACCCGGACGGCGACGTGACCGGGCACGCGTGGACGTTCGGCGACGGCGGCACCGGCACCGGGCCGAACCCGTCGCACACGTACGCGGCCGCGGGCACCTACTCCGTGACCCTCACCGTCACCGACGACGACGGCGCCACCGACACCCTCACCCGGACCGTCACCGCGACCACCCCGCCGACCGGCGGCACCGTGACCTACCGGGCCGCCACCGGCGTCGACGCCAACGTGATGCGGCCCGCCGTTACCGTGCCCGCCGCGGTGCAGACCGGCGACACGCTGCTGCTGTTCGTCTCCGCCAACCGGGGCGCGACGGCCACCACCCCGGCCGGGTGGACGCTGCTGAGCACGAAGACCGACGGCACCGACATGGTGTCGTGGCTGTTCACCCGCACCGCGGTCGCCGGCACGGCGGGCTCGTCGGTGACCACCACGTTCGACGCGATCACCAAGGCGAGCCTGGTCGTCATGGCGTACTCCGGCGCGGGCCCGGTCACCGCCGCCGCGTTCGAGGACACCGCCAGCAAGACCACGCACCCGACGGCGGCGGTCACCGTCATGTCGGCCGGGTCGACTGTGGTCAGCTACTGGGTGCAGAAGGTCAGCGACACCGCGACCTGGTCGGTGCCCGCCACGGTCACCTCCCGCACCACGACCACGGGCAGCGGCGGCGGCCGGCTCGTGGTGGTCGCCGCCGACACCGGCGGCGTGGCGGCAGGTACGTGGGCCGCGGTGACGGCAACGAGCACGGTCGCCTCGGCCCGCGCCATCGCCTGGAGCGTGGTCCTCCCGCCGGCCTGACCGGCACAGCGGACAGCGGACGGCCCCGGCGGATGATCGTCGGGGCCGTCGTTCCGTGTGCGGCAGATGGACGCGGTTCGGCCGCTCAGGAGCGGTTCCAGCGCAGCGACAGCCCCACACCCGTGCCCGCCAGCAGTGCTCCGGCGAGCACGAACCAGACCGTCATCTCGACGTCCCGCTTCTGCACGACGATCGTGCCGGGCAGGTCCGTGAGCACGTCCACGAGCTGCTCGGCGTCCTGCGCCCGGAAGTACTCCCCGCCGGTCAGCTCCGCGACCTCGCCGAGGGTCTCCTCGTCGATCAGCTGCGCGCGCCGGCCGCCACCGCCGCCCCGCCACTCCGGTCGCGCGCCCGAGCCCGCGGTCATCTGGTCGGGGCTGCAGATCAGCGGCGCGGGCTCGGTGGTGCCGAAACCGATGGTGTACACCCGCAGCCCGCGCGCCTTGGCCTCCTGCGCCGCGGTGACCGGGTCGACGCCCTGGGTGTTCGCGCCGTCGGTCAGCACCACGATCGTGTCGGCGACGTACGAGCCGGGGGCGGGGGCGTCCGGTGAGCCGAGCTCCACCCCGGTCGGCGGGACCGCCGGGTTGATCTCGGCGATCGCGTCGATGGAGGTGAGGATGGCCTGGCCGATGGCGGTGCCGCGGGAGGTGCGCAGGTTGTCGATCGCGGTGAGCAGCGCCTGCTTGTCGTCGGTCGGCTCGACCAGCAGGCCGGAGATGCCGGAGAAGGCGACCAGCCCGATCCGCGTCCCGTCGTCCTGGGCCAGCACGAACTCCCGCGCCGCGTCCCGGGCCGCGGCCAGCCGGTTCGGCGGCACGTCGGTGGAGCACATCGACTGCGACACGTCCATCGCCAGCAGGATCGACGTGGAGTCCTGCGGCACGGCCAGCGACGCCTGCGGCCGGGCGACGGCGAGCCCCAGCGCGAGCATGCCCAGCGCGAACAGCGCCGCGGGGATGCGCCGCTGCCAGCGCGACCGGCCGGGCAGCGCGGCCCGGATCAGCGCGATGCTGGACACCCGCACGGCGACCTTGCGCCGGCGGCGGTTCAGCCACCAGCGGGCGAGCAGCAGCAGCGGGACCACGAGCAGGGCGGCCAGCGCCCACGGCCAGGCGAGCGACATCAGACGATCCTTCCGTACCAGCGGATCATCAGCAGTCCGCCGAGGGTCAGCAGCAGCAGCGCGGAGCCCGCGAACAGCGCGGTGAGCTCGATGTGCTCGGGCTCGGTGGTGATGCGCAGGTCGATGGACCGGTGGATGTCGTTGAGCGCGGCCGCGTCACGGGCCGGGTGGTACGTGCCGCCGGTGACCGCGGCGAGGTCGGTGAGCAGCTGCTCGTCCAGCGCGGTGGCGACCTGGAAGCCTTCGACCTCGACGGTGGCGCCCTCGGGGGTGCCGATGCCGACGGTCTCGATGCGCACCCCGGCCGCACCGGCCAGCGCCGCGGCCGCCTGCGCCTGCTCGGGGCTCTCGGTCTCCTGCCCGTCGGAGAACACGATGATCGTCGCCGAACCCCAGTAGCCGAGGTCGGGCGGGGCGGCGTCCTCCTCCGCCGGCAGCTCGACGGGCTCGCCGACGATCGCCGACAGGGCGGTCAGGATCGCCTGGCGCAGCGAGGTGCTGCCGCTGGTGGACAGGCGGGTGATGGCGTTCTTGACGGCGGCCCGGTCGTCGGTCGGGGTCTGCGTCAGCAGGCCGCCCTGGCCGAAGATGACCACCCCGATGTCCACGGTGGACGGCTGTTGGTCGACGAAACCCTGCGCGGCGGACTGCGCGGCGGCCAGGCGGGACGGTTCGACGTCGGTGGCGGCCATGCTGTTCGACACGTCGAACACCAGCATCACCGTGCCCGACACCCGCGGCACGGGCAGCTCCGCGTGCGGGCGGGCCAGGCCGACCAGCAGCATCGGCAGCGCGGCCAGGAACAGCACGTACGGCAGGTGCCGGCGAACCGCACCCCGGCCGCCCGCGGCGGTCAGGCCGAGTCCCGCGCCGCGCAGCACGGCGGTGCGCCGCCGCTGCAGCCGCAGGTACGCCAGCACCGCGGCACCGGTGCCGACCACGGCCAGGGCGATCAGGAACGGATACTGCACGGTCATCGGACTCTCCGCCTCGTCCTGCGCACCATGTCGACCAGGGCGTCGACGAGGTCGGTGTCGGTGGTGACGCGATGGGCCATGACGCCGGCCCGGTTCATCGTGTCGGCCAGCCCGCTCTCCCGGGCCTGCACCTCGGCCTCCAGCCTGCGGCGCAGCAGCGGGTCACCGCTGTCGACGAGCAGCTGCTCACCGGTCTCGGCGTCCTCGACGAAGATCATGCCGAGGTCGGGCAGGTCGAGTTCGGCCGGATCGACGATGCGTACGGCGACGACCTCGTGCCGGTGCGACAGCAGCGCCAGCGCCCGCTCCCAGCCGGGGTCGCCGATGAAGTCCGACAGCACCAGCACCAGGCTGCGTCGCCGGGCGGTGGCGGCGGCCAGCCGCAGCATCGCCGACAGGTCCGTGGTGGCCCCCGCCGCGGTGCGCGGCGCGGGCGCGTCGAGTTCGTGGGTCAGCCGCAGCACCTGGTCGCGGCCGGTGCGCGGTGGGATCACCCGCTGGTGCCGGTTGTCGAACAGGATCGCGCCGACCCGGTTGCCGCGGTAGGTCAGCAGCCGGGCCAGGCACACGGCCAGCTCGTTGAGTGTCGCGTCCTTGCCCTGGCGGCCGGTGCCGCGCATCGACGCGGACCGGTCCAGCACCAGCCACGCGGTGAGGTCGCGGTCCTCGGTGTACTGGCGCACGAACGGCTCGTCCATGCGCGCGGTGACGTTCCAGTCGATGTGCCGGACGTCGTCCTCGGGCGTGTACGCGCGTACGTCGCTGAAGTCGAGCCCGGCGCCGCGCCACACCGTACGGTGCCCGCCCTGCAGCCGCCCGTCGAGACGGCGCAGCACCTGCCACTCCAGCCGACGCAGCAACCGGTCGGATGCGTGCGTCATGTCTAGCGGCCCTGCATGGCGAGTTCCGGCACGGGCAGGGCGGACATGATCCGGTCCAGCACCGCGTCCGCGCTCACCTCGTCGGCCAGCGCCTCGTACGACATGACCAGCCGGTGGCGCAGCACGTCCAGGGCCAGGTCGGTGAGGTCCTGGGGCAGCGCGTACTCCCGCCCGCGCAGGAACGCCAGCGCCCGCCCGGCCAGCACCAGGTTGATCGACGCGCGGGGGCTCGCGCCGTAGGTGACGTAGCGGGCCAGTTGCGGCTGGCCGACCAGGCCCGGATCGCGGGTCGCGGCGGTGAGGCGGACCGCGTACTCGATCAGCGACGGGTCGACGTAGACCCGGTCGGCCTGCTGCTGCAACTCGATCAGCTGCGCGGGGTCGATGATGCGCTGGATCGCCGCGCCGGGGCTGACCGCCCGCTCGACGATCACGAACTCCTCGGTGGCCGTCGGGTAGCCCACCAGCACCTTCATCATGAACCGGTCCACCTGCGCCTCGGGCAGCGGATAGGTGCCGTCGGACTCGATCGGGTTCTGGGTGGCCAGCACCAGGAACGGCTCCGGCACGTGGTGCGTCTCCCGGCCGATGGTGACCTGGTGCTCCTGCATCACCTCCAGCAGCGCGCTCTGCACCTTCGCGGGCGCCCGGTTGATCTCGTCGGCGAGCAGCAGGTTCGTGAACACCGGCCCGAGCGACACCTGGAACTCGCCGCTGTGCTGGTGGTAGGTGCGGGTGCCGGTGATGTCGGCGGGGACCAGGTCGGGGGTGAACTGCACCCGGTGGAACTGCCCGCCGACGGCCTCCGCGAGCGACTTCACGGCCAGCGTCTTGGCCAGGCCGGGCACGCCCTCGACGAGGATGTGCCCGCGCGCCAGCAGCGCGACCATCAGCCGCTCCAGCAGCAGATCCTGCCCGACGATGACCTTCTTGACCTCGTAGAGCACCTGTTCCACGGTGCTCTGGCCGGCGGCCGGCGACGGCCCGCCCGGGCGGGAGGGTTGCCGGTGGCCGTTGCCGGAAGCGGGTGTGTTCATGGAACCGTCCTGTTCGGATCGAGGGTCGTTGCGGGTGTGGTCGGGGGACGTCACAGGGGCGGCGGTGGGCCGCCGGCGGCCGCGGCCGTCACGATCGGCACGGCGAACCCGACGCCGATGAAGGTGCCGGCGTCGGTCGGATTGGCCAGCGCGACCACGATGCCGACGGTCTCGCCGCGCATGTTCACCAGCGGCCCCCCGGAGCTGCCCGGGTTGACCGCGGCGTCGAACTGGATGAGGCCGCCGAGTTTGCCCACGTCGGCGACGGTGACCGACCGCTCCAGGCCGGACACCACGCCGGTGGTCGCCGAGCCGGTCAGGCCGAGCTGGTCGCCGATCGCGACGACCTGCTCGCCGATGCCGGGCGTGCCGCCGAGCACCGCCGGGACCAGTACGGCGGGCAGGTCTTTGGGGGTCAGCGCGGCGATGTCCTTGGCCGGGTCGGACGCCGCGACGGTCGCCGGGGTCGTGCTGCCGTCGGCATAGGTGATTTCGATCGCGGCCGCGCCCTTGACCACGTGCAGCGCGGTCAGGATGGTGCCGTCGGCGTTGGCCAGCACCCCGGTGCCCGACGCCGACGCCGCGTCGCGCCCCGCGCCGGTGGTCCGGATGGACACCACCGACGGGAGCAAGACCTGGTAGACCTCGGCCACGGTGAGCACCCCGTCGTCCGACGGCGACGGTGTCGGCGTGACGACGGCGGGGCTGTCGGATCCCGCGGCGCCCCACCGGAACGCGACCACCGCGGTGACCGCCAGCGCCGTCGCGACACCGGCCGCGACCAGCGCACGCCGGTCGAGCCGCCACCGGGCCGGCGGCGTCGGCGAGGGCTCGGCCTCCACCGGTGCGGCAGCGGGTGGCGCGTCCGGGAGGCGGTCGAGTTTTCCGGCGCGACTCAGCATCCTTTGAGCCTAGGGCCGAAAGCTGAATGTTCAATCAGAGTGTTGTCGGAGATCGGGCAACGCGGTCCGGCCGCCCAAACACGCGGATCCCCGCGAGCGCGCGCCCGCGGGGATCCGGCAGTGGTCAGGACGCGAGGGAATCGTCCATGTTCACCCGGCGACGGCGGACCAGCAGCAGCAGACCACCGGCCACGACCAGGGCGGCTCCCACACCGCCGAGCAACCACACCTGCGGGCCGGTCACCGGCAGGCCGCCGCCCGTGCCCGGCACCGGCGACGCGGAACCGGGCCGTGGCGACGCGCTCGCCGACGGGCTGGCCGGGGGCTGCTCCTCACCGACCCGGCACACCTTCACCAGGTCGAACGTGGTCCGCTCGGCTTCGGCGACGTACGTCCGCATCAGGCCCTCGACCAGGTGCCAGCCGGACGGCGTCTGCAGCCATACGCCGCCGACGCCGCTCGGCCCGATGAGCCCGCCCGCGACCCCGGCCGGCGGGGTGGCCGGCACCGGCGGCTCGCCGTCGGGGGTGAGCCGGGTGACCCCGGCGTCGTTGACGCCGAGCAGGTACGCCTCGCTCAGGTCGGCGCTCTGGTAGCTGATCAGGTAGACGGCCTTCGCGGTGGTCGGCACGGGCTGGTTGAACACCCAGCCGTCGACGCCCTGCGCGGACCCGCCCGGAATCCCGGCGCAGCCGCGCAGGGCGGGGTTCTGCTGGGCGGCCGTCTTGGCCGCGAACGCGTCGTCGAGCCTGAGCACGATGGTCGGCTCCTCGGCAGGCGCGGCCGACGCGGGCAGGCCGCCGGTGACGGCCAGGGCCACGCCCGCGGCCAGGGCCGCCAGCGATCGTACGGAAACGAAGGTTCTCATCGGGGGTGGTTCCTCCGGTCGGGAATGGATGGATGGTCCGGACGGGCCCCGGAGGTGCGCCGGGGCCCGCGTTCAGGGGCGGCGTCGCCGCCGTGGGACGGGCCGGCGCAGCCTGCGCCGCAGCCGGTCGGCGCGGGCCCAGGCGTCGTCGGCCTCGGCGGTGGTGAGCGGCCGCGCGCCGTAGACGGCGCGTTCGGTCAGCTCCCGCAGCACGTGCAGGTCGACCTGGCGGGCAGCGAAGTCGGTGTCGGGCGGCCGGCGGCGGTCGATGGCGGTGTCGACCCGGTCGAGCGCCTGCTGCACGGTGGCGCTGTGCGCGACGGGTGTTCCGGCGCGCGCGGCGGTGTCCACGACCTCCTGGAACGCGGCCGCCACCCGCTCGGCGGGGTCCCGGCGGGTCCGCCGTCGTCGGCGGCGCAGGGCGCGGGCCACCTGCGGCGACAGCCACGCCGTGGCCAGCACCGCGGCGGCGATCAGCGCGATCAGCGGCCAGTCCGGGCGGCGCACGGGCAGCGGCCCGTCCGCCGCGAGCTGGTCACCTGGGGTAGGTGCGCCCGCGCCCGGCACGAGGCGGGGCGGCGTCGACGGCAGCGGTGCCGCCGTGGGCGGGGCAGCCGGCTGCCAGCCGGGCGCGGCCCGCGCGGTGGGGCCGAACGAGACCCAGCCCAGCCCGCCGAGGCGCACCTGCGGCCATACGGCGACGTCACCGGAGCGCACCAGCCCGTTCGTGCCTTCCGGCACGGTGAACCCGACGATCAGCCGTACCGGCAGGCCGAGGCCGCGCGCGGCGACGGCGTACAGGGCGGCGATCTGCTCGGCGCCGCCGACGCCGGTCGCCGCCACGGCCGCCAGCCGGCCGTAGCCGTGGCCGGGGGCGCTGCCCGGGTCGTTGCGGACCCTGGCCCACAGGTACGCGGCCAGCAGCCGGGCCTGCGCCCCGGGGCGTGTCTCGCCGCCGACCGCGGCGCGGGCCAGCGCGTCGATCTCGGCGGGTACGCCGGGTGGCAGCGCCGCCGCCGGGGCCGGATCGCGCGGAGCGGCGTCGACGTCGGCGGGCTGCGGCGGCGTGGGCACCAGGCTCGTCATCGCGTATCGCAGCCCGGGGGCCAGACCGCCGGTGTCCAGCAGCAGGCCGGTGTTCGGGTCCACGGCGAGCGTGGCCGGGCCGTCCAGCCGCACCGGTCGCTCGACGGTGGGCAGCGCGACGCCGCCCAGCCCCGTGACGGCGACCTCGACGCTCAGCCGCCGCCCACCGGACGGGGCCGCGGGCACAGCCGACCCGGCGGGCCGGTAGCGCGCCGTCGAGGTCCAGGTGCGGCCGTCGTACGCGTCGAGCGCGACCAGCGCCAGGCGCTGTGGCAGCGGCCCGTCTCCGGTGACCCGGAACAGTTCGGTGTCCGGGGCGGACAGCCACGGTGTCACCCGGTCCAGCGGGTTGACCCCGGTCAGCGCCGTGTCGGGCACGGTCACGTGGTCACGGGGGTCCAGCCGAGGCCGTGCGGGCAGGTGCGGGACGACCAGGACGGCCACCGCCACGGCCGCGACAACCGCCACCGCGGCCCGCGCCACCTGAGCCACCCGCGCCGACCGCCGCGCGAGGGCGGGGCCACGCAGGTCACGGGCCCGCGCACGGAGCAGCAGCACGCCGCTGAGGGTGAACCCGACCGCCGCGGCGACCGCGTAGGCGACGCCCCCGGCCAGCGCGGACGAGGCTCCGAAGACGACGGCGGCGGGCACCACGGCCCAGGCGGTGCGTGTGGTGCGGGCCAGCAGCTCGCCGGTGACCGCGGCCGCCAGCCAGACCAGCAGGAACGGCCCGGTCGCCAGGAGCGGAGCCGGGCCGGCCGGCACCGTGGTCGCCAGCAGGTGCGCCCAGCCGTCGACGGCGGCCGCCGCGGCCTGCGCGACCCTCGCCGGTGACCCCCAGAACGTCGCCGCCGCGATGGTGACCGCGACCGCCAGCGACAGCCCCAACGTCACCGGCACCGGCACCGGCATGGACGCCGGCACGGGCATGGACGCAGGCACGGGCATCGAGGCAGGCACGGGCATGGAGGCAGGTGTAGGCCCAGGCGCGGACACCGGCGGCGGGGCGGTGGTCGGACGTCGGTCGCCGTCCTGTCCCGTGTCGTGCGTGGACGCCGTGCGCCGCAGCAGCCGGGCTGTCGCGGCGAGCAGGAGTGGCGCGGTGGCGGCCAGGGCCAGCAGCACCGCCATCCGGGTGCCGGGCAGGACGCGCAGCCAGCCGGCCGCCGCGCAGACCCCGGCCGCCGCCGCGGCGAGCCAGGTGGTCATGGCCGCTCCGCCCAGCGGCCCGCGGTCGGGCGTCGCCGGTGCGGGGACAGCGCCCCGCGATGCCGTGACCGGGGCCGTCATCGGCGTGCCCGGGAGCGGGCCGTCGCGGCGAGCCGGGGCCAGGCGGCGGTGAACCCGGCCAGGGACGTGACCGCCGCCGCGGGGCCGGTGTGCACCAGGACCGGTCGGCCCAGCCCCGACAGGTGCGCCAGCAGCGCCGGGTCGGCCCCTTCGGGCCGGGCGGTGACCGCGACGGCCAGCGCCGCCGCGCCGCCGCGCCGGGCGGGGGTGAGCTGCCCGGACGTGGCGACGGCGGTGCGGCTGAGCAGGTCGAGCAGGCCCGCGCGGGCGGTCGCGGGGTTCGCGGGCCGCCAGCCGGGTGCGGCCGTGAACCGCACTTCGCAGCCCGCTCCCGCCGACAGGCAGGCGACGGCGAGGGTCGCGGCCACGTCGAGGGCCAGTTCGAATCCGTCGGGGTCGGCGTCGGGACGGTTGTCGATCAGCAGGGTCAGCCCGGGCTGCAGGTCCTGCTCGAACTGGCGTACCAGCAGGCGTCCGGTGTGCGCGCTGGACGGCCAGTGCACCCGGCGCAGGTCGTCGCCGGGCTGGTAGTCGCGCAGCCCCCAGTGGGTCAGGCCGGCCGGTGACGGCTGGCCGGCGGGGTGCCCGTCCCCGGCGGGCGAGCGCCCGGCCGGCAGCCCGGCGGCCACCACCGGGTGCACGCACATGCTGCCGCCGCCCTGCCCGATGCGTTCGCGGCGGCACAGGCCGAGCGCGTCCACCAGGGACAGCCGCGGCGCGGACACGGTGACGACGCCGCGGCGGCCGGTGGGCAGCGGCACCGGGCCGCTCCAGTCCCGCCCCGCCGCCAGTGCGGGCACGGTCACGGCCGCCAGGGCGTCGCCGACCTGGAGGTGGACCGTGCACGCGCGGCTGCGGCGGCGCGAGGGCGCGCGTACCACCAGTCGGCCGGACGTCGGCGTGTGGCGCTGCGCGCGGGCGGGCAGTTGGTCGAGGTCCGCCGCGGCGGGCAGCGCGCCGTACACCGAGATCCCGGCAACGGCCAGCGCGAGCACCGCGGCGACACCGATGAGCAGCAGTTCGGCGTACCCGAGCAGGTATCCGCCGGCCGGTGCGGCGACCGCGACGGCGGCCACCCCCCAGCCGGGGCGGGTGAGCCCGGACGCCGTCACGGCCGCACCGGCTGGCGGGGCACCGGGACCGCGTCCAGCGCCGCCTGCACCACACCGGACGCGGTGGCTCCGGCGAACTCGGCGTCGGCGGTCAGCAGGATCCGGTGCGTGAGCACCCACGGGGCCAGCGCGACGACGTCGTCGGGGGTGACGAACTCCCGCCCGAACGCGGCCGCCCACACCTGCGCCGCGCGCTGCAGCGCCACCGTGCCGCGGGGGCTGACGCCGAGCCGGGTCTGCTCCGCCGCCCGGGTCGCCGCGGCGATCCGGATCATGTAGTCGGCGACCTGGTCGTCGACGTGCACCGAGCGGGCCGTCGCGGCCATGTCCCGCACCTGCTCGGGGGTGAGCGCGGTGACCGGGCGCGGCCTGGTCGCGGCCCCGCCCCGGTGTCCGGCGAGGATCTGCCGCTCCGCGCCGTGGTCGGGGTAGCCCAGCTCCAGCCGCATCAGGAAGCGGTCGAGCTGCGCCTCGGGCAGCGGGTACGTGCCGTCGTGGTCGACCGGGTTCTGCGTGGCGACGACCAGGAACGGCGACTCCAGCTGGTGGCGGGTGCCGTCGATGGTGACCTGCTGCTCGCTCATCACCTCCAGCAGCGCCGACTGGGTCTTCGGCGACGCCCGGTTGATCTCGTCGGCGAGCACCACGTTCGCGAAGACCGGGCCCTTGTGCAGGGTGAACTCGTTGCGCCGCTGGTCGTACACGGTGACGCCGGTGATGTCGCCGGGGAGCAGGTCGGCGGTGAACTGGATGCGCCGGAACCGCCCGCCGAACGCCGCGGCCAGCGCGGTGGCCAGCGACGTCTTGCCGACCCCCGGCACGTCCTCGATGAGCAGGTGGCCCTCGGCGAGCAGGCAGGTCGCCGCGAGCGCGACGTGTTCGGCCTGGCCGTGCACGGTCTGCTCGACGACGCCGGTGAGGCCGCGGAAGCTGCGGGCGAACGCCGCCACGTCCGGCGGAGGCGGCGGGGGTTGCTGGGCCAGGACGGTGCCGTTGCGCAGGTCGGTCATATGTGTCCTTTCCGAGGGGTTCATCAGGCGGTGAGCCGGAGCGTGGCGCGGTAGCGGGAGACGACGACGGTCCGGAACGTCTGCCCGTTGACGATCGCGACGGTCTCGTTGCGTGAGTTGAAGGTGATCGTCATGACCGGCCGTGGACCGGCGGTGATGGTGCCGGACATGGTCAGCGAGTTGTTCGCGACCGAGTCCCGGTAGGTCTTGGTGCCGCGGAAGCCGACGCGGCTGCCCGACACCGAGAACGTGCCGCGCACCGGCTGCATGTTGGCGGCCATGCCCTGCGCGGTATACGAGATCGAGCCCGACTTGGTCAGCCGCCAGGTCCCGGACAGCAGGCGGTCCTTGATCGCGGGCACCCACGCGGGCTGGCCCTGCAGCTGTGTGAACGACGCGATGGACACGGCCCGGTAGGTGATCGGCAGGCGCAGCACCGGGTCGCGGCGCGGCACGGGGGACGGGCCGGGCGAGGGCGGCGCGGCGGCGCTCGGCGGTGCGGCCGACGGGACGGCGCTCGGACTCGGCACGGTGTACTTGAGCAGGCTGCGGACCGTGTCGCCGTCGACCACGACCGCTTGCGGGCCGTCCGCGTCGTGCGCCCAGACGAGGCCGTCGCGGGCGATGACCCGCAGGCTCGCCTGGCCCGCGGTGACCCACAGCGGCGCGAGCAGCCCTCGTCCCGGCGCGTAGCGCAGCACCCGGCCGGTGGCGTCGTCGGGCACGTACACCACGCCGCCCGCCTGCACCGGCCTGCCCAGGCGTGCGGCGGAACCGGCGCGCAGGTCGACGATGTCGGCCGGGGCCCCGCCGGGGCGGCTGAGCACGAGTTCGCCCCGGCCGGGCAGGACGACCGGCAGGACGCCGTCCGCGCCCCGGGCGGCGACGAGCGCGGTCGGCCCGGTGGCGGGCAGCGCCGCCCAGCGCTGCGCGGGCACGCCGCGCTCGTCCAGCGCGACGACGATGCCCTTGGCGAGGTTGGCCAGCACCACCGTGCCGTCGACCTCGGCCAGGGCGACCTGCTCGGCGAAGAACGCCGACGGCGCGCTGGTCCGGACGGCGCCGTCGCGGACGCCGACCAGTGTGCCGTTGAGGGTCATGTGCGCCCACAGGGTGCCGTCGGGCCCGGCGAGCACCGCGCTCAGCGGCGGATGCGGCAGGCCGAGCGGGACCCCGGTCTCGGTCAGGGTCACCGGGTCGACGGCGGTGACCGAGCCCGCGGTCATGGAGACCGCGTACAGGTCGCCACCTGCCGTGACGAGGTCGACCGGGGCGGGGAACGCCACCGCCGGGTCGGCGGTCAGGCGTGCGCCGTCGATCCGGGTGATCGTGTTCGCGTCGAGATCGGACACGTACGGATCGGGCCCGTCCTGCTGCACCGACATCCGGTGGCCGGCCGCGCCGGGCACGGCGGTGACCGTCACGACGCGGCCGGCCGTGGCGCTGACCAGCGACACCGCACCGATGGCGGTGCTCTCCAACCACGCGCTCGCCCGGGTCATGTCCAGCGCGGGCCGGGCTGCGGGCGGGGCGGGCAGCAGCGCGGCGGTGGCCAGCCCGGCGACCAGCAGCAGGGTGCTCACGGTGCCGCTGATCCGCAGGTGGCGGCGGTAGAAGCGGGCGAGGGACGGCAGTGGTCTCATGGCGTGTCCTGCGGGATCAGCGTGACGACGGTCCGGTACTGGCTGCTGTCGCCGTCGGCGGACCAGCCGGCGGACCACTGCAGCTCGGCCCGCGGCGGGCTGACGGCGAGGTCGAACCGGCCGACGATGCTGTCGGCGACGGGGTCGGTGAAGTCGGCCGGGAACGCGCCCACCGACAGGTGCCAGGGCCCGTCCGCGGTGAACGTGCCGCCCACGGGTTTGCGGCCGCCGGAGGGCCGGCACACGACCCGGCCGTCCGCGGTGAACTCCCAGACGCTGTCGAGCAGGATCGCGTTCGCCTCGGCGGTGCGGCCGTCGCTGCCGCCCAGGCGGGTCAGCGACACCACGGCGACGGTCCGCAGCCGCACGGGGTAGGTGATCGGGCCGCCCGTCCAGCCGGGTCCCGTGCCGTCGGGCAGGTCGGGTCCGGGCTGCGGCGTCGTGGCCGGGCCGACGCCGCTCAGCTCGGCGGTCAGCCGGGCCGGGTAGTCCAGGCTCCACAGCTGCGCCGGCGGCACCGGCCGGACGGCGAACACGGCCCCGGCGGCGGCGAGCGGGATCAGCGCCGCGGCCACGTGCAGCGCGGTGCCGGTGCGCGGCCGTACGGGTGCGCGCCCGCGGGTCCACAGCGCGGGCCACCCGCCGCTCAGCCACGGCCAGCACAGCAGCAGCAGGCCCGCGACCAGGCAGGTGCGCAGCCCGGCCGAGGCGAACCCGTAGCCCGCGCCGGTGTAGTGGTGCCAGGCCTGCGCCAGCGTCCACCGCTCACCGGCCGATGCGACCAGGGCCGCCGCGCCGAGCAGCGCCAGCTCGCCGAGGAAGGTCAGCGGCCACGCCGCGAGCACCGCCACGGTCGCCGGGTCGGGGCGGCGCAGCAGCGCCCGGCGCAGCCAGCGCGGCGGGTGGGTGAGCAGGCGGCCGAACACGCGTCGGCCCCGCGACAGCGTGCCGGCCAGCGGCTGCGCCCGGCCGTCCTCGGCGGCGACCCGGTCGGCGGTCAGCTCGGCCACCCACAGCGCGAGCACGGGTGCGATCAGCCCGGACGGCGCGGCGGTCACCGCTCCGCCGAGCAGCGAGCTCGCCACCTCGAACGCCTGCTCGTCGGCGAGCGGCAGCAGCAGCGGCGGCGCGGCGAGCAGCGCCAGGTATACCGGCGCCCAGGCGCGGGCCAACAGCGCGAACGGGCCGAGCCGCCCGACGAGCAGGTGCTCGCCGTTGCGGATGTGGCCCAGCTCGTGCACCAGGATCGCGCGGGCGGCGGCGGGGTCCTGCTCCCAGAGCGCGACCAGCGGCGGGTACGCCAGGATGCGTGGCGCGCGCCAGCCGGCGGCGTAAACCTGCGCGCCGCCGTTGCCGGGCGCGGCCGACAGCCGGACGACCACCCCGTGATGGACGGTGTCCACGAAGGACTGCATCTGCGCGACGGCCGACGCGGCGCGCACCGGCAGCGCGCCGGGGGGCACGAGCCGCCGCTCCACCAGCCGCCCGCGCAGCCGCGGCAGCAGCACCGCGCCCAGCGCCAGGCCGATCAGCAGGGTGGGCAGTGCCGAGCAGACGGCCAGCACAGCGAGCATGGCGGTCACCGTCGGGTCGGCGTGCGAGCCGCGGTCGAACACCGCGCGCGCCGCCGCCACCGGATCGGCGAGCAGGCTCGGCAGGTTCCATGCCGTGCTGAGCAGGCACAGCGCGAAGAACAGCCACAGCCAGGGCGGCGCGAGCGGGCGTGGCAGCGGGGGCGCGACGGCCGGCGCTGGTGCGGTGGCGGTCATCGGGCCGGTCGCCGCGGCCGGTGCGGGCCCATCTCAGTTGCCGCCGCGGCGGAACCAGCGGCGCGAACTGTTGGGCGGCCCGGAGCCGGGTTCCCTGGCGGCCTCGGCGCTGACCCGGCGGACGAACGCGGCGGCGGAGGCGGGGGCCGCCAGCAGCTCCTTGATGACCAGGACGGCGCGTTCGTGCGCCTCGTCGGGGGGCAGCCCCGACTTCTCCAGGGAGGTCTGCATCCGGTCCACCGCGGCCCTGGCCCGCGCGGCGAGCTCGGGGTCGACGGGCGGGTCCTGCGGCGGCCGGTTCGCCTTCGAGGTGCGGTACGCCTTGATCCCGACGATGAGCGCGAGCAGGTTCAGTGCGTTGCCGGTGGCCTCGGCGTCCAGCAGCGCCTTCAGGTGCACGCCGGCGACGTCGACGGCCTGCAGCACCGCGGCGAGCGCGGTGACCAGCTCGACGCCCGCCGAACCGGAGCCGGTGCGGCCGGGGCGCAGGATCGCCTCACGCTGGGCTCCGCCGGCGAGGTACGCCTCGACGACGCCGTCGGCTATGCCGGTCTCCTGCGGTGCGGTCGCCGCCGCGAGGCGTTGCGCCCACTGCCTGGTGTCATCGTCCGCGAGCACGCCGGTCCGTCTCCTCTGCCGAATCCTGGGAAGAGTCCCTAGGTAGCACTCCCGGCGAAGCGCCCGACACCGGCCGAGTTGCCCGCAAACCTGAATGAGCGTCAGGGATCGATGTCACGGCAGATGGATCATGCGTATGGCCAGGCAGCCGAGGTCGTGAGGGCGGCTCGCGTACCGTGGCGGGCGTGTCGCTTTGGTGACAGTCACCCGATCGGGTTCGCACGTCCGGCGACCGGCGCTGCTCACGCGGTCGCCGACAGTCGAGAGTGGAGGGACCGATCGCCGCCCGCATGCGCCCTGATGGATGTCTGTGCAGGCCGCGGCGGCGACGGGTCGGCAACCGTACGTGGGCGTGCCTAGGATCGACCGGACCATCCTTTGACGACGAACGGGGAACCCCTGTGTCCACACCTCTCTCCCGCCGCGCCGCCATCGGCGGCCTCGGCCTCGGCGCCGCGGCGGCGACGTTCGGGGTAGCCGCGCCGGCGTCGGCCGCCGAGGACGAGCGCGGCACCGGCCCGGGCCACCTGCGCCGGGTGTACCAGCGACAGAAGACCAAGGCCGGTGGCGTCTGGCACTCGCACGTCGCCGCGGTGAACGCGGCCGGGGTGCTGGAGACGATCATCGCCGACGACGTCGATGCGATCGTCGACGGCTACAGCGTCCAGAAGGTCGCCGTGGCCGTGGCCGTGATGGACAAGATCGACCGCGGCGAGCTGCAGCTCAACCAGAAGCTCGACCTGCAGGCCGACATCATCCTCGGCGGCAGCGGCATCTACCACCTGCACACCGTGTGGGGCGACGACATCACCGTCGCGAACTTCCTCACCGCGCTGCTGCTGGTCTCCGACAACACCGCGGTGCGCATGTGCGGCCGGGTCGTGCCCGCACTGGAGATCAACCAGATCCTCGCGGCCAAGGGCTTCGTCAACACCCGGGTCATCCCGGTGGCCAACCCCAACCGCTTCTTCCTCGGCAAGACCACGCCCGCCGAGATGCACGACCTGCTGTGGCGGCTGGCGAACAAGACCCTGCTGTCCCCGAAGTCCTGCGACTTCCTGCTGGGCATCATGCGCTGGGTCAACGGCTACCACGACGGCATCCGCCGCAACATGTCGTCCAACGAGCGCAGCCGGGTGGCCGTCAAGTACGGCGCCGACTTCAACACCCTGGGCGCGGGCCGCCACGAGGTGGGCATCATGTTCGACAGCTCGGGCGCGCCCGCGCTGACGTTCGCCTTCTTCGCCGACTCGCTCGGCGGGCTGGACAACTACGGCGCCACCCACCCGGCCGTCGAGGCGCACGCGGTGCTGGGCCGGCAGCTGTTCGACTCGATCCCGGCCCCGGTCGCCGCGGTCACGGCCCGCACGACCCGGCCGACCGTCGACCTGACCCCGTTCCAGCCGGTCAACGGCGGCTGACGCCGACCCTTCCCGCGCGGGCCGCCGCCGGCCCGCGCGGGAGCGGGCGCGCTACTCCGACCGCAGGCGGCGGCCCGACACGAGGTGGCGGCGGCGGCGCTCGCTGAGCGCGCCGTCCAGGCAGGCCCAGTCGGGCTGGGAGACGTGCAGCACCTGCTGCTCGCCGCCCGTGCAGATGCCGGTGTGGTAGACGTCGCCGGTCTCGTCGTTCTGGAACACCGCGAGGTCGCCGGGGGCCAGCTCGGCCACCTCGACGTGCTCGCCCAGCAGGGCCAGGTCGCTGGCGTCGCGCGGGACGCTGTGCCCGAACCGGCGGTAGATGAGGTGGGGCAGCCCGGAGCAGTCGAGCATCAGCCCGTGGGTGCCGCCGGCCAGGTACATCAGGCCGAGGAACAGCCGTCCCGCGGCAACCAGCTGCTCGGTCGTCGGCAGCGGACCGCGGGCGCGATAGGTGTCGAGGTGCTTGTCGGCCAGCCACCCGGTGCTCCCGCCGGGCAGCACGACCTCGGTGAACGCGTCCTGCCGCCGGCGGGCGGGCAGCACCGTGGCATAGCTGACGTCGTCGGCGAGCACCCTGCCGTCGGGAGCGTCTCGGAGCTCGGTGACCTGCTCGGTGACCACCACCTGCTCGCCGGTGGGCTCGGCGGGGGCGGCGAGCTGCGACAGCGGCAGCCAGCCCGGGTAGCCGCGGGGGTCCTTGCGGGAGGGCTGCAGCGGGGCGTTTATCCGGGCCCAGCCGTCACGGACCTCCGTGACCAGCACGGTCTCGCCCAGCAGCAGCTGGCTGTCGAGCCGGCCCCACAGGTCACGTCGTTCGTCGGGGCCCTGCGCCGCGGCCCAGGCGCGCAACCCCGCGGGCGTGCTCAGGGCGGGGGTGTCCAGGGGGCGTACGACGTCGGGGGAGGTCCAGAGTCCGGCGGCGGAGACCGCCACCGCCATGGTCCGCGTCGGCTCGTTCATGCGCTCACCCCTGTAGGAAATAGCTATGTCACCGGGGAGCCTACAAAAGTTTTCTTCATCGGGTCAGGGCCGCCCACGGCGTGGGAGCCTCGCGGAGGATTGGACCTTGTGGTCCAGTATCGCTAGAATGTGCTGATGACGACCGCCACCGCACCCCGGCTCACCGCCAAGGGCGCCGCCACCCGCGCTCGGATCGTCGCCGCGGCGGCGGACCTGGTGCTGGCGCGCGGGGTGGGCGGCACCAGCCTCGACGACGTCCGTGCGGGCACGCTGACCAGCAAGAGCCAGCTGTTCCACTACTTCCCCGGCGGCAAGACCGAACTCGTCATGGCCATCGCGACGTACCAGTTCGAGCGGGTGCTCCAGGCGCAGCGGCCCTACCTGGAGACGCTCGACACCTGGGCGGACTGGGACGGCTGGCGCGACGCGCTGCTCGCCCACTACGGCTCCCAGCCGCACTGGGGATGCCCCGTCGGCACTCTGGTCAGCGAGCTGACCGGCACCGACCCCGTGGCGGCCGCGCAGGTCGCCGAGCACCTGGACAGCTGGTGCGGATACCTGCGCGACGGGTTGCGGCGCATGCGCGACAGCGGCCTGCTGCGCCCCGACGCCGACCCCGACCGCCTGGCCCTGGCCGTGTTCGCCTCGGTGCAGGGCGGGCTGCTGCTGACGCAGGCCACCCGGTCGATCGAGCCGCTGTCGGCGGCGCTCGACGCGGCCCTGACCGCGCTGCACGCCGCCGCGCCCACGCCGCCCCGCTCCTGACATCCTGGCCGGACCGCCTGTCAGAACTTCCTGGAGTTCCGCACTGCGCCCGCCGGCTGTGCGTCAGATCGACGGCACCCCCGCATCCACCGGCGCGGTGGCCGGCTACCGTTGCCGGGCCAGTCCGTCCACCGCCTCCACGCCATGGGTTTCCATCTCGACGGCGAGCTGATCTGCGCGGACGCGGGCTTCCGCGCGACCGGCACATCTGATCTTGATCGGGTCTCGGTCCGGCGCGTCTATGTAGACCGTCCAGCCACCTCGGAACACCACCCAATGGGCAATCCAGCGGCCGATGGCACCGAGCAGGGCCATACGTGCGACAGGCGGATAGAAGACCAGGTCGCCCACCAGACGCACGATGCCGCCAGGCGGGGTCACGTCGTGGCCAGGCTGAGCGAAGATGGTCGATGACATGCGTGGGACCTGCTCGAAGTCGGGTCGACCCCCGGACGGCCCGACCATCACGTAAACATTCTGATCTTGATTCGGTGCCCATCGCATGATCGGCATGGTGTCAGTGGGAGACGACAACCGCCAACCGGGTACCTCAGGCGAACGTGTGCTCGTGCTCCTTGCGGTAGTCCTCGATGCCTTCGATCCGGCCCCCGGCGGCGAGGGTCACCCAGTGGGGATTGCCGAGCAGGATGCGGCCGAGGGCGACCAGGTCGAACTCTCCGTCGGTGAGGCGCTGCACCAGTCCGGTCAGCGAGGTCTCCCGGCCGGGTTCGAGAAAGTCGCGGGTCAGGCCCACCCCGCCGACGGTGATGGCCGACAGGCCGGTGATCCGCTTGGCCCAGCCCGCGAGGTTGAGCGGCGAGCCGGGGAACACCGGTTGCCAGAATCTGCGCTGGGAGGCGTGCAGGACGGTGGCTCCCGCCCCGGCGAGGGCTTCCAGGATCGTCGCGAGTTCGGCCGGGGAGTCGGCGATGCGGGCGTCGAAGTCGCGTTCCTTGAACTGGGAGAACCGCACGATCACCGGCATGTCCGCGGGGACGGCCGCGCGCACGGCGCGCACGACCTCGGCGGGGAACCGGGCTCGGCCGGCTGCCGACCCGCCATACCGGTCCGTGCGCCGATTCGTGCGCGGCCACAGGAACTCGTCGAGCAGGTAGCCGTGCGCGGCGTGGATCTCGATCGCGTCGAATCCGGCGCGTGCCGCGACCCGGGCCGCTTCGGCGTACGCCGTCAGGATCGTGTCGGCGTCGGTGAGCGACATCGGGTGGGCGAGGGGACGCCCCGGCTCCGGCACCGCCGACGGCGACCAGGCCGCCAGGCCGTCGACCGGCTCGCGCAGGCTGCCCAGGTGCCACAGCTGCGCCGCGATCCGGCCGCCGACCGCGTGGACCTCGTCCACGACGTGCCGCCAGCCGTCCTCTGCCGGACCCGCCGCCATCCGGGGCACGGCGTCCTCGTGTCCGGCACTGGGGTGGTCCACCAGCACCCCCTCGGTGATGATGAGCCCGACGCCGTGTTCGGCACGGCGGCGGTAGTACGCCGCGACCGCGGGTGTCGGGACCCCGCCGGGCGACTGGGCGCGGGTCATCGGGGCCATGACGAAGCGTGTGGACAGTCGCAGGCCGGCCATGGTGACCGGTTCGAGCGCCGGTGCGAGCAGGGCGCCGGAGGCGGTGGCGGGTGCGATGACGTCGGTCATGCGGTTAAGGTAGGACCTCACATTGACGTCAGGGTCAAGTCTTGTGAGGCAGGTCTCCGCATGCGTATCGGTGAACTGGCGGAAGCGACCGGGGCGAGCCCGCGATCGCTGCGCTACTACGAGGAGCAGGGGCTGCTCGGCAGCGCCCGGAGCACCGGCGGGCAGCGACACTACCCGCCGACGGCGGTCGAGCGGGTCGCCCTGATCCGCTCGCTGCTGGCCGCAGGGCTGTCCAGCAGCACCATCTACGACGTCCTGCCGTGCATCACCGAGCAGGCCATCCGCACCCCCGCACTGACCGCGCGGCTGCGCGACGAACTGACCCGGGTCGACGACCAGCTCCGCGAGATGCAGCGGACCCGCGAGGTCCTCGCGGGCCTGGTGGACCACTATGCCGTCGCCGAGCAACTCCCGCACGCGGCGAACGCGGCACCGACGAGCGCATGACGGGCTCAGCACATGCTCTTTCCCGGCCGGGCCGATTACCCGCTGCTCGATACCTCTGGACTGGTCCTTGATCCTGCCTTCTGGCCGGGTTACCTTTTCTGGGCATACGACAGGAACGCCTGGGCGTACATGCGTACCTCATGAGTCCGGGTGAGGTTCAGGAAGCCCGATACCAGCTCCACCGTCACCCTGTCCTCGTCGTAGATCCAGAAGGACTCGACCGCCCACATGGAGCTGCGGTCGGCACTCCTCGGGATGACACCAAGGCTCACCCGTTGGAGGGCGGACATGTCCACGACGTATTCGAGCTGCCGGTACATCAGCTCAGGGCTCAATATGCTGCTGTAGAGGACGGACTCCTCCACGATGACAGCGAAACGGTGGTCTCCCATGCGTGTGAGTTGCTGTCGCTTCAGCCGCACCTTGACGGCCTCGTCGCTGTCGTCGGGCACACCTCGCCGACCGGCAATGGTGGACAGCACCGCTTTCGTGTAGTCGGCCGTCTGCAGGATGCCCGGTATCAGCCACGCGTTGTACGTGCGGAAACGTTTCGTCTTCTCGTGGAGCGGAACCGTGGACTCAAGCGCCTGCTTGAGTCCGGTGCGTTCCATGCGACGCCACTCGACGAACATCCCCTCAACCGCACGCAGGGAGGTGATGAAGTCAGGTATCTGCTCAGGAACCCGACAGTGGAAGCACCACTGCCGGACGTCCTCGGTCGACGGTGCCTGCCTGCCGTTCTCTATCTTGCTGACCTTTGACGGGGGCCAGCCGGTCAGCCGGGAAAGATCCCTGCCGCTGAGTCCGGCGTCCAGGCGCACCTCACGCAAGCGCTGGCCAAGCGCATTCAGGGCCTCCTGCGAACTGGAGGAAGTGTTCGAAGCCACGTGCGGTCCCGAGTCAGGCCGGCCGGTACTCGTGGTGCGGGATGGCCCGCTGCCAGACTGCTTCGAACGCGTGCCTGCATAGTTCGACCACCGCCGGGTCGCTGCTCGTGTCGCGGAAGGTGGCGTTACCTTCCCCGTCGAAATGGTTGAACAACACGATGCCGTCGTCGAACAGCCAGTAGTCGTTGCCAGGCAGCGGGAGGTCAGACGCCTGCCGGCGGGGAAGCCAGCGAACGGCCTCACCGGCGGTGATGTTGCAGACGTCGGTGGTGTCGTACTCGAATCTGACGTAATCGCTGATGGGTTCGCTGACGATGCGGGCACGGCGCACCGAACCTCCGCGACTGATCACGGCTCCGACCATCTCGTACCAGGGGTGAGCCCACTCGGGTCTGGAACCGGGGACCGGACGTTCGCCGTTGCGCCACGCGAGGTAGTTCGGGTCGTCGAGCATGTAGCCGTCTCGCATCTCGAGGTGGACGGCACTGCGCTGGCACTTGGCCAGCAGTTCAGCGAATGTCGGCTGCACCGCCACTGGCGCCTACCTCCGGGAAGAACTGCATCATCCGCTTGGGGATCTCCAGGACAGTCTCGTGCGCGGGGACGTCACCCACTTCCCCAAGCACCGCCGGGTCGGTGATGCGCCATCCCTGGATCACATAGCTGTCCCCGTTGTCCCAGACGGTCGGCGAGTTGTCTGTCTGGCTGTCGGGGTCCTTCCCGAGGAACCGTAATGCCATGACTACCTCCCAGCGCAGCCGAGATCCATGTTCCTGCACTGCCGACCATAACAGCGACATCTGTCGAAGTGTGATCAAGAGAAACTTCGAGCAACAGTGTTGACGGCGGATCTGTGTACGCCGCTCAGGTGAAAGCGGCGGTCAGCGGTTTGCGGTAGCGGGGCTGCCGCCGCACGACCTGGTAGCCGACCCGCTCGTAGAGCTGCACGGTCCGGTTCGGGTTCTCGGCCACCGTGCGGATCGTGGCGACGCCGACACCGTGCTCGCGCATGGCCGCCAGGCTGCGGCCGAGCAGCGCCGAGGCCAGACCGCGCCGCCGGTACGCGGGCCGGACCGCGACCCACGACGAGTCGGCGACGCCGTCGCCCTCCCGTTCGCTGATCACGAGCCCGGCGATCTCGTCACCGTCCCAGGCGACCGCCCACAGCTCGGTGTCGCGCACCCCCGCGAAGTAGGTGTCGTAGTCCACCGAGACGAAGCCGAGCCTGCTGTCGGTGAAGCACTCGGTGATCGCGGCGTGTATCCGCGGGTGGTGCTCGGCGAGCACGGGGCGGACCTCCAGGCCGGGTGTCGGCGCGGCGGGCTCGTCGGCGGCGGCGACGGGACGGCTCAGGTCGACGACGGTGAACGCGACCCGGTAGCCGTGGTCCAGCAGCAGCTGCCGCGAGCCCGGCTGGCTGTCGTCGGCGTTGCCGCCGAGCACTTGAAACGGTGCGCCCGAGCCGAGCGTGCCCGCGTACGCCTCCAGGCGGCGCAGCATCGCCGTGCCATGGCCCCGGTCCCGGTGTGCGGGGTGGACGAAGCCGGTGGCCAGGAACATCTCCGTGCCGTCGTCCTCGGTCCAGCGGTCGAGGCGGCCGAACCCGACGATCTCGCCGCCGTCCTGGGCGACCACGCGGGCTTCGCCGGGCAGGTCGCCGTCGGGGCCGGGCAGCCAGACGTCGCCGTCGACCGCGAGGGCCGCCTGCCGTACGCGCTCGATCTGCTCGTCGTCTCCCGGCCCGGCGTACCCCCGAAGTCCCATGGGCGGCACGCTACCGACGTCGATGCGGGCCGTCGCGCGAGTTATCACGGCACGGTCAGGGATGGCCCGCTCAGGGATCACCCGCAGCGCGCGGCCGGACAACTCGGGGTCGGGGCAGGGTGAACACCGGAGCCCTCGGCGGCACGGCCGGGCATAGCGTCGACGCATGATCGACAGACGCGTCCTCGCCGGTGCGGGCCTCGCGGGCAGCGCGCTGACCGCGCTGCTCGCCGCGGTCGGCCAGGTGGACCCGGACCCGCAGCTCAGCCACGTCTCGCTGACGGTCAGCGACTTCGCCGTGCACGACCGCGGCGGGGCCACCGACACCGCGATGGTGGTGTTCGGGCTGTCGGCCTGGTGCCTGCTGCCCGCGCTGCGCCAGACCGCGCCCCGCGTCCTGCTCGCCCTGTTCGGGGCGGCCATGACGGTGGCGGCGCTGGCTCCGACGGATCTCGGGCCGCTGAGCACGACCGGCTACGTGCACCGCTACGCCTCGATGCTGGCGTTCGTCGCGCTGCCGCTGGCCGCGGTGACGCTGCGCCCGGTGAGCCGGGCCGTCCGCTGGACCGCCGCCACGGCCGCCGGGTTCGCGGGGCTCATGCTGGCCAGCGCGACCCTCGCCGACCGTTTCCTGATCGGGGCGGCCGAGCGGTATCTGCTGCTCGCCGAGGTGGTGCTGCTCGCTCTGCTCGCTGCACGGGTCCGCCGAGATTGCCCGGCGCGGCCTGTCCGGTCTACCGTGAGTCACGCCTGACCACGGGGAGGACTCGGCGTGACCGTCCACATCGCAGGGCACGATCCGGCGCTGCCGCCGGTCTACTGCAGACGGTGGAACTTCCGCCGCCACGAGCCGGTCGATCCGCTGTCCGCGGACGAGGCCCAGGCCAGGGACTCCGCCGGTGAGCCGTACGCCGTGGTCCCGGCCGCGCCGGCCGACGGGGTGCCCGACGTGGTCATCGAGATCGCCTGGGACAACGGGCACGCCGGGGTCTGGTTCTTCGACGCCTACGGCCGCCAGTGCCTGCACTACTCCTTCCGGCGCAGCGGCGAGCTGCTCTTCCTCTGCGGCATGACGCAGTGGGACTACCCGGACGCCGATGCGGCGACCCTGTCCGGGGCAACCTGCGTGACCTGGTTCGAGTTCCGCGAGGACGGCAGCGCCCGCCGGGTCATCAGTGACGACACCGCCCAGCAGCGCACCGTCGAGGACCGGGTCGGCGTGGACGTCAGCACGCAGTGGGAGCCGGTGCCGGGCTTCGGCGAGTGGGGCTCGCTGGCCCGGTGGAGCCGCAGTTAGGGCAGGCCCGCGCCGCGCGTCTGGAGAGCGTGATCCCGGCAGGTGGAGCATCGTCATACCGGGTTCCGTTGAGAGCGCTCTCCAAACTATGGTGCCGACGGGACGTGCAACGGGGACGTCCCGCCGTGCCGAGATTGCGAGTGCCCATGCCGTACCGGAAGCTGACCATCGAGGACGTGGCCCACGAGGCCGGGGTGTCGCGCGCCACCGCCTCGCGGGTGCTCAACAACGCCCGGGGCGTCTCCGAGGAGCTGCGCGACCGGGTCAACCGGGTCGTCGCCGACCTCGGCTACCGGCCCAACGCCGCCGCCCGCGCCCTGGCCTCCGGCCGCCGCGACGTGCTCGACCTGGTCGTGATCGCGTGCCGCACGGACGCGCACATGTTCGGCGCGGTGCCGTACTACAGCCGCGTCATCGCGGGGGTGATGGCCGCGCTGGCCGGCGGCGACGTGCAGCTGCGCGTCAACGTGACCGAGCCGGCGGGCGCGCCGGAGCTGATCGACCGGGTCGCGCAGTCGGCCACGGCCGGCGCGGTGCTGGTCAACGTGCCGCCGGAGCTGGCGGCCCGGTTCCACGCGCGGTGCCGGCGCGTGGTGTCGCTCGGCGCGACCGCGCCGCAGGTGCCCGCCGTCGAACCCGAGAACAGCCGTGGGGCGTACGACGCCGTCGCCTTCCTGCACCGGATCGGCTGCCGCCGCATCGCCGCGATCCACGGACCGGAAGCCAACACCTGCGCGGCGGGCCGCCGCGCCGGCCACCTGGAGGCGGTCCGGGAGCTGGGGCTGGCCGACCTCGCCGTCGACGGCGGCTTCAGCCGCGAGTGCGGCTACGCGGCGACCGCCCGGCTGCTGGCCGCGCACCCCGACGTCGACGGGATCTTCGCGGCCTGCGACCAGATGGCGGCGGGCGCGGTCCAGGCGATCACCGATGCGGGCCGGCGCGTGCCCGGTGACATCGCTGTCGTCGGGTTCGACGACAGCGTCGTGGCCGCCTGCATGAGCCCGCCGCTGACGAGCATGCGGCTGCCGGTCGAGGACATGGCCGCCGCCGCGACCAGGGCGCTGCTGGAGGGCGCGGCCGCGCCGCACTGGCGGCGGTTCTTCGCCATCGACCTCGTCGTGCGGAGCAGCACCGGACCCGACGCCGCCCTGCTGATCCCGCCCGCCCGTTCGTTGGACCGGTCGTCGGCGCTCACCGGACGCCGCTGACCGACCCGCCGCGCTTTCCCACCCCCGCCAGTCAGGACACCGCCGGTGTCCGTGAAAGGAACCCTGTGTCCTCCCTGCCGTACCTCGACCCCACGCTGCCGACCGAGCAGCGCGTCGCCGACCTCGTCGGGCGGATGACCCTGCCCGAGAAGGTCGGGCAGATGCTCCAGCTCACCGCCCGCGACGGCGTACGCCATCTGGTCGAGGAGTTCCACGTCGGCTCGATCCTGCACGCCTCACCCGAGCGGGTGCGCGAGGCGGCGGAGCTGGCCGGGCGCAGCCGCCTGGGCATCCCGCTGCTGATCGCCGAGGACTGCATCCACGGCCACTCGTTCTGGGAGGGCGCGACCATCTTCCCGACCCAGCTCGGCATGGCCGCGACCTGGGACCCGGCGCTGGTCGAGAAGGTCGCCCGGATCACCGCCGTGGAGGTCGCCGCCACCGGCGTGCACTGGACCTTCTCGCCCGTGCTGTGCATCGCCCGCGACCTGCGCTGGGGGCGGGTGAGCGAGACGTTCGGCGAGGACCCGTTCCTCATCGGCGAGTTCGCCTCGGCGATGGTGCGCGGCTACCAGGGCGACGGCCTGGCCGACCCGACGGCGATCCTGGCCTGCGCGAAGCACTTCGCCGGCTACTCCGAGACCCAGGGCGGCCGCGACGCCAGCGAGGCCGACATCTCCCGGCGCAAGCTGCGCTCGTGGTTCCTGCCGCCGTTCGAGCGGGTCGCCCGCGAGGGCTGCCGCACCTTCATGCTCGGCTACCAGTCGATGGACGGCGTGCCGGTCACCGTGAACGACTGGCTGCTCAACGAGGTCCTGCGCGGCGAGTGGGGCTACCGGGGCACCCTGGTCACCGACTGGGACAACGTCGGGCGCATGGTCTGGGAGCAGCACATCTTCCCCGACTTCACCGCCGCGTCGGCGGCCGCGGTGCAGGCGGGCAACGACATGGTGATGACCACGCCCGACTTCTTCGACGGCGCCCAGGACGCGGTGGCCAAGGGCCTGCTGGAGGAGTCCGACCTCGATGCGGCGGTCGCCCGCATCCTGACCCTGAAGTTCGAGCTGGGCCTGTTCGAGAACCCGCGGCACCCCGACGCCGCCCGCCAGGCCGAGGTCATCGGCGTGTCCGCGCACGCCGAGCTGAACCTGGAGGTCGCCCGGCGCTCGCTGGTGCTGCTGCGCAACGACGGCACGCTGCCGCTGGCCGGCGGCCTGACCGCCGGGCCGGACGGCCGCGCCGCCGCCCCGGACGCCCCGGCCCGCACCATCGCGATCGTCGGCCCCAACGCCGACGACCCGCACACCCAGCTCGGCGACTGGGCGGGCGCGTCCGGTCAGGCCGAGTGGCTGCCCGACGGCCACCCGCGCGAGATGATCACCACGGTGCTCGACGGCTTCCGCGAGGTCGCCCCGGCCGGGTGGACGGTCACCCACGCTCGCGGCGCGGACATCGTCGTGACCGGGCCCGACCCGGAGGGCGAGTTCTTCCCCGACGGCCAGCCTCGCCCCGACGTGGCCCTGCCCGCTCCGGTCGACGAGGCGATGATCGCGGCGGCGGTGGCCGAGGCGCGCCGGGCCGACTACGTGGTCGCGGTCGTCGGCGACCGGATCGAGCTGGTCGGCGAGTACCGCTCGACGGCCACGCTGGAGCTGATGGGCGGCCAGGTGGCGCTGCTCGACGCGCTGGCCGCGACGGGCAAGCCGCTGGTCGTGGTGCTGCTCAGCTCGAAGCCGCTGGTGCTGCCGCCGTCAGTGGCCGACGCGGCCGCGATCGTGTACGCCGCCAACCCCGGCATGCGCGGCGGCCGGGCCGTCGCCGAACTGCTGCTCGGGCTGATCGAGCCGAGCGGCCGGCTGCCGATCTCGTTCGCCCGGCACGCCGGGCAGCAACCGACCTACTACAACCAGGTCCGCGGCCAGCACGGCCACCGCTACGCCGACCTGACGCAGGCTCCGGCGTTCGCGTTCGGGCAGGGGCTGAGCTACACCACCGTGGAGTACTCCGGCCTGCGGGTGCTGACGCCGACCGTGGACCTCGACGGCACGGTGCGGGCGCAGGTGGAGCTGCGCAACACCGGGTCGCGGCCGGCGCTGGAGACGGTCCAGGTGTACGTCAGCGACACGGTGACCTCGGTGACCTGGGCCGAGCAGGAGCTGAAGGCCTACCGGCAGATGCCGGTGGCGCCCGGGGAGACCTGTGTGGTCGAGCTGGAGCTGCCGGTCGCCGCCTGCGCCATCGTGGACGCGAAGGGCGCGCGGGTGGTCGAGCCCGGCGAGTTCGAGCTGCGGGTGGGTCCGTCCTCGCGGGCCGAGGACCTGCGCCGGGCGTCGTTCACGGTCGTCGCCTGAGGACGGTCGCGAGGTTCGTCGAACAACGGCGGTTCCCTTCGGGGGCCGCGGCGCGAAGTGGCACGACTTCTTCGGCCTCAACGGGGAGACCACGCTGTAAGGCGGTTTCCTCTCCTGATCGCCGCGGCGATCCTGCTGCCGGTCGGCGTCGCCGCCCCGGCAGCGGGGTCGGCCCCGGCCGTCCTTTCCGAAACCGGATCGGGGCAGGTGGCGCGGCAGTAAAATGATCGTGGCCGCCGGCAGTTCCACCCCGGCCGGGCCGTGCGGCCCGGAAACGGCGGCGTCGGTCCACGAGGGGATGCTGCCATGGAAATCCTTCCGGCCTCGATGTTCGTGCCGGTGGCGCTGGGCTTCTTCGGGCTCGCCACCGGGTACCTGATCTACGGCCCGCAGGAGCTGTTCGGCTATCCGCCCCGGGACCGGCAGGTCGATCGGAGCAACGGGGTGTGGGGCATCCTGATGCCCGGTTTCTGCCAGTTCCTGGTCGGGCTCTACCTGTTCGTGGGGCTGACCTGGTTCGAGGTCTTCACCACCAACAAGACGCTGTACATGGCCGCCCTGGCGTTCAGCGCGTACGGCATCCACTGGTTCGCCCTGGGCTGGATCCGGCTGCAGGGTTCGGACGCCAGGCCCAACGGATACATGTCGATCCCGTTCGTGCTGCTCGGCATCCTCGGCATGATCGTCTTCTTCAAGGCCGGGGACTGGCCCCTCGGGCTGCTCTTCACAGGCCTGATGCTGGTGTACGTCGCGGAGTTCTTCGCCAGCTTCAACATCGGCGGCAAGCCCGCACACGACGGCCGGCCGGCGAGCAACCCGGGCCAGAAGGTGCTCGGCCTGCTGCACATCCTGGTCGGCCTGTGGCTGGTCTACCTGACCTTCGCCGCAACGCTCAACCTGTCCTCAGGCTCCCACCTGCCCGCCTGACCGGATTCGCGCTCCCGAGCCGGCCCGTTTTTGTCGACGTCGGCTGGGTGCGTTGCTCAGAGCCAGGCGGTGGCGAGCCAGGCGGTGGCGGCGGCGGTCACGAGCAGCGCGATGTTGAGGCCGATGAGGCGGGCTTCGCCGCGGGACAGGTGGACCGCGATGCCGCCGACCTGGATCAGCACGAGCCCGATCGCGGCCGCGACGGCGAGCCAGGTCGCGATGCCGCTCAGCGGCGGCAGGATCAGTCCGGCCGCGCCGAGGACCTCAAGTGCCCCGATGGCCCGCACGAGCGGCATCGGGACCCGGTCGACCCAGCCCATCATGGGCTGCAACTGCTCCCGGCTCTGCGCGACCTTCTTGCCGCCGGCGTACAGGTAGAACACCGCGAGCAACCCCGCGACGATCCAGTAGGCGAGTTCCATGAGCGCTCCCTCGGTGGCGAGATGCGGCGGTGACCAGGATGGTTACCATCCGGAAGTCGCCACATCATGCGTCAGTGAGCGACGGCTTACAAAAGGCACACGGGTGTGCGTGAGGCACAGGGAGCTGTCATGGAGTACGAGCACACGTGCCTGATCCGGGGCGACGGCGGCCAGACGATCCGGGCGATCCTGGACCGTATATGTAACAAGTGGACGCTGCTCGTCGTGGCCACCCTCGACCAGGGCACGCTGCGCTTCTCCGACCTGCACCAGCAGATCCCGGGCATCTCGCAGCGCATGCTGACGCTGACCCTGCGCAACCTGGAGCGCGACGGCCTGGTGTCGCGGACCGTGTACGCCGAGGTGCCGCCCCGGGTGGAGTACGCCCTGACCGCCAACGGCAAGAGCCTCATCCCGCCCGCGCTGGCCCTGGCCGGCTGGGCCATCGAACACGTCCCGCACATCGAGGCCAGCCGGGCCGCGTACCAGGCGCGCAACGGGTGAGCCGTGGCAGGATGGCCCGATGCCCGTCGTGGAGGCCGTCGCGATCGTCCCCGTCCCGCCCGCCGTCGCGTTCGCGGTGTCGCAGACCACGGGTGAGACCCGCTACCGCTGGGACCCGTTCGTACGCGAGCAGCGCCTGCTCGACGGCGCGGCCCGCCCCGGCAAGGGGGTGCGCACGTTCACCCGCTCGCGGCACGGCCTGACCATGGTCAGCGAGTACGTCTCCTACGCCCCGCCGACCAACGTAGGCATGAAGATGGTCCGCGGGCCGTGGTTCTTCGAGATGATGGCCGGAGGCTGGCGCTTCGCCTCGGCGGCCGAGCCGGGGCACACGGTCGCCACCTGGCGATACCACTTCCGCACCCGGCCCGCGCTGCTGCGCCCGGTGGCCGACCGGATCGGGGTGTGGCTGCTCGGGCGCGACATCCGCCGCCGGATCGCGGGCTTCGCGCGCGGCTGCCAGGACCCGGCGGTGCTGGCGGCGGTCGACGGCGGCTGAATCCGTCGCCGGGCCGCCGTACGATCCGCCGATGACCGACCACAGTGTGCTGCTGCGCTTCTCGTTCTTCGAACACGACTGGGACGAGTCCATCGAAGGGGTCGAGGCGATGGAGGCCGAGTTGCTGCGCCGCGCCGCGCAGGGGGAGTGGCTGGAGGTCGCCGACGAGGAGCCGGACGAGTTCGCCACGTTCGACGAGCTGCGCGAGCGCGCCGAGGAGGTCATCGTCGGCGAGTGGGAGATGCCCGTGGAGGCGGTGCGGCTGCCGATGGACAAGCTTCGGGCGATCATCGCTGAGGGCGGCTGGACCTTCGTGGCCGGCGAGTTCGCCGATTTCGAGGGCCACCACAACGACACCGAGTTCCTGGTGAAGCTCGGCCGCGACCTGGGCTGACCCGACTCGTGAACCGGGGCGGCGCGCACCCGCACGCCGCCCCGGGCCTGCTCAGGTGAGCTGGCCGTAGGCGTCGACCAGCAGCCACAGTCCGAACAGGACGAACAGCGCGGCCGCGCCGTACTTCACGGCCCGTTCCGGCAGGCTGCGGCCCAGCCAGCGGCCGACCAGGATGGCCAGCGCATCCGCGGCCACCATGCCCACCGTCGAGCCGATCCACGTGCCGAACCAGCCGTGCTGGGTGGCCAGGGTGATGGTGGCCAGCATCGTCTTGTCGCCGAGTTCGGCGAGGAAGAACGCCCCGCCCACGGCCCACAGCGCCGACTTGCCGCCGCGCTGGGCCTTCGACTTCTCCTCCTCGGTGAGGCTGTCGCCGCGCAGCGTCCAGGCGGCGAACGCCAGGAACGCCAGGCCCGCCGCCAGCGCGATCCAGCCGGTCGGCAGCGCGCTGCCGAGCCCGACGCCGACCCCGACCGACACCAGGTGCACCACGGCGGTGGCGATGGTGATGCCGGCCAGCACGATGCCGGTGCGGTAGCGGGTCGCGAACGTCATCGCCATCAGCTGCGACTTGTCACCCAGCTCGGCCACGAAGATTACGCCGAAACTGATCGCCAGAGCGGCGAGGAAACCTTCCACTGTGTCCTCCCGGGACGTGTTCACCGGGTGGAAGACGCGCGCGACGACCTCGACCCGGCATGGACTGCCTGGTCGAAGGTCTCGCTCACCTGGCCGGAGCCAGGTCGGGTGGCCGGGCCCGCCGGAGCGGGCCAGTATGTCGACCACCACGTTCGGGAGCTACTCCCCTTCGCGCCGCCGACGCTACCGCAGGCCGCCCGGTCGCGCCGGGTCGAGTGGCGGGGGACACACGCCTTGCGGCGTCGGCGTTCTGCGCACCCGCCTGATTCGTGCCGCCGTGTCTCACCGTGAGTGATCATGGTTGGATGGGGCGATGCGCGGAGAACGTATCGGAGCGATGATCGGCTCCATCGGCGGCCTTGTCTTCATCCTCGTCAACGCGGGAGAGCTGTCCGCGCCCGTGAGCACGTTGGCGCGGGTCGTGGGAGTGCTGGCTTTCGCTGCTGTGGTGTGGTTCGCCGTGATCCGCCCGTCGGGCGCGCAGGGCCCGGCCGGACCGCCGTCGCGGCAGGCGATCCGCGTCTACGGATTCTCGGTGACGGCGATGGCGCTGGGCATCCCGATCGGCGCGAATCTCATCAACAACGTCCTGCACCGGCCGCTACTGACGGTGCCGTGGGTGGTCCTGGTGGTCGGCGCGCACTTCCTGCCGTTCGCGAGCGCCTTCCACGCGCCGGTCTTCGCCCGCCTCGGCTGGACCATGATCGGCTTGGCGCTCGTCGGGGGAGTGCTCGCCCTGACCGTCGCGCAGGCCGCGTCACCCTGGACCGGCGTGCTGGCCGGCGTCGCGCTGCTGGGCTTCAGCGCCGCCGGTTCGCTGCAGCCCCGGCCGCAGGTCGAGGCTGCACGCTGACGCGAACCGGCGGCGGCACCGCCCGGCCGGTCACGGCCGGGCAGTGGTGACCGGCTCGGTTTGCCGGGTCGCGGCGGACTCGCGGGCCGGTGCCGACAGCGCTGCGGCGAGCGCGACGCCGATGTAGAGCACCTGCTCGGAGATGCGCTGCCACAGCGGCGAGGCGGCTTCGCCGTGGAAGGGCACGTCGGCGACCGCGGCGTACACGTTGGCGGGCAGGAGCAGCAGGAACAGCACCGCCAGGCCGAATCCGGCGACGCGGCGGGTCCGGGTGAGCACGAGCCCGATCGCGCCGAGCAGTTCCAGCACGCCGGTGGCGTACACCATCAGGCCTGGGGCCGGCACGAACGGCGGCACCATCGCGACCAGGTCGGCGTGGGTCGGCATCACCGTCACGCGGGCGGGGACGAAGTGCGCGCTCGCGGTCATCACCAGCATCACGGCGAGGGCGTGCGCGCCGCTCGCGGCCCAGGTCGCGAACCTGCGCACGCCGAGCGCGCCGAGGCCGCGGAGAACCAGCAAAGCGATGATCAGTACGGGGGTGGTCATAGCGACACTCCTGATCTAGTCATTGACAAGTTCGGGCTTGACGGTAATCTGGACACCGCGAACTTGTCAATGGAAAGATGGAGACCTCGGTCACGGCGGAAGGGCGTGAGGACGATCGGATACCACCACGGAGACCTGCGGCGTACGGTGCTCGACGCGGCGGTCGACGCCATCGGCGAGTCCGGGCTCGACGGCTGGAGCCTGCGCGAACTGGCCCGCCGTGCCGGGGTCTCGCACGCCGCCCCCGCACACCACTTCGGGGACAAGGCCGGGCTGCTGACCGCACTGGCCGCCGAAGGCTTCGACCTGCTCGCCGACACCCTGCGCGAGGCGGGCCCTGACTTTCTGGAGGCCGGGCTCGCCTACGTGCGCTTCGCCACCGAACACCCGGTCCACTTCGGCGTGATGTTCCAGCCGAAGCTCTACCGCGCCGACGACGACGCCGTGCGGCACGCCCGCGACCGGGCAGGAGCGCTGCTCGCACAGGGGGCCCGCACGGTCGCCACCTCCGAGGGCAGCGAGAACACCGCGCGCGCGGGCTGGTCGATCGCCCACGGCTTCGCCAGCCTGTGGCTGGCCGGCGCGTTGAACGTACCCCCGGACACCGACCCGCTCGACGCGGCCCGCCCCGTACTGCGCAGACTCCTCGACCGCTGAGCGCGGCACTTACGTCGTCGCGACGACACCAAGATCGCGACGATCTTGCGTGAACTGTTGACGATATGCCCGGAAGGGGCGTGTCGTACCCACGGTTCGTGCAAGATCGTCGCTTTGGTTGCCGGGCGTTAGGCCGGGGTCGGGGTCGGGGTGGGGGTTGGGTGTTCGGCGGGGCCGCGCAGGGCCAGGAACGCTGCCGCGACGCACGGAACCAGCAGGGGCACGGTCGGCGCCCACCACGGCCCGGCACCCAGGAACATGGCCTGGACCGCCGTGTAGACCACCGTGACGGCACCGCCGAGCACCGCCCACGCCAGGCGTCCGGTGCGCCGGCCGATACCGTGGCCGACGGCCGCCCAGGCCAGGCAGCTCAGCGTGGTCGCCAGCACTGCCGTCACCACTGCCGGCTGCCGCCACAACGCCGGGTCGAACGGATGGCCGTGCCGCGCCATCTCAATGGCCATGCCCTTGCCGTTGAGCCGGTCCACCGCCATCGGCACGGCGACCGCCAGCTGCGCCACGGCCATGCCGAGCCCTCCGGCCAGGGCCGAAGCCAGGTTCGCGCCCGTGCGTGCGGCGTACCGTCCGAACAGGAGCGCGCCGACCTGGGCGACCAGCGTGCCCGAGGTCGCCGTGAACGCTCCAGCCGTCAGCCAGGCCCACAGCTCCTGCTCGAAACCCTGCGGGTCGGGGTTGAACCAGGTCCACGCGTCGAGATTGACGTCGTGCAGGGCGTACGAGGCGAGCGCGGTGGCCGCGGCGAATCCGGCGAAGACCGCGCCGCGGCGTGCGAGGGGACCCATGTCGATGAGTATGCCGCCTCAGGCGAAGGCGCTGCCCAGCCATTCGCCCGTGCCGGGCCCGGCCAGACAGTGGAAGATCCAGCGGTCCCGGCCGATCTGCACCGGCCACGGCTCCAGCTCCCAGCCGACCGTTCGGGCGGGGTCGCGGCTGCACGCGGCGAGCACCCGCGCCGTGCAGACCGCGGCCACCGCCGGATGCCCGAGCAGCTCCTCCTGTCGCAGGTAGACCGCCTCTTCTGGCAGCTCCGCGGCGGCAAAGGTCTCCCAGTAGTGCTCCTCGTGCGGCGGGTAACGCCGCGGCGTGCGGCCCAGGCCGCCGGGGATGACCAGGCCGCCCCAGCACATCGGCTCGACGGGCACGTAGTAGCCGTCCCGGGCCCGGAACCCGGTCGGCACGGCCGGGGCGAGCGGCGCAGCCCCGTCCGGCCGCGGGGTGAGGACGGTCGCCTCGGCGTACGGCGCGGCCGGCGCGGTGCCGGGCAGGGGTGCGGTGAGCGGGGTTGCGCCAGGGTGCGGTGTGGCGAGCGCGGTGGCGGCCAGGCCGGGTTCGACGAGCGTCGGGGTCAGCGGAGTCCGTTGGCGCACCACGGTCTGCTCGGCGGCGTCCGGGGCCGTCGCGGGCGCGACGCCGTTGCGCAGGGCGGCGGCGACCTGGGCGATCGCCGCGCCGAACGTGGCGGCGTCGGCCCAGCGGTCGCCCGGTTCGACGGCCAGCGCCCGTTCCACCAGCGCCGCCACGGGTGCGGGCACGTGCGGGCCGAGCGGTGGGGGAGCCTGGTTGAGCCGCATCATGGCGGCCGCGAACGGGTTCTCGGCGGTGAACGGCCGCCGCCCGCTCAGGCACTCGTAGGCGACGACCCCGAGGGCGTACACGTCGCTGCGGGGGGTGGCCGGGTGGCCGAGCACCTGCTCCGGGGCGAGATAGGACAGGGTGCCGATGACCGCGCCGGTCGCGGTCAGCGCGGTCGCGCCGTCGCGGCGGGCGATGCCGAAGTCGGTGAGCAGCAGCGTGCCGTCGGGGCGTACCAGCATGTTGCCGGGTTTGACGTCGCGGTGCACGATGCCGCGGCCGTGCACCGCGTGCAGCGCGTCGGCGGCCTGCCCGACCAGGTGCAGCGCGGGCGGCGGGGCGAGCCGGCCGTAGCGGGTCAGCACCTGCGACAGGGGTTCGCCGTCGACGAACTCCATGACCAGGAACGCGCCCTCCGGTCCGTGATACAGGTCGTGGATGGCGACCACGCCGCGGTGGCGTACCCCGGCCATGGCCCGCGCCTCGGCGAGGAAGCGGCGGGCGAAGTCGGCGTCGTCGGCGAGCGCGGGCAGCACCGTCTTCACCGCCACGGTGCGGCCGAGCAGCTCGTCGGTGGCCCGCCAGACCTCGCCCATGCCGCCCGCGCCGATGCGCTGGTCGAGGCGGTAGCGGCCGTTGAGCCGGACGGGCTGGGTCGTGGTCATGTCCGCCATTAAACCGAAGCCCGCCGGGCGTGCCGCCGCCAGGAAGGCGATTGTCCTATCAGGGCTCACATCTATTTTGATGTGGGCACATCAAAAAAGATGTGAGCGAATCGGGAAGGTGCGACTCGCGCGGGCCGGCTAGGGGGTGGCACTGCCGTTGCGGAGGGCGGGGTCACGTTTGGGGAAGATCGTGTAATAGACCGGCCAGCCGAGCAGCCAGATGCCGAGGACGAGGCTGAGCCGCCCGATCCAGCCCTGCAGCTCCGCCGTCCGGGCGGCGTCGCCGACCAGCAGGATCGCCGCACCGAGCAAGGCCACCGCGATCGCCCACGCGACCAGCGCCTTGACCCACTCGCGCCACTCGTGGCGGGTGCGGGCCGCGCCGTACCGGGGCGGGGGCACCGGGGCGGGTCCGCCCGCGAAGCGGTGCGCGAAGCGCACGTCGGCCCAGCGCACCATCGACGGGCCGAACGCCACCGAGAAGCCCAGGTACGCCGCGGCGAGCCCGTGCGCGAAGGTGGCGGTGGCCCCGCGCGACAGGTCCACGGCGGTCGCGGCCAGCAGCACCACGTCGGTGACCGGAACCCCGACCAGCAGCACGGTCGACACCCGCTGCCAGCGCAGCAGGTAGCGGGCGGCCAGCCCGGCGCCGAGGATGACCCAGAAACCGACCTCGCAGGCGGCGATGACGATGAGCAACATGACTCGATCCTGTCGGGCCTCTGGGCGGTCCGCCTCGGCGCGCGGCACGAACCCGGCGTACACCGAAGGATGTAGCCCGCCTCGGCCCCCGGCCGGTCGTCGCGGCCCGCGCCGTGTGCTGTGATCGACAGGTGACCGCACGCTGGCCCTCCTGGCGCACCGACCTGGCCATCAGCCTGGTCTCGTTCCTCGGCGGCCTGGTCCTGTACGCGGCCGGCGGCTGGCGCATGTTCCTCGGCGGCGGACCGTGGGCGCACGCCCCGCACTGGGTGCTGCTGGTGCCGATGACCGTGATGGCCGCCTGCTGCCTGCTGCGGCGGCTCGCCCCGGGCACCGGCGAGGCGGTCGGCCTGGTCGCGCTGGCCGCGGACACGATGCTCGGCGGCTCGCTCGGCACAGCGCTGATCTTCACCCAGGTCGTCTACGACGCGTGCGTGTACGGCAGGCCGTGGCTGTGGCGGGCCAACCTGATCGGCTCGGTCACCGCCTCCGTGCTGGCCGCCGCGGGCGGGGTGATCGCGTCGGGCGACTGGCGCGGCGTCGTGCTCGGCCTGGTCGTGGCACTGGTCGCCGTGCTCCCGACGGTCACCGGCATCAGCGTGCGGCAGTACCGCGACCAGGCGCGGGTCCAACGGCTGCGGGCCGAGGAGACCGCGCGGCTGGCCGCCTGGGAACGCCGCCAGGCCGTCGCCGACGAGCGCGCCCGGATGGCCCGCGAGCTGCACGACGTGGTCGCCAACCAGCTCAGCGCCATCGCCATCCACGCCACGGCGGTGCTGTCCGCACCGGACCCGAGCCCGCAGCTGGTGCGCCGGGCCGTCGAGCAGATCCGGGAGAGCAGCGTCTCCGGCCTGGCCGAGATGCGCCAGATGATCGGCCTGCTGCGCGAGGACGGCGACCCCGGCGCGGCCGACCCGGCCACCCGCCCCGGGCTGGCCTCGCTGCCGCAGCTCGTCGCGCAGGCACAGGCCGACGGGCTCGCCGTCGACCTGCACACCGGCGGGCTCGACCGGGCGCTGCCGGTCAGCGTCGACTTCGCCGCGCACCGCATCGTGCGCGAGAGCCTGACGAACGCGTGGAAGCACGGCACGGGCACCGCGGTGCTGCGGGTGGACGTCAACGCCGACCGGGTCCTGATCGAGACGGACAACGCGCTGCGCCCGGCCGGGCCGTCGCCGGGCAGCGGCCACGGCCTGATCGGCATGCGCGAACGCGCGGCGCTGCTGGGCGGCACGCTGACCGCCGGAGCCGAGGACGGGCGCTGGCGGCTGCGCGCGTCGCTGCCGGTGCGCCACACCGAGGAGGCGGTGGTATGACGATCCGGGTGGTGGTCGCCGACGACCAGCCCGCCGTACGGTCGGGCATCGTGTTGATCCTGGACGCCTATCCCGACCTCGAGGTCGTCGGGGAGGCGGCCGACGGCGCGCAGGCGGTCGAGCTGTGCCGCCGGGAGCGCCCCGACGTCGCCCTGCTCGACGTGCGCATGCCCGTGCTAGACGGCATCGCAGCGACCCGCGAGATCGTCACGCAGCGGCTGGCCCAGGTGCTCATCCTGACCACGTTCGACCTCGACGAGTACGTGTTCGGCGGGCTGCGGGCCGGGGCGGCCGGTTTCCTGCTCAAGGACATCGAGGCCGGGGCGCTGGCCGACGCGGTGCGCACCGTGGCCCGCGGCGACGCGATCATCGCCCCGGCCGCGACCCGGCGGCTGCTGGACCGGTTCCTGGCCGCGCCGCAGTGGACCGACCCCGCCGCGGCAGCCGACCTGGACACCCTGACCGGCCGGGAGCGGGAGGTGCTCGGCTGCCTCGGCGCGGGCATGTCCAACGGCGAGGCAGCGAGCGCGCTGGCGATGGCCGAGGCGACCGTGAAGACGCACGTCAGCCGGATCCTCGCCAAACTCGGCCTGCGCAGCCGGGTCCAGGCCGCGATCCTGGCCCGCGAGCGCGGCCTGCGCCCGCCGGACTGACGCGCCCGGCCGCGCTCATGCCACTTGACCTGCGACGTCGCCGCGGTGTGGCGGCCGGAAGCGGGCGCGAACGTCGGCTAGAGTCGCCGCCCGTGTCCTATGACGTGATCGACCGGCTGCCCACGCTCGACGAGTTCACCGCCGTCACCGGCGCGGTGGGCTGGCAGCACGCGTACGACGTGGACGCCCTGCCGGTGTCGCTGGCCCGTTCCCTGCACGCCGTCGTCGCGGTGCACGAGGGCGAGGTCGTCGGCGTCGGGCGGGTGATCGGCGACGGCGCGATCTACTTCTACCTGCACGACATCGCCGTGCTGCCGGAGCACCAGGGGCGCGGGGTCGGCCGGGCGATCGTCACCGCGCTGGAGCGCTGGATCGCGACGCAGGCGGGGCCGCGCTCGTTCGTCGGGCTGTTCGCCGCGGGCGACTCGATGCGCCTGTACGCGACGTTCGGCTACCGCCGGCACGAGGACATGACCGGGGTCTTCCGGGTCGGGCCGTACCAGGAGCCGAAGGCCAAGGCTCCGTCCCGCCGCGGTGGGGCGGGACGGAGCCCAGGCTGACGTCAGCGGCCCTGGAGCGCCTTGACGTTGTCGCCGAAGGTCCAGTTCTTCGACCCGTCCCAGTTGATGGACCAGGTCATCAGGCCCTTGAGCTGGCCGTTGAAGCTGTTCCACGACTGCGACACCAGCGACGGCGTCATGTAGCCGCCGCCCGCGCCGACCTGCGCCGGCAGGCCCGGGACCTGCTTGTCGTACGGCACGCGGATGGTGACACCCTGGATGACCAGGCCGGTGTTGAGGCAGGTGGTCTGCGCGACGAAGCCCTGCACCGTGCCGGCCGAGTAGGAGTCGCCAGAGCAGCCGTACATGCTGCCGTTGTAGTACTGCATGTTCAACCACCACAGGCGGCCGTTGTCCGCGTACTTCTTGATGATGGGCAGGTAGGAGCCCCAGATCGAGCCGTAGACGACGCTGCCGCCGGTGACGTAGGCGGTCTCCGGGGCCATGGTCAGGCCGAAGTTCGACGGCATCTGCGCCAGCACGCCGTCGATGATGCGGATCAGGTTGGCCTGCGAGGTCGACAGCGTGTTGATGTTGCCGCTGCCGGTGAGGCCGGTCTCGATGTCGATGTCGATGCCGTCGAAGTTGTACTTCTTGAGCAGCGGCACGACGGTGGCGACGAAGCGGTCGGCGACCGTCGACGAGCTGAGGTCGATGCCCGCGGTGGCCCCGCCGATCGACATCAGGATCGTCAGGCCGGCGGCCTTGGCCGCGCACATCTCGGCCGGGGTGGCGACCTTCACGCCCGCGTCCATGCCGTCCTCCCACAGCACCGTGCCGTCGGAGCGGATGACCGGGAACGCCGCGTTGATGACGTTGTAGCCGTGCTGGCGGATGCGGGAGTCGGTGATCGGCGTCCAGCCGAACGGCGGGTGCACGCCGTTGGACGAACCGTCCCAGTTCTCCCAGTAACCGTGCAGGACCTTGCCGGTCGGGCGGGACTTCACGGCGCAGGTGGTGCCGCCGGGGGAGGTGGACGGCGACGGGGACGACGGCGGCGACACCGACGGGGACGGCGACGGCGGGCGCGAGGGGGAGGCCGAGGGCGACGGGGGCCGCGACGGCGAGGCCGACGGGCTCGGCGACGGCGGGGTGCCGTCACAGGCGCCGAGGTCGGTCCACAGCGACGGGGTCGCGGCGGGGTTCCAGCCCGCGCCCACGTGGGCGGTGTGCGTCACCAGGGCGCGGTAGAGCCGGCCGTTGTAGGTGACCTGGGTGCCGGCGGTGTAGGTGTTGCCCTCGGCCCAGGCCGGGGCGGAGCAGGCGACGAGGGCGGCGACCGGGGTCGGCGCGGCCTGGCCGCTCGGCATGGAGACGACCGCGACCGCGAGGGTGGCCGCCGCGCTGGTGGCGACGGCGATCACCCAGCGGGCTGAGCGGCGCAGCGTTCGAGAGGAGTTCGGCATGGCGTCATTATTAGGAAGCTTTACTGTCAATGTCCATGGGTGGACGGATGCCAATATCCCAGGCCGTCGAATGTGGATTGTCATGCCTGCTCCCCGTGGAGGTCGGGGCTGCGGGTGGTCCGGACGGTCCGGACCACCCGCATGGCAGTTCAGGCGGCTACCGGCGCCTGTAGGCGGGCCCGCTCGGCCCAGCGGACCACCACCGGTGCGGCCAGTCCGACCGCGACGAACACCCCGCCCATCAGCAGCCAGCCAGGCGCTCCCCAGGTGATGCAGAGCAGACCGAGCACCGAAGGGGCGACCACGTTCGCCGTGCCGGTGCCGAACCCGGACACGCCGGTGTACTGGCCCTGCGCGTGCGCCGGCGCCAGCCGGAACTGCAGTTCGAGCGAGGCCGCCGCGTGCCACAGCTCGCCGACGGTGTGGGTGGCGATCCCTACGGCAAGCAGGGCCACGGCCAGCCAGGCGGGGGTGCCCGCGGCCGCGGCCATCAACGCCATGCCGATCAAGAACGCGACACCGCAGCGGCGTAGCGCCCGCCCGGCGGCCCGACCCGTGTCGATGCCCCGGCTCGCCCTGACCTGCAAGGCCGCGACCAGGGCGGTGTTGACGGCGACAGCCACCCCGATGAACCAGCGCGGCGCGTCGGTGCGCAGCGTGATCCACAGCGGCAGCGCGAAGACCAGCACCTGACCCTGGATCGACATGACCGCGTCGAGCACGGTGACCACGAGATAGGGCCGGTCCTTCAGGACGACCCAGCGCCCGGCGGACTCCGCCGGCACCGGCACCGGCGGCAGTGAGGGCAACCGGGTGATGACCGCCGCGCACGCGACGAAGCTCAGCGCGTTGCCGAGCACCAGCGCCAGGTACGCGGCGCGCGTGTCCAGCTGCACCGCCGTGCCCGCCGCCAGCGCCCCGCAGCACCCGGCGAGGTTGGCCACCGAGCGCAAATACGAGCGGAACTCCGTCAGGTTCGTGCCGCCGAAACCTCGCACCAGCGGCCCGCGGGCCGCGCCCCCGGCGGAGTTGGCCAGCTGGGTCAGGCAGACCACGACCACGAACAGCCAGAACGTGTGCACGAACACCAGCGACGCCATCGATACGGCCCGCACGACGAGGGTGAGCAGGTAGATCTCGCGCGGCCCGCGCCGGTCGGCCAGGTGCCCGACCGGCATCCCGGCGAGCATGCCGACCAGGGCGGCGATGCCCATGCCCAGCGCCACTTTCGGCAGCGGCAGGCCGACCGAGCGGGTGAAGAAGAGCGCGGCACTGGTCATGAAGACGCCGGTGCCGACCATGTTCACGAAGGTCGCCAGCGCGATCACACGCTGCGGGCCGCGTTCCGGGATGAGCCCCCGGCTGACCAGCCAGGAACGGTGCGGTGTCGATTCGGTGGCCAGGCTCGTGATCGTCATCAGAGATGTGGTTCCTTCCCCCGTGGAATGGACCTGATCGTGTCGAAGGCGGACGGTCGCGCTACTCCAGGCAGGCCAGCTCCTCGGCGGACAGGCGCAGCGCCCCGGCGGCGATGTTCTCCACCAGGTGGTCGGGGTTGCCGGTGCCCGGGATGGCCAGCATGTGCGGCCCGCGGCTGAGCGTCCACGCGATCCGCACCTGCGCCGCCGTCACACCACGTGCCTGCGCCACGGCCAGCACCGCGTCGTTGCGGGCGACACCGCCCGACTCCTTGCCCTCGCCGGCGATCGCGTAGAACGGCACGAACGCGACCCCCTGCTCACCGCAGACCCGCACGAACTCGTCGTGCATGCGCCGGGTGTCGACGCCGTACGGGTTCTGCACGCTCACCACGGGGGCGATCGCCTGCGCCTGCGCCAGGTGCTGCGGCCGGATGTTGGACAGGGCCAGGTGCCGGATCAGCCCCGCGTCGCGCAGCTCGGCCAGCGCCCCGAAGTGCTCGGCGACCGAGTCCAGGCCGTGCTGGCGCAGGTAGACGACGTCCAGGTGGTCGCGGCCGAGCTGGCGCAGGTTCTCCTCGACCTGCCCGCGCAGCTGGTCGGGCCGGGCCAGCGGCAGCCACTCGCCGGACGGGTCACGGCCCGGCCCGACCTTCACGGCGATGACGACGTCGTCGGCGTACGGCGCGAGTGCCCGGTTGATCAGCTCGTTGGCCGAGCGCAGCGGCGAGAAGTAGAACGCCGCCGTGTCGATGTGGTTCACGCCGAGCTCGACGGCCTGCCGCAGCACACCGATGACCCGGTCGCGGTCGCTGGACGCGCCGTAGCCGTAGTTGGCGCCGCCGGGCAGGCGCATCGCGCCGAAGCCGATCCGGTTGACGGTCAGGTCACCGAGCGTCCAGGTGCCCGCCGCGTTCGCGTTGATCAGGGGAGTAGGCATCGGCTGACCATAGCCAGCGCCGCTGAGCTGCGCAGTCCCTCGACTGCCCGATGGCGCGACGCCATGATCCTTGTTAGGTTATTAGTGTCGGAGGGGAGCCGCGACCCGCGTTCAGCGCCGGGCGAACTCCGCGGCGAGGCCGGTGAACTCGGTGCGGAACTGCAGCACCGACAGCCATGCGTCCGGGATGGACGACGCCCCGTCCCGAGCCCCCAGCAGCCCGCCCGCGATCGCGGCGTTGGTGTCGCTGTCGTTGCCCAGCGCGACGATGTCGATCAGCACGTCGCTCAGGTCGCGGAAGTCGAGCACGGCGGCGACCGCCAGCGCGAGAGAGTCGAGCACGTATCCGTTGCCGTCGTCGGGCAGGCCGGTCACCCCGGTCCGGGCCAGTTCGGCCAGGTCCAGCCGCTCGCCCAGCGCGATGGCATCCACCACGGACCGCTCGCCCAGCTCCTGTGCGGCGGCCGTCCCGGCGGCCACGGCATCGGCCGCCGAGCCGCCGTCGACCAGCACCGCGACGATCTCGTTGTACGCCGCGCAGGCGACCGTGCACCGCACGTCGGAGTGGGTGACCGCGGAGATCCGCACCGACTCCCGGATCCGCCGCTCGCGGTCGCGCACCGCCAGCGCGGTCGGGATGCAGCGCATCAGCGAGCCGTTCCCCGCCCGGCCAGGCCCCGCGCCGGAGCCGTCCGGATCTCCGGTACGGGCGAACGCGCGCAGCCCGTCCTCGGTGGCTCCGCCGACGTCCACCGGCGGGCGGCCGGGCACCCGGCCCGGCCAGTCACCCTCGTACCAGCTCAGCATCAGCCGGGCGGCGGCGAGCACGACGTCCTCACCCGGGTCCAGATAGGCCAGTGCGACGGCACGGGTCAGGTCGGTGTCGTCGGTGGCGTGGCCCGGCGGCCACTCGAACACGCCACCGCCGGTGATCTCCCGGACGCCGTCGGGATACCGGAACCGGATGTACTCCCAGGAGTCGAACTCGACGGTAGCGCCGAGCGCGTCACCGGCGTGCACGCCGAGCAGCGCGCCGGCCACCCGGTCGGATCGGTCGGCGGTCATGCTCGTGATGATGCCACCCGCGGGCCGCCGCTCAGGGGCGGCGGCGCTCCTGCGGCACCACGACGGCGGCCGGCTGGCGGCGCACCACCGCGGGCTGCTTGTGCTCCGGGCCCGCCGCGACCTCGGCGAGCTCGTCGTCGCCCTCGGGCGCGGGGTGCTCGTCCAGGTCGAGGGCGTCCAGCTGGCTGTTCATGAACTTGCGCAGCCTGGCCCGGTAGTCGCGGTCGAAGTTCTGCAGCGCCTCGATGCGCCGCTGCAGCACCGAGCGCTTGTTCTCCAGGCTGCCCACCACGTCCTCGTACTGCTGCAGGGCGTCGCGTTCCAGCTCGTCGGCCTTGGCCTGGGCGGCTTCCACGATCTTCGTCGCGGTGGAGCGCGCCTCGGCGATCATCTGCTCGGTCTCCCGGCGGGCGGTGTCGGCGTTCGCCTGCGCCTCGCGGTTGATCTCCACCGACCTTGCCTGGGCGGCGGCCTGGATCTGCGCCGCGTCCTGCCGGGCGCTCTCCACGATGCCGCGCGCGTCACGGGCCAGGTCGTCGGCCTTGGCCCGGGCATCGCCCTTGATCCGGTCGGCTTCGGCCTGCGCGGTGGCGACGTGCTCGTCGGCGGTGCGCCGGGCCAGCACCAGCACCTGCAGCGCCTGCCGCTCGGCGTCCGGGTCCGCGAGCACACTGGCCTGCTGCTCGATCGGCTCGTTCTCGGCCGGGCCGCTGAACAGGCCCTTGACCCGACCCTTCAACCGGTTGTCGGTCATCGCAGGTTCTCCTCACCCCAGTGTTCTCAACGCCGCGACTCCCGCCGGCCCGGGTCGACGTTCCCGCGCAGCTTGCACCGTCGAGAACAGCGCCGATGGTAGTCGCCCCGCCGCTGGCGGGGAAGGCGCGTCATCCGTTCCGCCGAACCGCGAGACGCGCGGCCTGCACCTGCTTCGATGTGCGCACATCCCGACAGCCGCAGGCCGTCACCTCCCGGCGATGGGAAGGGCACCTTCTACAACGCGGAGCGTTGTGAAGGTGCCCTTCCTTTCAGACGTCGCGGCGGCGGATGGTGAGGAGGGCGGGGATGAGCAGGGCCAGCGGCCAGGCGGCCAGGACGAGCCAGGATTCGGTGACGGTGGCGGGGTAGTAGCCGGGGTGTGGGGGCGGCATCCAGTCGGTGGTGAGGCGGTTCCAGGCGATGCCGGGCATCAGGTGGCCCAGTTCGGCCGACCAGCGTTTGTCCGAGGAGAACATCGTCGGGAGCATCAGCAGCAGGAACGCGCCGGTGACCATGGTGGTGGCGGCGTGCCGGATCAGCACGCCCAGACCGAGTCCGATGAGCGCGCACACGGGGGCGAGCAGAGCGGAGGCGGCCACGGCGCGCAGCGAGACGGGGTCCGAGATGGACACCGCGGCGTCGCGCCCGGCGAGGATCGCCTGTGACACCGCGAACGAGCCGACGGCCACGACGACGCCGGTCATGGTCCAGACCGCTGCCGTGACGACCGCCTTGGCCAGCACGACCGCCCCGCGGGCGGGCACCGCCGCCGTCGTGGTCCGGATCAGGCCGCTGCCGTACTCCGACACCATGGTCAGTGCGCCAAGGCTCGCCGCGACCAGCATCAGCGTCAGGTAACCCTCCTGCGGGAACGCGTCGCCGAGGGAGAACATGTGCTCACGCTGCGCCTCGGGGTCGTAGGACGGGAAGTTGTCGTAGTCGGCCTTGGCGGCCAGCGCGGCCGCGCCGATGACGAACAGCGTGGCCAGGCCGAGCGTCCACGGGGTGGATCGCAGCGACCACAGCTTGATCCACTCGGCGGCGACCAGGTCGGTGAAGCGGGCCCGCGGTGCCGCGGCGCGTACAGCGGACGGGGCCGGGTGCGGGGACGTGGTCATCGGGACCCGGCCAGGTGGTCGGCGTGACCGGCGGTGATCTCCATGAAGGCTTCCTCCAGGCTGGTGGTGCGGGTGGTCAGCTCGTGCAGTTCGACGGCGTTGGCGAAGGCGAGCGCGCCGATGCGGTCGGCGGACAGCCCGCGTACGGCGAGGTGGTCGGGCGCGGTGTCGACGCTCGCGCCCGCCGCGGTCAGGGCCGCGGCGAGCACGGCGGGCTGCGGGGTGCGTACGGTGACCCGCTGCCGCGTGCCCCGGTCGGCGAACGCGCGCAGCGGCTCGGCGGCGATCAGCCGCCCCTGGCCGATGACCACGAGGTGGTCGGCGGTGTGCTCCATCTCGGTCATCAGGTGGCTGGACAGGAACACGGTGCGGCCCTGCGCGGCCAGCCGCCGGAACAGGTGGCGCACCCAGCGCACGCCCTCCGGGTCCATGCCGTTGATCGGCTCGTCGAACATCAGCACCGGCGGGTCGCCCAAAAGCGCCGCCGCGATGCCCAGCCGCTGCTTCATGCCCAGCGAGAAGCCGCCCACGCGGCGGTGGGCCGCGTCGGTCAGGCCGACCTCGGCCAGGACCTCGGCGACACGCCGCCGCCCGATGCCGTTGCTGCGGGCCAGCGCGGTCAGGTGGGCCGTGGCGCTGCGCCCGCCGTGCACCTGCTGCGCGTCGAGCAGCGCGCCGACGTGGTGCAGGCCGCGCCGGTGCGAGCCGAACAGGACCCCGCCGACCGTCGCCGCGCCGGACGTGGGCGCGTCCAGGCCCAGGATGACCCGCAGCGTGGTGGTCTTGCCGGCGCCGTTCGGTCCCAAGAAGCCGGTCACGTGCCCGGGGCGCACGGTGAAGGACAGGTCGTCGACGGCGGTCTTGCCGCCGTAGCGCTTGGTCAGGCCGATGACTTCGATCATGGGAACGATCCTGTCCGGCCCGGCGGCGGCCGGCATCGGGCCGCGGACGGCAACCACGGGACGAGTGGCATCCCGTGGGCGTACGCCCGCGGGCGGATGCCGCACCCCGCCGAGCTGGCTACCCTCACCGGGTGGACCCCATCACCCCTGGCCCGAAGGCCCGCCGCTCCGCCGCCGGGTGGTCGCGTGCCGTGCTCGCGTGGACCGGTGCGCTGGCGTCGCCGGTCCTGCTGTACGTCGTGGTCGCCGACGGCGCCGGCGGCGGGAGCATCGACCTGGTGCCGTGGCTGTCGATGCGCCACCTGCTGCCCGCGCTGGCGCTGGCGCTGCCGTTCGCGCTGCTGCGCCGCCGCCCGCTGGCCGCGCTGGGCGTGCTGCTGGTCGGCTCGGCCCTGACCACGGTCGCGATCCACACCGAGCAGGTCGCGTACCTCACCGACATGCGCTACCTGGAGCTCATCGCCGTCGACCTCGCCGTGGCCGTGGTCGCGGCGAACCGCTCGCGGCGTGTCTCCGCCACCGTGGCGTTCGTCGCGCTGCTGGTCCAGGTCCTCATCGGGTACGGCAACGGGCTGAACACGCCCGTGTTCGAGTTCGAGATCCCCACCCTGGCCATGGCCTTCGCTTGGACCGTCGGCAACTCGGTGCGCACCCGCCGCGAGCACGCCGAGGCGATCCGGGCGCGGGCCGCCGATCAGGCCGCCGCCGAACAGCGGCTGCGCATCGCCCGGGAGCTGCACGACATGGTCGCGCACAGCGTCGGCGTCATCGCCATCCAGGCGGGCATGGGCCGCCGCGTCATCGACTCGCAGCCCGACGAGGCACGCAACGCCCTGCGGGCCATCGAGGACACCAGCCGGGAGAGCCTCGCGGGGCTGCGGCGCATGCTGGTCGGGCTGCGCCGGGACGGCGACGTCGCGCCGCCCGCGCCGACGCTGGCCGACCTGGACCGTTTGGCCGCGACGACAGCGGGTGCGGGAGTGCGGGTCGACCTGGACTGGCGCGGCCACCGGCGGCCGCTGCCCGGCGACCTGGAGCTGTCGGCATACCGGGTGGTGCAGGAGGCCGTCACCAACGTGGTACGCCACGCGGCGACGCCCCGGTGCGCGGTCACCGTCGACTACCGCGACACCGAGCTGCGCCTGACGATCGCCGACGAGGGTCGCGGCTGCCCGCAGCCCGGATCCGGCTACGGCATCACCGGCATGCGGGAACGGGTCGCCCTGCTCGGCGGCGAGTTCACCGCCGGGCCGGGCGAGCACGGCGGGTTTCTGGTCACCGCCCGGTTCCCGCTGCCCGAACCGGTGGCCGCCGCGCCGGAGGCGTCGTCGGCGGCCGGGCCGGTGCAGGCGACCCCGGAACACGCACCGGCGGACCCGCCCGCTGCCAGGGCGGTCGCGCGATGACGGTCCGGGTGCTGCTCGCCGACGACCAGCCGCTGGTGCGGTCCGGGCTGCGGGTGCTGATCAACGAGACGTCCGACCTGGCCGTAGTCGCGGAGGCCGGTACGGGCGCGGACGCGGTCCGGTTGACCGCCCAGGAGCGCCCCGACGTGGTCGTGATGGACATCCGCATGCCCGGCATGGACGGCATCGAGGCCACCCGGCAGATCACCGCCGCGTCGGGCCCCGCCCGGGTGCTCATGCTCACCACCTTCGACGAGGACGAGCACGTCTATGGTGCGCTGCGCGCCGGGGCCAGCGGGTTCCTGGTCAAGGACATGGCACTCGACGACATCCTGGCCGCGATCCGGGTCGTCGCGGCCGGGGACGCCCTGATCGCGCCGAGCGTCACTCGCCGCCTCATCGCGGACTTCGCCGCCGGACCGGCCGCGCCCCGGGCGGCCCGCCCCGATCCCGGCATCACCGACCGGGAACGCGAGGTGCTCACCCTGATCGGGCGCGGGCTGTCCAACGGCGAGATCGCCCAGGAGCTGTTCATCTCCCCGGCCACCGCCAAGTCGCACGTGGCCCGCCTGCTCACCAAGCTGGCCGCCCGCGACCGCGTCCAGCTCGTCATCACCGCGTACGAACTGGGCCTGGTCACCCCGCCGAGCTGACCACCGGCCGGGTCATCGGGTGCCGGCGGCCGAATCGACCCGGCCGCTGGGCTTCATCCGCCGCAGCCAGCGCCGCAGCAGGGTGGGGCGGGCGGCGTCGACCGGCGACGCGGTGCGCGCGGCGGCGCCGGCCGCCGCGCCGAAGAAGTCGCCTCCCTTGCGCCGCACATCGTCGGTGCCCCATTCCCGCTTGCTCGGCGCCTTGGTCATCCGTGGGATGTGCTTGGCGCAGTGGATGTAGGCCTCCTGCACGTCGACCACCACCCAGCGCTCGGGCCGCCGTCCCGGGACCGTGTCGACCGGCAGGTCCGGGAAGGCGGCCCGGGCCGGCCCGTCCTCCAGGACCGTCGCTCGGCCGTTGACGTGCAGGCCGATGACGTCGGTGACGAAGTCGACGAACAGCAGTCCCACGTGGCCGTTCTCGGTGATGTTGCCCAGGCTCGCCATCACCCCGTTCCCGCGGTACTCCGGCCAGGTCAGGTGGGTGGCGTCGAGCACGTGCACGAAGCCCGCGGGCCCGGCCCGGAACGTGTTGTCGCACTCCCCGGCGGCGTCGGACGTCGCGACGAACATCATCTCCTGGCGGCTGACGAACTCCGCCATCCGCTCGTTGAGGTGGTCCAGCATCTGCTGGTCGTAGAAGCGCTGCGCCCGCTCGGTGGTCCCGTGGGCCTGCTGGAGGCGGCGCTCCGCAGCCGAACCCTGCACCTTCTCGACGATCCGGGTCATCTCGTCCCCCTCGGCCGCGCGCCCCTGCGGGCGCGCCTGTGAACGAGATTCACGGACGTCGGTCCTCCCGCGTCGCACAGCGGGTGCGACGCGGGAGGCCGGCCGAGGTCAGCGCGCGGTGCGCCGCCGGTGCACGAGCACGCCGCCGACGACCAGCGCCGCCACGAGCCCGGCCAGCACCCAGTAGGGCCACGTCGTCGAGGCCGGATCGGGGGCTGGGGCAGCCTCGACGCCGGACGTCGCGTTCCCCGACCCGGCGGGCTGCTGCGGCGGCGCGGTCTGGCCGAGCAGCTGCGGGTCGGGCTGGTTGGTCGGCGCGGTCCAGCCGGCTGGGGCAGCGGTCAGCCTGCCCTGGTAGTCGAAGCGGATCTCACCGCTGACCTTGTCGCCGTCGGAGGCCACCGACAGGTAGGTGATGGTGTAGACGCCGGTCTGCGGCCAGTGCGACACGGGGATCACGGTCGGGAACCCGATCTTGTAGAGCTGGGGTTCCCAGTTGCCGTCGCGCAGCGTCAGCTCCTGCACGGGGGTGGGCAGGGGCTTGGGCTCGCCACCCGACCAGCCGTGGTCGACACGGGTGCCGTCGGGCGCCTTCACCGTGAAGTACGCGGCCTGGGTCGGCTTCTCGGTGAACACCAGCCGCACGCTCTCACGAGGCTCGGTCACGGTGCTGCGGTCGGCGGGGTCGGAGAAGGCCAGCTGGCCGTGTGCCTGCGCGGGGGAGGGCAGTAGCACGGCCACGGCCACCGCGGCGAGGACGGCGGCGATCTTTCGAGACATGCGCATGAAGCTAAGCCATCGCCGTCGCCCGCACCATCCCCGCCGTCACCACCAGTCCAGTCGGCCCTTCCAGCCCTGCAGCGCCGCCTGCGGGTCGGCCTGCAGCACCCGGTCCAGGGCACTGGCGTACACGTCGCGGAAGTCGGTCGTGAACTTCAGATCCCCGTCGTCGAGGTCGGTGAGGCTGGGCTGCTCGCCGTACAGGCCGCCGGGGATCGACTCGCCCAGCACGAACACGTTGGACGCCGTGCCGTGGTCGGTGCCGTCCGAGGCGTTGGCCCGCACCCGCCGCCCGAACTCGGAGTACACCAGCACCACCACGTCCTTGCCCGCCGGATGCGCCGTGATCCGCCTGTAGAACGCGGTCAGGCCCTTGTCCAGGTAGGACAGCAGCGTCTCCTGCAGATCGCGCTCGTCGGCGTGGGTGTCGAAGCCGCCCAGCGACACCGAGAACATCCGGGTCGACACCCCGGCCTCGATGCACTGCGCGACCAGGTCGAGCTGCGCCTGCAGCCCGGCCAGGCCGCCGGTGCCGGTCGCCGGGACCTTCTCGTCGTCGCCGTTGTCGTCGCCGTCGGCGTCCTTGACCTGCTGGGCCATCTCCCGCACCCGGGCCAGGTCGCCGAAGCACGCCGCGGCCCGCGCCTGCAGCGGCGGCTCCCCGGCCGACGGCGCGGCGAACCCGGCGAGCGCGTCGGCGGTGACCGCCTTGGGCAGCTTCACGTCGGCCGCGCCGATCACCGCGCCCGCACTGCGTTCACCGGCCAGCAGCGGCGGGAGCACCTTCTCGAACGACACGGCCAGCCGCGGGTCACCGCCCGCACCGTCGAGCCACCGGCCGATCCAGCCGGTATTGCCGGGCCGCTCGGGGTTCGCGGTCTGCCAGATGTCCATCGAGCGGAAGTGGCTGCGGTCGGGCTTGGGGTAGCCGACGCCGCGGACGATCGCCAGCTTCTTGCCGCCGAACAGCTCGTGCAGGCCCTTCAGGGCCGGGTTCAGGCCGGTGGCGTCGTCGAGCTTGAGCACCTCGCCGCCGTCGTAGGCCAGCTCGGGGCGGGCGTCCTGGTAGGCGCGGTCGGCGTACGGGATGACGGTGTTGAGGCCGTCGTTGCCGCCGTACAGCGTGATGACGACCAGCGTCTTCGCGCCGTCCGGGCGGTCGCCGGCGGTGTCGAGGATGTCGGACAGGGCCAGTGTCGTCGCGCCCGCGGCCAGCGCCGCGCCGCCGACGACGCCGCTGGCGATCAGGAACTTTCGCCGGGTCGTGGTGTCCATCGGTCGTCTCCTCGAACTCTCAGTGCACCGCGTACTCGGGGCTGATCAGCCCCAGCACGGTCAGCTTCTTGGCGTCCTTGGCGGCTTCGGCCAGCACCTTGCGGGTGCGGTCGGTCCAGGCGTCCACGACCAGCAGCCGGGCCAGCGCCTCGGGCCGGCCGGCGACCGGTGCGGCCGACAGCCGCTCCAGGAACGTGGGGCTCGCCGCGGCGGTCAGGGCCTGCGCCAGCTGCACCCGGGTCTGCGTGGCGAACGTGTTGAGCCAGGCCGTGCCCGACGGCCAGCCGCCGACGCTCGGCGGCTTGAACGGCACCTGGTCGAGCCGGTTGAGACCCTGGTAGAGCTGCTTGCGCTGCTTGTCGGCCGCCGCGGCGACGCCGAGCTGGCGCACCGCGCCGACCAGCCACTCCACCGGCTGCTTGACCAGCTGCCCACCGGTCGTCGCGAACTGCTCGTCCAGCAGCAGCGCCCGGACCAGCGCGGTGACGTCGTGCCCGGCGAACGCGGCCGACAGCCGATCGCGTACGCCCTCAGGCATGGGCTCGCCGGAGGCGAACCGGAACCACAGCCGCGCGGGCAGGAACGTCTTCGCGGCGGGCTGCTCCAGAATGACCCCGGCGAGCGTGTCGGCGTCCAGTGGGCCGGTGCGCCCGAGCACCGTCTTCTTGCCGGGGTCGTGGCGGGCCTGCTGGAAGGTGGCCGTGCCGTCGACCCGGTCCACGGTCCAGCCGGTCAGCGCGCGGGCCGCGGCCTTGACGTCGGCTTCGGTGTACGCGCCGATGCCGAGCGTGAACAGCTCCATCAGCTCGCGGGCCAGGTTCTCGTTGGGGGCCTTGCGGGTGTTGCGCTGCCCGTCCAGCCAGTGGATCAGCGCGCCGTCGCGCAGCATCGCCCGCACCAGCACTCCGAAGTCGCCCCGGCCGTCGCGCCGGAAGGTCTCCTGCTGCGCCAGCATCAACCCGGCCGACTTGACCTTCTGCACGCTGGTGGCCCAGTGCCCGTGCCAGAAGAAGACCAGCTTCTCGGTGAACTGGTGATCAGCGGCGACCATCCGGTCCACCCACCACTGGGTGAGCTGCTGCACCTGCTCCTTGCGGGCCTGCTGGGCGCGCTGGCGCTGCTCCCGGCTCGGCTTCTTGGGCAGGTCCGTGTAGGGGTCCGCCCCCAGCTTCGGCGCGGGCGTGCGCTGCGCGCCCCGGTCGGCGCCGGCCGGCGTGAGCAGTTCCTCGACGGTCGCCTGGTATCCGGCCCGCTCGGCCCGATCCACCTCGTCGGCGGTGGGCCCGAACGTTGCCCTCCGCAGCAGGTGCGCGACCTTCTCCCGTTCCGCCATGCGCCGATCCTAGGCAGGCGGAGATCCGGATCGCTCGCGCTGCGTGTACGAGCAACGTAAAGCTACGGGCCGTGAGCGACCGGCCACGGACCCTCGGCTTGACCGCATCCCCGTGTCGGCACGGCCGTCGGCCACGGCCTTTTTCGGCCACAGTCTGTCCGCTTTGCCCCACATGAACCATAGGCCTTCGGCTGCCGAGCTGCATGATCTGTTTTTGTGGACGATGGACGTTGCTATGACGACGTCTATCGTCCACAAAAACAGATCATGGGCCGGCTCAAGCCGTGGGTTTGCGGCTGATGCGGTAGTGCAGGACCAGGAACGGCAGGCCGAACACCCGGAACGCGTGCTCTGCCCGCAACTGCCCGTCCTGTACGTAGACGTCGAGGTCCTCGGCGAAGCCGTGCACCGCCATGGCGGTCAGCCGCTGGTCAGCCGGGTCGACGAAGGTCAGGTAGTGGCCGGGCTGGTCCAGCTTGCTGCGGCTGGTCAGCACCAGCCCGCCGCCCGGCCGGGTCCGGGGTTCCAGGGTGGCGGTGAAGCTGGCCTGCGGCAGAGGAAAACCCACGCTGACATAGCCGCGCCCGTCGTGCCGGTACGTGGTGTACACGCCAACGTAGATGGGCGCGTCGGTGTCGGCGTACGAACGGATCCAGCCGCGCACCGTGACCTCGCCGTCCACGCTGACCGTGTCGATCCGGCTGCGCACCCCGCGCTGGGTCTCGCGCTGGTTCATCGGCACGTCGGCCTGCCCCAGCGGCCGGGCCAGCAGGTGCCGGTAGAGCAGGTAGCCGGGCCGGACCCAGGCCCGCCAGCGCGGCTCGATGTCGAGGGTGAACCGGGTGGTGTGCTCGTAGAACTCGCGCACCAGCGGATCGGCGCCGGAGGGGTCGAAACCCGGCCCGGCCAGCTCGTCCAGCGAGGCGACGATGCCGATGTCGGCGTGGTCGGGCCGGTGCTCGCCGCCGAGGCGCTCGGCCAGGTCGGCGACGTAGCCGGTGCCGACGTAGCGGGTGCGGGCGGCCAGCGGCACCACGAACGGCAGCCGGGCCGCATCGACCCGCTCGGCCAGCAGGCTCACCTGCGGGTCGCGGAACAGCAGCGCGGACAGGACGCGGAACACCGCGACGGTCACCGCCGCCACGATCGCGCCCGGCACGCCCGCCATCGCCCAGCCGAGGGCCGCGCCGACCAGCGGGCCGAGCACGACCTTGTGCGGGCGTACGCCCAGCAGCCCCGCCACCCCGCCGGTGACGACACCGATCAGCAGCGAGTTCGCGCCCAGCGCGGCCATCGCCCAGCCGCACGGCGCGGCCAGCGCGGCGCTCATCACGATGCGCGACCACAATGCCGGGATCTCGCCCGGCCGCTGCCGTGCCCGCGCCAGCACGTCGACCAGCCCGAGCAGCACCGCGCCCGCCAGCGCGCCCGCCGCCATCGCGGCGACGCCCCAGGACGCGGCCAGGGACAGGCCGGCGACGGCCCCGATCAGGCCCGCGAAGATGGCCGAGCCACGGCGTTCAGGGGGTGCAGCGGCATCGCTCATCCCGGCAGGTTAGCGCGATGCCCGCGACCCACGGCCTGCCGCCTTCTCCCCGCAGCGGCCCCGGATCCGCCTCGATCGTTCGACTTGCCGGGCACCTGGTCGAAAGCGCGTTCATGATTCGCACATCTGCCCGGCAAGTCGAACGATCAAGCATGGTCCGGGGCGAGTGCGCGGCGGCGGCCGCCGGGAAGTCCCGTGGCCGCCGCCGTATGTGGTGCGGAACGCATTTGCTCTGCACCCAAAGCCTTGCTCTGCACCCACCGGCGCAACAGCGGTCCGGGTTCAGGCGCCTTCGCGGTTGAAGCGGCGCTTGGCCCAGATGTAGCAGAACACCGTGATGGCAAGGCTCCAGGCCAGCGCCAGCCAGCCGCTGTCGCCGATGCCCGTGCCCAGCAGCAGGCCGCGCAGCGTCTCCATGACCGGCGTGAACGGCTGGTACTCGGCGGCCCAGCTCACGCCGCTCGGCATGGAGTCGGTGGGCACGAAGCCGCTGCCCAGGAACGGCAGCAGGATCAACGGCATGGGCAGGTTGCTGGCCGACTCGACGGTGCGCGCGGTCAGCCCGCAGGCCACGCCGAACCAGGTCACGGCGAACGAGACCAAGGTCAGCAGCCCGGCGGCGGCCAGCCACTCGACCGGGGTCGCGTTCGGGCGGAAGCCGACGAGCACCGCGACGCCGACGACGACGGCCAGGGCGACGACGAGCTGCACCAGGTTGCCCAGCACGTGCCCGGTGAGCACGGCGGGCCGGAAGATGGCCATGGTGCGGAACCGGGCGATGATGCCCTCGGTCATGTCCTGCGCCACGCCGATCGCGGTGAGCTGCGGCGCGCTGGCGATGGCGAGCAGCAGGATGCCGGGGGTGACGTAGTTGGCGTACGCGGCCCGGCCGCCGCCCGCGGCGATGCCGTCGCCGAGCGTGCCGCCGAAGACGTACACGAACAGCAGCAGCATGATGACCGGGATGCCGATCAGGAAGCCGATCAGCGGGTAGCGGCGGGCGCGCAGCAGGTAGCGCCGCAGCATGGTGGACGAGTCGCGCAGGGCGTACGCGGTGGTGCTCATCGGTTGTCCGCTCCTTGGAGGGTGGCGGCCTCGGGCCGGCCGGTCAGGGTGAGGAAGACGTCGTCGAGGTCGGGGGTGTGCACGGTCAGCTCGGCGATCTCGACGGACGCTCCGTCGAGCCGTTCCAGCACCTCGCGCAGCGAGCGGACGCCGCCGTCGCTGGGCACCTGCAGGGTGAGCGCGTCGTCGTCGCGGGTCGAGGTGCCGAACAGGCGGGTGGCGGCCTCCAGCTCGGCGAGTCCGGCGAAGCGCAGTCGGAGGTGCCCGCCGGGGATGAGCCGCTTGAGTTCGGCTGGGGTGCCCTCGGCGATGATGCGGCCGTGGTCGAGCAGGGCTACCCGGTCGGCGAGCTGGTCGGCCTCCTCCAGGTACTGCGTGGTGAGGAAGATGGTGACGCCGTCGGCGACCAGGGCGCGGATGCTGTCCCACATGGTCCGGCGGCTGCGCGGGTCCAGGCCGGTGGTCGGCTCGTCGAGGAACACCACCCGCGGGTTGCCGACCAGGGTCATGGCCAGGTCGAGCCGGCGCTTCATGCCGCCCGAGTAGGTGGTGGCCGGTTTCGCCGCCGCCTCGGTCAGGTCGAAGCGCTCCAGCAGGTCGGCGACGCGGCGGCGGCCCTCGCGGCGGTCGAGGTGGTTCAGGTCGGCCATCAAGGCCAGGTTCTCCGCGCCGGTGAGGAAGGTGTCCAATGCGGAGAACTGTCCGGTCAGGCCGATCGCGGCGCGTACGTCGTCGGGATGGGTGGCCGGGTCGTGGCCCGCCACCCGGATCCGGCCGGCGTCGGGGCGCAGCAGGGTGGACAGGATGTTGACCATCGTGGTCTTGCCGGCGCCGTTGGGCCCGAGCAGGGAGAATACGGTGCCGGCGGGGACCTGCAGGTCGATGCCGTCCAGAACGGTCTTGTCACCGTACGCCTTGCGCAGGCCGGCGACCTCGATGGCGTTCGCGGGGGTGGGCATGGGGGAGTGTCCTCTCAGGAGCGGCGGATGGTGATGTCGCCCCAGTGGGTCCGGGCGCGCACCTCGACGCGCTCGTCGGACTCCTCCGGGCCGGGCACGTTGTCGAGGGTGTTGCGCACCGAGCGGCTCGACCTCAGGTCCAGCCAGGCCGCGGTGCCTTCGGGGATGCCGACGTCGATGCGCCCGGCGGAGGTCTCCAGCACGTGCGTGCCGCGCACCGCCGCGCCGACACGGATGTCGCCGAACGCGGTCTTGGCGGTGAGCCCGCCCTCGGCCCGGTCGACGGTGACGTCGCCGTTGGCGGTCTTGGCGGTCAGCTCGGCGGCGGCCCGGCCGACGGTGATGGGGCCGTCGGCGCCGTTGATCCGGCCGGTGCCGGCGATCGTGCCGACCTCGCAGCCGCCGGTCGAGCTCTTGATGACCGCGTTGCCCGCGACGACGCCGACGCGGGTGCGCCCGGCACCGGTGGACAGGTCGGCGTCCCCGGACACCAGGTCGGCGCTGATCTCGCCCGCGCCGGTGCTGGCGCGCAGGTTGCCGGTCTGCTGGAAGTGCAGCCGGCCGTAGCCGGAGCTGTAGCGGCAGTCGCCCAGCGGGCCGTCGACGTGCAGGTCGCCGAGGCCCGAGTCGCCGTCGAGGGCCGACCCGGCGGGCAGGTGGATGTCGACGTCGAGGGAGCCGGTGCGGCCGATCAGCGTGCCGAGGTGCTTGGGCGTCTTGATGAGCAGGCGGCCGTCGGCGTACTCCACGCGGGTCTGCTCGGCCAACTTGATCGATTTGCTGCCGTTGTCGGCGGGACGCACCTCGACCACGGTGTCGGTGCGCTCGGTCGCGACGATGCGCACGTCGGCGGCGATGACGCTGACGGACACGGTGATCGGATCGGGTGTGGCGAAAGTGGGCATGGTGCTCCCCTTACCTCGGTCTGTTCGGTGAATCCGCTGGTGGGCGGGGGTGGGTGGCGGGGCAGGGTCAGCGCGCCCAGCCGGTGTAGCGCTGGCCGAGGTCCGTGCCGCTGGGGCGGGCTGCGGGGCGCGGCGCGGCGGTGGCGTCCAACGCGGCCGCGGCAGCCCGGACCAGCCAGGAGTTGGCCGACAGCCGCTCGCGGGCGGCGGCCTCGTCGATGCGCGCCTTCAGCTCGTCGGGCAGGCGCAGGTTGATGCGCGAGGTCGCGCCCTTCTCCCCGGTGGTCTCGTCCCAGGCCGGTGCGGCGGCGGGGGCAACCGGGTGCTCCTCGGGCGGGCTCTGCCGGGTGTTCACCACGAAGACCGGGTTGAGCCCGCGCAGCCGCACCTCGACCGAGCCGGGCGCGAGGTCGCGGGTGATCTCGTCGGCGGCGGCCGAGATCGCCTCCAGCAGCGTGAGCCGGATCGCCGACTCCAGCGGCACGGTCAGGCGCTCGGCGAGGGCGCGGGCCTCCGCGCCGCCGGTCTCGGCCGCGACTGCCAGCTCCGCCCGGAGCTTCTCCACGTAGGGCGTCAGTTCCATGGCACCACTATGGCACCACGATGGTGCCATAGGCAAGCCTATCTGGCTCAACTGTGGTGCCAACCTGTCCGGCAGGCCCCGATCCGACACAAACGTGAACGGTCGGTGGACTGGTGGCGGGGCGGGGTGACGGCGAACATAGGGACGCCGGTACCGTCTGCGGATGCGCAGGCGGGTACGCCGAACGCACCGCTACCCCCGGCGGCGCGGCCACCACCGGCCGACGCGATCGTGATCTTGTGGAGGAAGACGTATGTCTCAGGACGAGGACGTGCTCGCACTACGCGACGACCTGGCGGCACGGCCCGACTTCGAGGTCAAACTGCGCGGCTACGACCAGCGGCAGGTCGAGCAGTACATCGCGCGCATCAACGCCGAGGTGTCGTCGCTGTCGGCAGAGCGCGAGCGCGCCCTCGGGCAGGTCCGCGACCTGACCGAGCGGCTGAAGCGCCAGCACACCGACCTGTCCGAGCTGGCCGAGCTGCGCCAGCGCCCGGCGCAGGTCGAGCGGGCGTCTTTCCGCCACCTGGGCCCGATGGTGGACCAGATCCTGGAGCTGGCCGAGAAGCAGGCCGAGGCGATCACCACCACCACGGCCCAGCAGATGGCCCACCACAAGGATGAGGCGGAGAAGATCCTCTCCGACGCCCGGGAGCAGGCCGACCGGCTGCGCGCCGAGAGCGAGGGCGCCCTGGAGCGCGCCGAGCAGGAGCTCAAGCGGGTGCACGACCAGAACGCCCAGCAGGCCGAGCACGCCCGTGCCGAGGCCGACGCGCTGGTCGAGGCGGCTCGCGTCCGGGTGCAGCAGGAGGTCGAGGCCGCCCGCGCGCAGACCCAGCAGGAGGTCTCGCAGTGGAAGGCCAACGTCGAGCGCGAGCTCGTCGAGCTGCGCGCGGCCGCCGAGCGTGAGCTGGCCGGCCAGCGCACCGCGGTGAACCAGAAGAACGCCGCGCTGCACGCCGAGGCCCAGCAGCACGCGGCCGACCTGCGCCGCCGCGCCGACGACCAGAACGCCGCGCACCAGCAGCAGCTCACCGTCGTGCAGCAGGAGATCCGGGCCCGCCGCCAGGCGCTGGCCCAGCTGCAGGCCGAGCTCGACATCGCCCAGCAGCGCCTGGTGCAGTCGCGCCAGGACGGCGCCACCGCCGAGCGCGACGTGGCCCAGCTGCAGCAGCGCCTCAGCGAGACCACCCAGGAGCTCAACCACGAGCTGCATCGGCTGGAGGAGGCCCGGCGTTCGGCCGAGTCCGCCGAGCGCCACGCCGTGGCGGTGCGGGCCCGGGTGCAGCGCGAGGCGGAGCGAGTGGCCAACCTGGCCGCCGCCGCCGTCATGGCCGCCGCCGTCGGCGGGGTCGAGACCGGCGAGTACCCGCGCGTGCAGATGCGCCCGAACCCCCGCCACTCGGCTGCCGAGCCCGACGAGGTCGAGGTGCAGGCGGAGCAGGTCGAGGCGGTGCTGGAGCTGGAGGGCCCGCCGCAGGGCGAGGAGGCCGTGGCCGAGGCGCACGAGGAGCAGGCCGAGCAGCGCCGGCACGAGGGTGACCCCGAGCTGGCTGAGTACGCCAACGGCCGCCGTGACGCCGAGCTCGCCGTTCCGGCGCAGCGTCAGCCGGAGCGCGTCGGCGCGGACGTCGAGTAGTCACGTACCGGCAGCACAGGCCCGCTCGCGTCAGGCGAGCGGGCCGTGTCGTCGGCGCATCGTCTCAATTGGTGGGAATTAATAGTAAGGCTTATTGACTGTTAATTATCGACCCGCGACGATCCCAGGAGAACGGCTCCCCCGTGTCCTGAGATCGGAGCTTGCATGAACAGACTGCGAACAGCGGCGGCGGCCCTGGCCACCGCGCTGGTCACCACGTTCGCGGTGGCGGCGCTGTCCGCCCCCGCCTCCGCCGCCGAGGTGCTCGTCAACGGCGGCTTCGAGACCGGCGCGCTGTCGCCGTGGAGCTGCACCGGCAACCTGGGCAGCGTCGTGTCCACCCCGGTGCGCACCGGCACGAAGGCGCTGCAGGGCGCGGCGAGCGCATCCGACAACTCCAAGTGCACCCAGACGGTCTCCGTCGTCTCCGGCACCCAGTACACGCTGTCGGCCTGGGTCCGGGGCAGCTACGTCTACCTCGGCGTCAACGGCGGCGCGTCCACCTGGACCCCGAACGCGACGAACTGGACCCAGCTCACCCTGAACTTCACCGCCGCGAGCAGCTCGATCCAGGTCTACCTGCACGGCTGGTACGGCACCGGCACCTACTTCGCCGACGACGTGTCCCTGCAGGGCCAGGGCGGTACCAACCCGGTGCCCGGCACGCCCGGCAGCCCGACCGCCGGCTCGATCACCAACACGTCGGTCGCGCTGAGCTGGGGCGCCTCGTCCGGCACGGTCACCGGCTACCGGGTGTACGAGGGCAGCACCGTCGTCGCCAACCCCACCGGCACCTCGGCCACGATCAGCGGCCTGGGCGCGTGCACCACGCACACCTACTCGGTCGCGGCGTACAACAGCGCCGGCGAGTCCCCGCGTTCGGGCAACGTCACCGTCACCACCACCGGCTGCGGCACCGGCGTGCCCGGCACCCCCGGCAACGTCAGCGTCGGCGGCGCGACCAACACCTCGCTGAACGTCTCCTGGAGCGCCTCGTCCGGCACCGTCACCGGCTACCGGGTGTACGAGGGCAGCACCGTGCGCGCCACCGTCACCGGCACCTCCGCCACGATCACCGGCCTGGCCACCTGCTCCAGCCACACCTACACCGTGCGCGCCTACAACGCCACCGGCGAGTCCCCGGCGTCGGCGGCCGCGTCCGGCACCACCACCGGCTGCACCACCGGCACCCTGCCCAAGCACCTGCTCACCGGGTACTGGCAGAACTTCGTCAACGGGGCCACCCCGCTGCGGCTGTCGTCGGTGCCGACCACGTACGACATCGTGGCCGTCGCGTTCGCCGACGCCGTGTCCGGCACCCCAGGCGCGGTGACCTTCAACGTCGACTCCGGGCTGTCCTCGGCGCTCGGCGGTTACACCAACGCCCAGTTCCGCACCGACGTCGCCACGCTCAAGGCCCGCAACCAGAAGGTCATCCTGTCCGTCGGCGGCGAGCTGGGCTCGGTCTCGGTGAACAGCTCGACGGCGGCGACCAACTTCGCCAACAGCCTCTACACCCTGATCACCGACTTCGGCTTCAACGGTGTCGACATCGACCTGGAGAACGGGCTCAACGCGACGTACATGGAGCAGGCGCTGCGCAACCTGCGCTCCCGGGTCGGGTCAGGACTGATCATCACGATGGCCCCGCAGACCATCGACATGCAGTCGACGGGGGCGGGCTACTTCTCGCTCGCGCTCAACATCCGCGACATCCTGACGATCGTGCACACCCAGTTCTACAACTCGGGCAGCATGCTCGGCTGCGACCAGCAGTTCGCGTACTCGCAGGCCACGATCAACTTCCTCACGGCGTTGGCCTGCATCCAGCTGCAGTCGGCGCTGCGGCCCGACCAGATCGCGCTCGGCCTGCCCGCCACCACCCAGGCCGCGGGCGGCGGCTACGTCAACCCGACCGTGGTCAACAACGCGCTGAACTGCCTGGCCGCCGGCACCAACTGCGGCAGCTTCGTGCCCCCGGCGCGCTGGCCCACGATCCGCGGCGCGATGACCTGGTCCATCAACTGGGACGCGTCCAACGGCTACAACTTCGCCAACACCGTCCACAACCACCTGGTGTCCATGCCCTGACCCGTACCGTCAGCGGCCCGGCGCCGGGATCTCCCGCGCCGGGCCGCAGCGCGAAAACCTGTTGGCGCGTCCTGGACCCCGCGCTAACCTCGTCCGCATGGCACTGATGTTCCTGTGATTCTCGCGGCCGCGGCCCCTACGACGTCGAGCTCCGCTCCGTCCGGCCGTGTACGCGCGCAGGAGACGGCCGTCACCCGGCAATCCTTCCCCGTCTGAAGGCCACACCTGCGCGCGGTCCGCCCATCGCCCCGCCGATCGGCCATGCCGAGAATCGCAGGACAACCATGCGCACCGCGCCATCACCCGCAGACACCCAGCTGACCCTCTCCGACGTCACCCACCGCTACGGCGACCGCGTCGTGCTCGACCGGGTCGACCTCACCATCCGCCCCGGCGAACGGGTCGGCGTCATCGGCGACAACGGCTCCGGCAAGTCGACCCTGCTCCGCATCGTCGCCGGCCGCCTGCGACCGGGCAACGGCACCGTCACGGTCACCACCCTCGGCGGGGTCGGCTACCTCCCGCAGACCCTCGACCTGCCCGGCCACGCCACCGTGCAGGACGCCGTCGACCTCGCCCTGAGCGAGCTGCGGCACATCGAGACAAGGCTGCGCGCCGCCGAACGCGACCTCGACGGCGACGACGGCACCCGCCTGGCCGCGTACGCCGACCTGCTCGACCTGTTCGAGTCCCGCGGCGGATACGAAGCCGACAGCCGCGTCGAGATCGCCCTGCATGCGCTCGGCCGGCCGGGGCTGGACCGAAGCCGCCGCCTGGACGCGCTGTCCGCCGGCGACCGGGCCCGGCTCGCGCTCGCCGCGACCCTGGCCGCACGGCCCCGGCTGCTGCTGCTCGACGAACCCACCAACGACCTCGACGACACCGCCCTCGACTGGCTGGAGCAGCACCTGCTGGCGCACCGGGGCACCGTCGTCGCGGTCACCCACGACCGGGAGTTCCTGGCCCGGGTCGCCACGACCGTGCTGGAGGTCGACGCCGGCGCGGTCCGCCGCCACGGCGACGGCTACGACGGCTACCTCGCCGCCAAGGCCGCCGACCGGGCCCGGCAGCGGCAACGGCACGAGCAGTGGCAGGCCGACGTCGCCCGCCACGGCGAGCTGCTGGCGGCCAACGCCGACCGGCTGGCGGCCATCCCGCGCAAGGGCCCGCGCGGGTTCAGCGGCGCGGGGGCGTTCCGGGCCCGCTCGCGTACGCACGGTGCGGCCGGGCGCATCCGGGCGTCCCGGGAGCAGCTGGCCCGGCTGCTCGACGATCCCGTGCCGCCACCGCCGGAGCCGTTGCGCCTGTCCGCCCGGGTCACCGCCGGTGACCTGGCTGAACAGCCGCCGCTGGAGCTGGTGGACGTCGCGGTGCCGGGGCGGCTGCGGCTGGACGCGCTGCGGCTCGCGCCAGGGGAGCGGCTGCTCGTCACCGGACCCAACGGCTCGGGCAAGAGCACGCTGCTGCAGGTGATCGCGGGGGAGGCCGGCCCGCACGGGGGCACGGTACGCCATCGCCCGGCGCGCCTCGGGTTCCTGCGCCAGCACGGCGCCGCCGACGACCGCCGTACGCTGCTCGCCGCCTACGCGGCCGGGCTGCCCGGCGAACCCGGCGAGTACGCGGCGGAGCTGCTCAACCTGGGCCTGTTCCGGCGCGACGACCTGTCGCAGCCGGTGCGGGTGCTGTCGGCCGGCCAGCGCCGCAGGCTGGAACTGGCCCGCATCGTGCGGCAGCCGGTGGACCTGCTGCTGCTCGACGAGCCGACCAACCACCTGTCACCGGGCCTGGTCGAGGAGCTGGGGTCGGCGCTGCGCGACTACCCGGGCACGGTGGTCCTGGTGACCCACGACCGCCGGATCCGCGCCGACCACACCGGCCGCGAACTGCGCCTCGCCCAAGGCACCGCCACCGTGCCCTGACGTGGACGCCCCGATCACGGGTGCCTCGCAGTTTCGGGGAAAGTGCACCTTCGAGGGCGCTAGTTCGTGCACTTTCCCCGAAACTGCAAGCGCGTCAGGCTTCGGGGACGACGAGGACGGTCTTGCCGCGGGCGTGGTCGGCGAGCTGGGCGCGGAAGGCCTCGGCCGCCTCGGCGAGGGGGCGGACGTGCTCGATGACCGGCGTGAGCCGGCCCGCGGCGATCAGGGCGGCGAGGTGTTCCAGGTCGGCGGTGTCGCGGCGGTTGGCCACCACGCGCAGCCGCTGCCGGGACACCACACCGGCCGCGGTCACCTTCAGCAGGTGCGGGATCGGGCCCAGGGTCCGGCCGCCCGCGCCGCTGGAGGACAGGTAGACGCCGCCGGGCGCGAGCACCCGCCGGTACGCGCCCAGCGAGTGCCCGCCCGCCAGGTCGAAGATCACGTCGTAGCTGCGATCCGCCGCGGTGAAGTCCTCCCGGGTGTAGTCGACGACCTCCGCGCCCAGCGAGCGCACCAGCTCGGCGTTGCGCGTGCTGCACACGCCGGTGACCCGGGCCCCCAGGTCGGCAGCGAGCTGCACGGCGAACGTGCCCACGCCGCCGGAGGCCCCGTTGACCAGCAGCCGGGTGCCGGTGGTGACCCCGCCCAGCCGCAGCGCCTGCAGCGCCGTGGACGCGGCCACCGGCAGCGTCGCGGCCTGCTCGAACGTCACCCCGGCCGGCTTGCGGGCCAGGTGGGCGGCGGGCACGGCGACGTACTCGGCGAAGCCGCGCTGGTTGACCTCGCCGAAGACGTCGTCTCCCGGCTGCCAGGCGGTGACCTGCGCGCCGACCTCGGTGACGGTGCCGGCCACGTCGCGGCCCAGGATCGGGGCCTTGGGCCGGCGCAGCCCGAACGCGATCCGGATCAGCCGCGGCTCGCCGAGCAGCGCGGCTCGGTCGCCGAAGTTGAGCGAGCAGGCGTGTACGCGCACCAGCACCTGATCAGGACGGATGGCGGGGGTGGGCACGTCGGCGTGGCGGATCACGTCGGGGGAGCCGTACCTGTCGTAGACGATGGCTTTCACGGGTGCTCTCCTCAGCTCGGGGTGGCGCGGCGGGCCTGGCCCACCGCTTCGGCGACGGTGTGCAGCAGGGTGACCACGGACACGGCGACCAGGCCGATGCCGATCCACCGGGGCACCTCGGGGCCCCATCCGGCCGCGCTGACGAACGCGGGGTTGAGCAGCCGGTCCGTCGTCACGAGCCAGATCAGTGCGAGCGAGGCCGCGACGTCGACGAGCGAGCCGGCGACGGCCAGCGGCACGCTCCAGCGCGCGTAGTGCCGAGCGAACGCGAAGCCGAGCCCGGCCAGCACCACGGCCAGGAACGCGTAGACCAGGCCCGTCTCCCACAGCCGCGGCGCGAACAGCCCGATCGGCTCTCCGTTCGGGTCGCTCTGCGTGCTCACCACGGGTGTCAGCAGCACGAACGTCGAGAACAGCACGGTGATCACGGTCAACGTCGCCAGCTCCGCGTAGCGGGCCCGGCGGCTGGGCGGCACGGGCAGCGCCTCGACGCTCCAGGGCCGGGCCGGGCCGCGGCGCAGCCGAGGCAGCCGGTCGATGGCCGCGAAGGCCAGCGTGGTCCAGCAGACGATGTGGACGGCCGTGGTGAACGCCGCCGACAGCACGTCACCGGCCAGGGCCAGGGGGTCCGCGCCGTGCAGCGCGCGGACCAGGCCCACCCCCGCGGCCGCCGCGGGCACGACCGTGGCCAGCAGCACCGTGAGCAGGCGGGCGTAGTCGTGGTAGAGCGCGGGGCCGATCAGGTGCAGCGGCCGGTCCGCGTAGCCGGCGGCGAGCCGGGCCGGGTCGCCGAGGCCGGTCAGCACCTCGATCTCAGCCGCGGCGGGTTCTTCACCGGCTTCGACCCGGTCGTCCACGGCGTCGGCGATCGCGGTGCGCAGCTCCTTCTCGATGTCGGCGCGCTGGCGGCCGGGCAGGCGGCGCAGCGCGGCGTCCACATAGCGGTCGGTGAGGGTGGTCATGGCCGGCCTTTCAGAGCACGGAATGCGGCGTCGAGGGCGTCCCAGTCACGGCCCAGCGTCTCGGCGAGGTGCTCGCCCTCGGCACTGGTGCGGTAGAACTTGCGCGGCCGGGCTTCGTCGGTGTTCCAGTCGCTGGTCAGCAGCCCCTGTTTCTCCAGGCGCCGCAGCAGCGGGTAGAGGGTGTTCGCGTCGACCGCGAAACCGCGCTGCTCCAGCAGGTCGAGCAGTGCGTATCCGTAGTTGGCTTGCCTCAGCACGAGCAGGCAGGCCAGCACGACGGTGCCCCGGCGCAGTTCCTGCAGATGCGTCGAGAGCTGCTCGTCGTTCACCATGCGTCACACGATAGTGTGTGCCACACAGTATGGCAACGGTCTCCGCCGGCCGTCCGCTGACGGTTTCCCGACCGCGCCGCCCGTGAGCGGCCGGTGGTCCTCGCGGACCGCCGGCCGCCCGTTCGTGTTTCCGGGGTATGGGTTGCGGAGGGGTGGCGTGAGGTGCATACTCAACTGGTCGGTTGATTAACCGGATGGTTGAATAGAGAGGCGGTCATGGACCGACTGAGCCTGGTCTTCGCGGCGCTGGCCGACCCGACCCGACGGGCGATCCTCGCCCGACTGGCCGACGGCGAGGCCACCGTGAACCAGCTCGCCGAGCCGTTCCCGATCAGCCTCCAGGCGGTCTCCAAACACCTGAAGGTGCTGGAGCAGGCGGGCCTGATCACCCGCGGCCGGGACGCCCAGTGGCGGCCCTGCCGGCTGGAGGCCGCCCCGCTGCGCGACATCTCCGCCTGGGCGGAGCAATACCGCCGCTTCTGGGACGAGCGCTACGACCGGCTGGACGACTACCTGCGGACCCTTCAGCAGACGGGTCCCTCGGAAGAGGAGAAGTGAGATGGGCGAGACCAAGACCCTGGACGTCAAACTGCAGGGTGACCTCGAGATCGTGATGACGCGCAGCTTCGACGCGCCGCTCGCGCTGGTCTGGGAGGTGCACACCAAGGCCGAGCACCTGAAGAAGTGGTGGGCCCGCGGCCACGAGGCCGACGTGACCGCGTTCGACTTCCGGCCCGGCGGCAAGTGGCGCATCGTCGAGCACGGCGACAACGGCGAGCAGTGGGCCTTCCGCGGCGAGGTCCGCGAGATCGTGCCGATGGAGCTGATCGTGCAGACCTTCGAGTGGGAGGGCCTGCCCGGCCACATCTCCGTCGAGCGCCTCGTCTTCGAGCACAAGGACGGCAAGACCACGCTCACCGGCACCTCGACGTTCGCCAACAAGGAGGACCGCGACGGCATGGTCGCCTCCGGCATGGAGGGCGGGGCCAACGAGTCCTACCGGGCCCTGGACGCCTACCTCAAGACGCTGGTCTGACCGGCGCGGCGGCCCGCACCGGCGGACGACCGCCGGTGCGGGCCGCGCCGTCTCAGTTGCGCGCGCCGCCCAGGCCGAGCAGCGCCGCCAGCCCGAGGGCGCTGCGCGGGGCGTACGGCATGCGCCACAGCCCGCCGTGCGCCGCGCCCTGCGCCTCCTCCTGCCACACGTGCTCGCGTACCGGCGGGGGATTGCGCAGGTCGTGCACGAGCAGCGCGGCCATCAGCGTGTTGGACGTGGCCGGCTCGAACACCTCCACCCCGAACGCCGGCGCACCCGCGTACGCCGCGGCCAGCACCCGGTTCTTCACCACCGAGCGGGTACGCGTCGGCGGCGCGACCTTGAAGCTGACCGTCGCCCCCTCGTGCCGGGCCACCGCCGCCCGCCACCGCTGCAGCCGCTTGGCCAGCGCGTAGTTCGGGCCCTGCTGCGCCACGAGGCTGTCGCAGATGCCCGGGTCGGCGTCCGGCGCGTAGTTGCGCCGCAGCAGCCGCCCCGCCGACACGAACCGCAGCGGCCCGCGCAGCGTACGCAGCGTCGAGGGCTGCCGGTACTTCTCGTCGGCCTGCGCGACCGCCTCGCCCGGCGCGGCGAACACGTCCGTCGGGGTGGCCAGGAACGCCAGCGCCGTGTCCGGGCGCTGCCCGCGCAGGTGCTCGGACAGCGCGTCGACCGCGGCGCACACCCGCACGTTGGTCGCCCCGTCGGCGTAGACGTAGTTGCCGATCACCAGCCGGCCGTCCACGCCGAGCAGCCAGTCCGCGACCGCGGGCAGCTGGTGCAGCAGATCCGCGCCGGCCACCTCGGCCAGGTCCGCGTGGTCGCGGCGCGCGGCGGCGACCGGGACGCGCAGCCGGCCGCCGTAGCGCCGGGCGGTCTCCAGCAGGCCCCGCCACAGCTGCGGCCGCGGCAGGTCCACCGCGACGACCTCGCCGCCCCAGCGCAGCAGCGAATGCGTCGGGCCCATCTCGGCCCCCGCGCCCAGCGCCACCACCCGCACGTCGGACAGGTCGAGCCAGTCCGGATTGGCCAGCACCGCCCGCACCGCCTCGGCGCAGCTCGGCTCCACGACCCCGGCGGTCACCCACGCGTCCAGCTGCCGGGCCAGCGCGTCACCGCGCAACCGCTCGCCCCGGTACGGCAGCGACAGCTCGCGGTCGGTGTCGCCGTCGCCGCCGACGGTCACCGTGCCCAGCTCGGCGGCCGGGTCGGGCTTGCCCTCGAACACCTCGCGCAGCCCGGTCTCGCCGTCGCCGGTGACCACGCGCATGCGCTGGTGCAAGGAGGCCAGGCCCGCCGCCGCGCTGCCGCGTGCCGCGTCACCGGACAGCAGCCCCGCCTCCACCAGCCGCCGGAAGTGCACCAGGTAGTCGGCGCGCCAGTTGGTCTCGTGCTCGGCCGCCCGCGCCCCGACCGGGTCCACCGGCCGCAGCGCGTCGGCGACCACCGCCCGGCCCAGCGCGGACGTGCTGCGCTCGGTGCCGGTGCTGACGGGGAAGACCACCCCGGACGACGCCATCGTGCCCCCTTCGCCTGGCCGCGGCGGTACGGGCCGCGTCAGGCGCGGACATTATCGGTAACCCGCCCGGTGGGCAACGACGCCCCGGCCGTCAGCGCGCCGGTGCGTCGGCGGTGGGCACCGACCGGGCCGCCAGGCGACGCCGGAAGTGGTCGTTGCCGTTGCGGGCGTCGAACTGCCAGGCGAGGTCGTTCGCGGTCGTGGAGAGCTCGTCGCACAGCGCGGCGACGGTGGTCAGCGGCTCGCCGCCGCGCCGGCCGTCGCGGACCACCGTGCCGCCGTGCCCGGCCTGCGCCAGCGCGCGCAGTACCATCACCGCGCCCGAGGCGAACTCCATCGTCTGGAACGGCGACGGCGAGCTGTCCAGCCAGGGCAGATGGCGTTCGACCAGATCGAGCCCGCGTACCTCGTTGCCGGCCAGCGCGAAGTACACCAGGTGCAGGCCGATGCCGTGCAGCCAGTTCGCGTCGGTCATGCCCGGATAGGCGCGCCGCTGGGCCTCGCGGGCCCCGTCGAGGTCACCGGTGCGAACGTAGGGCAGCAGGGCGTGGCTGAGCAGCCAGTACGGCTGCCCGTGGCAGGTCAGGTGTTTCACCTTCTCGGTGAGTTCGACCGCCCGGGCGAACTGGCCGGTCTCCTGGTAGCACTCGATGAGATACGACGGCACGCAGGCGTTGCAGCTTGACATCTGGTCGGGCTTGGCCACGACGAAGCGGTCGTGCCAGGTCAGCGCCGCCTCGTGGTCCCCGAGATGCAGGGCGACGTACATGCGCAGCTGGTAGATCGCGTGCATCTGGTAGCCGGAGCCGCGCAAGTGCCGCTCCGCGTCGGCGAACACCTGCTCGATCTGCTGCCGGGCCACCGTGGGGAAGCGGACCAGGTTCATCGGCGCGTACACCAGCGACCACAGCAGCCGCCGGTGCTGCCACGGCGTCACGAGCTCCGGCGTGCGGTCGAGCGTTGCCAGGCACCTCGACAGGGCCAGCAGTTCGCGCTGGGTCTGCCCGGCCTGGGTGTAGTCGCCCAGGGCCCCGAGCCGGGTGTCGAAGGCGAAGGCGTCCCACCCCGCGGCGTCGGCCAGGCGGATCACCTCGTCCAGGCGCTCGCACTTCGTGCGGCCTGCGGGCAGGGCTTTCGCCTCGGCGAGCAATGCGGCCAGGGTCCGCTCGGTGTGCGTCATGGCGGGCAGCGTACTGGCGTGGGCGGACAGCGCCGACCCGCCCGGCTACACCAGGACGGGCCGGTCGCGGCCTTGCCGGGCTTGCCGGACGGCGAAATGATGGAGCCGACACGGACGGGCGGCTCAGGGAGTGATCGCGCTGTTACGGCGGAATCGGCCGGTGGCCAAGGGGGTGCCGATCTGGCTGCTGGACATCGACGGGGTCATCAACGCGGTCACCGATCTGCCGGATCGCCGGGTGTGGCGCGGCCACCAGTGGGTGCGGACCGCCGCGGCCAGCAACGAGGACATCGAGTGGCCCATCCTGGCCGCGACGCCGGTGCTGGACTTCCTGCGCCGGGTCCACGAGCAGGGCCGCGCCGAGATCTGGTGGCACAGCACCTGGCAGCACAACTCGGTCAACGTCGGCACGGCGCTGGGACTGCCGTCCTGGCCGGTGCGGGACTGCCCCGAGTTCGTGTCGATGGACGCCGTCCTGGCGAGCCCGCTGGTCACCAGGAAGCACACGTGGTGGAAGCTGCCCGCCGCGCTGCGGGTGCTCGACGAGGGCCGCCCGCTGCTCTGGACCGACGACGACGTACGCCACCAGCTGCGCGCCGCCGACACGAGGCGGTGGGGCAACCGGGCGCTGGTGCTGGCGCCGCCGGTGCAGGCCGGACTGACGCCGCGGCAGCTGCGCCGCATCGACCGCTGGCTGAGGAGATGGCCCGGCCGACCCGCCCTAACCTAACGTGTACTGCTGCTGTACCCTCCGTATGTCTTATGTGGAGGGTTGTCGATGAAGCGCGGTTCGAGCGTCCAGGACAGGGCGGCCCACGCCGGACTCGGCAACCAGCTGCGGCGCTACGGCACCCGACCGGTCGCCCAACTGCTCACCGCCCCCATCGTGGCCGCGACCACGCTGATCCTGGGCCTCGGCGCACACGTCGTCGCCTACCAGCTCGCCGGCACCGCGATCACCGTCGGACTGCTCGCGCAGGCCCTGCTCATCCACCGCAACCGGGCGATTCACGTGTTCGAACGGGGGATGATCACGGTCGGCGCGCTCGGCCGGGTGCGGCACGTGGTGACCTGGCACGAGGTCGCGTACGTCGAAGGCGTCACCGTCAACACCAGCAACGGCGCGTTCACCACCACCCGCCGCGACTTCACCGTGCACCTGCCCGGTGGCCGGGTCCGGTTCAGCGACCTCCTGATCGCCGACGGCGACCGGCTCGCCGCGCACATCGCCCTGAGCGCCGGCCAGCGACTGCTGTTCTGACCGCCCAGGTCGATGGACCGCCACGGCGACTACGATGGCCACTGCTGACCAGGACATCGTCGCGGGGGAGTGGTCTTTCGATGAGCGGCGCGCACGCGATCGACACCGGTGTGCTCGACGACCCGGCCGGGGCCGCCCTGTCCGGCCCGCAAGGCGGATTCGCCCGGCGGCACGGCCAAGCGCGCTGCTACGACCCGGCGGTGACGCCGTTCGCCGCGCTGCCCGCGGGTGCCGACGCCCAGGCCTGGCAGGACCTCGCAGTGCTGGTGGGAGCCGGTGGCCGCGCGGTGCTCATCGGCGACTACCCGGTGCCGCCCGGCTGGGAGATCACCTGGCAGGACGAGGTCGTCCAGCTGGTCGACGACGCCCTCGCGGTCGCGGACGAGCCCGAGGCGGTGCCGCTCGGTGCGGCCGACGTGCCGGAGATGCTCGACCTGGTCGAGCGCACCAAACCGGGCCCCTTCCTCGCCCGCACCGTCGAGATGGGCTCCTACCTCGGCATCAGGCAGGACGGCAGGCTCGTCGCGATGGCCGGCGAGCGCATGCACCCGCCCGGATTCACCGAGATCAGCGCCGTCTGCACCGACCCGGCGTACCGCGGCCAGGGGCTGGCCACCAGGCTGATCCGCGCGGTCGCGGCGGGCGTGCGTCGTCGCGGCGAGACGCCGTTCCTGCACGCGGCCAGCGACAACACCGCCGCGATCCGGCTCTACGAGGCGATGGGCTTCGCCGTCCGCCGCCAGCTCACCTTCACCGTGGTGGTCGATAAGGAAGGGCACCCTGCGCACCAATAGCGTTAAGAAGGTGCCCTTCCTTCGGAGCTGACCGGGCTCAGCTCGGCCAGCCAGCCGTCCAGCTCGGCGGGGGTGCGGAACAGCAGCACCTGCGGGCCGGGGGAGTCGGCCGCCCACCGGCGCATGCGGCGGCGCTTGCGCCCGTACGAAGCGAAGTGCCAGAGGATGATCGACTCGGAGGACAGCGCGCTGCCGAGCGTCTCCCGGTTGCCGTTGCAGATGACCTCGCCGGTCGAGATCAGCCGCGCGGTGCGCCGCAGCAGCCGCCGCAGGGTCAGGCCGCGGGAGAAGTCCAGGCCGATGACCAGGTCGGCGGAGGCGAGCGGGAGGTCCAGCCAGTCCTTGTACGCGCCGTCGAGGATCCAGGACTTCTTGCGGCAGATCGCGGCGATCCGGTCGCGCTGGACCGGCATCGGGACCTCTTTCCAGCCGGGCTCCCAGGTCAGCTCGTCGACCGGCTGCCAGGGCAGGCCCAGCCGCCGGGAGAGCTCCAGGGCGAGGGTGGACTTGCCCGCCCCGTACACCCCGTAGATCAGGATCCTCTGTGGGTAGGGGCGGCGCGCGGTCACCGGCCGAGCGTAGCGGGCACCCGCCATGTTTCGTTTATTGCGGATAGTATGGGGGCTGTCGGTGAGGAGGTGGAGCGGTGAGCGTCGGGGCCATGAGTACGGAACCGCCCAGTGCGCATGTGGTGGAGCTCGCTTCCCGCGCATTGGAGCGGATCCGCTCCTATCTGCGCGATCATCCCGAAGGCCCAGCCGATGTTCGAGTCCAGGTGACCGACGAACCCGGTGCCGAACTGACCGTGCCTCGCGAGGCGGTCGTCCTGCTGGCCCGTGCTCTCTCGCATCTCGCCGACGGGCACGCGGTGACCGTGCTGCCGGCCGATGCTGAGCTGACCACCCAGCAGGCGGCGGACCTGCTGCATGTCTCCCGGCCGTTTCTGATCAGACTCCTGGAGTCCGGCGCGATCCGGTATCGCATGGTCGGCAGCCACCGTCGCGTCGACCTGCAGTCGCTGCTGGACTACCAGCGAGCCGACGACGCCCGCACACTGCGTGCGGCCAACGAACTCAGCGCACTTGACGAGGAACTCGGCCTTATCTGACCAGTGGGGGCGAAGTCGGATGCCGGTGACCGTCATATACGACGCCAATGTGCTCACCCGAACACCCTTCGAGACCTGCTGATCCGTCTCGCCCGTCCATTGATCTGCCGGACAAGGACGACCGCCACGTGGTCGCGGCGGCCATCGCCGCCGGCGCGCACTCGATCATCACCTGGAATCTCCGGGACTTCCCGGCAGACCGGCTCGCTGCGCACGGACTCCATGCGCAGACTCCTGATGACTTCATCTGTGCCTTGATAGAGGAGTCACATCCCGTCGTGTGGAGCTGTGGCCAGCAGATCGCCGACGCCCGCACACTGCGGCCGCAGACGGCTCATGACGTGCTGGCGCAGCTGGAGCGGGACGGCCTCATCCGAACGGTGGCTCGCATCGGCGCATAGCTCGCGCGTACCCGGGGTTATGTCGACTGGCGATGGGTCGATTCGGAGCGCGGTGTCGTGAAGTGCCTAAACTACATATGTTGTTCTTGAAACAACTATCGTAGTGTCGGTTCATGTCGAATCGGCGTGAGCTGCTGTTGGACGCGGCGATCGCCCTGCTTGGCGAGCGTGGCCTGCACGGACTGACCCATCGTGCCGTCGACTCCGGGGCCGGGCTGGTGCCCGGCTCGACCGCGAACTACTTCAGCACCCGGGACGCCCTGCTCGAAGCGGTGGTGTCGCGTGTCGCCGACCGCGAACGCGACAACTTCGACGAGCTGTGGGCGACGCGCTGCCCGACCACGCCCGCCGAGCTGGCCGAGCTGCTGGCCGAGTTCGCCCACCAGGCGACCGGCTCGCATCGCACGCTGACGCTGGCCCGCTACGCCGTGCTCGTCGAGGCGGCCCACCGCCCGCAGTTGCGGGCGCATCTCGCCGCCGTCGGCGGCCGGGTCCGCGCGCACGTCCTGACCTGGATCCGTGTGTCCGGTTCCAGCGATCTGGAGCGGGACGCGCCGATCATCATGAACTGCTGGACCGGGCTGGTCCTGCACCAGCTGTCCTACCCGAACCCGAACTTCGACCCGCTCGGGCAGCTCGGCCCGCTCGTCGCCGCCCTGGTCCCCGGCCGGTCGCCACGTGGAAAGCGAGGCGGTCATGGATCGTGACCAGGTGTGGCAGGCCATCGACATCAAGCGGCAGTCGGTCGCCGACCTGCTCGATCGGCTGTCCGACGAGGACTGGCGGCGGCCTTCGCTGTGCGAGGGCTGGACCGTACGCGACGTCGCCGCGCACCTGACGCTGCAGCAGATGGGGCTGCGCGACATCCTGCGCGCGTTGCCGCACGCGCGTCCCGGCGGGATGAACCGGCTGATCCTCGACCTGGCCCGTCGCCGCGCGGCGCTGCCCACCGAGGAACTCGTCGCGCGCATCCGCGCCACGATCGGCTCCCGCCGGCACAACCTCGGCGTCACGCCGCTGGAGACGCTGATCGACATCCTGGTGCACAGCCAGGACATCGCGGTGCCGGTGGGCCACCGGCTCGCCCTGGACCCGGCTGCCGCAGCAGCCGCCGCGACCCGCGTATGGGCGCTGAACTGGCCGTTCCAGGCCCGCCGCCGGATGGCGGGCTTCCGGCTCACCGCGACCGACACGGACTGGGCCATGGGCGAGGGTGTGGAGGTCAGCGCACCGATGGAGGCTCTCCTGCTGGTCCTCACCGGGCGGCTGACGGCCCTGCCCGCCCTGTCGGGAGCCGGCTCCGCGGCGCTTGCCGCCCGCCTGTCCGAACAGGCCTGACAGCTCAACCCGCGCGGAGGCGGTCGGTGAGCCCGTCGATGCCGGTGTAGAGGTATGCCGTCTGGTACTGCGCGTTGTCGAACAGCCGGGCCTCACCCCGGTAGACCGCGAGCAGGGTGTCCTCTCCGCGCCACCAGCCATCGGCGGCCCCGGCGACCTCGGTCACCGGGCGAAGCCGCAGCCGCTCCGGCAGCCCGTCGAGCCTGGCCCCGGTCGCGAGCGCCACCTCGGCGGGCATCCGGTCGGCGAGGTGGCGCAGCGCGATCGACTCCACCCAGCCTTCGACCGAGCCGTGCAACGGCACCCAGGTGTCATCCGCAACGATGCCGAACCGGCCGTCGCCGTCGACCATGAACCCATACGCCGACGCGGACCGTGGGCGACCGGCCGTGAAACAGGCGCCCCTGCCTTCCGCCACGGCCGGGTCGTCGCCGTCGAGCACGTGCGGGCCGCCTTCGTACTCGGAAGTCGGCGGCAGCTCCAGCCCACCCCAACGGCCCTGGAAGACAGCCAAGTGCTCGATCGCGGCCGCAGGGCGGTGATAGCGGTGCCAGTGCCTGCGATGCTGCTCGGGCGACCACACCTCACGCCGGACCCCGTACGCGGCGAGGTAGGCCCGCGCCCGCGGCGTCAGCCAGCGCCGTGCGTCGAGCACGTGCAGTGGCTTTGGCGTGCGCCGCGGTCTCGGCGAGGTCATGCCAAGAGGGCTCGGCAGTCGTGGCAGATCCGGGTGGAGTGGACGCCGGGCGGCCCTTCGCCAGGCGCCATCTCGGCCAGACCGGCGGCGATGTCGTCGGCGAGTCCATCCGTCTCCCCGGGATGGGCCAGCGCGCGAGGGTAGACCAGGCGGCGCGTCCGGCCACCGCAATCGCGGCAGCGGGGCCGCCCGGCCAAGGCGAGGTCGACGGCTCGCGTCCAGGTCTGCTCGTCGCCCGTCCACTCGTGGCCCGCAGGACACTCCCAGGCGTAGCCGTCGAGCCCCATCATGCAGCCGCCGAGAACCAGCTCACCTGCGGCGGCGGCCTCCATGGCCGTCTCGTCAGCCAGTCCGATCAGGACGGGCCGCCCGATACTCGAACACTGAGGGCACCGTTGGGTCGGCGTCGTGTGCGCGCCGGGAAGGACGTCGCGGGTCACCCGGTCAGGTTACGGAGAAGGGGCGACGTTTTCGACGGTTGCGCCGTCCTGCAGGTACACCGTCGCGCCGCTTGCCGCCGCACACAGAGCCGCAGCGAGCCGCCGCGCCAGTCGGGGGCCGACGCGGGCCTGTGCCACGTCCGCTGCCACGAAGGCATGTGACGCCAACTCGTCGTCATCCGTTGCGATGGCCTGCTGCTCCGCGGCTGTGAGCACGCCGCCGTCGAAGACGAACATCAGGCTGTCATCCCACGGGCCATGTGGTGCCACCCAGTCGAGGACCAGCAGCCGACCGCCGCTCCAGGTGAGCCCGAGTTCTTCGGCGACCTCGCGGGCCGCCGCGGCCAGCGGCGGTTCGTTGGCCTCGGCCATACCGCCGGGAAGGTCCCAACCGGGCTTGTACCGAGGCTCGACGATGAGCACGTTGCCCGCCTGGTCACGGAAGACCACGTCAGCGCCGACGCGCTTGCGTGGCTGAATGCGGTTGCCCTCCGCCAGGTGGGCCTGCCAGGCCTCCGGGTCACGCTCGTAGAACGGCTGCTCACCGGTCATGGCGGCGGCCATCAGTTGACGTCTCGGGGCTTTCTGTAGCGGTCGGAGAGCCGATCCCGCAGATGGTCGAGGAATTCGGCGACGTCACGATTGCCAGCGTACGGGGCGAACCGTGGGAGCAACTCCTCCAGCTGCCTGTGCACGAGCCGTGAGCCCAACAGCCGTGTAGCGTCGACGACCTCGCCGGCCGCCGAGCAGGCCTCATCAAGGCTACCTTCGTCTGCGCGAATGCCCGGCCACGAACTCGGTCAGGCGTCCGCGAGGCGATTGCCGTGGCGGTTTCCGTGCGCACCTGCATCGGCCGGCCCAGCTGCTGATAACAGCGTGCCTTCTCCACGGCCAGCGCTCCCGCGTCGAAAATGCTGACCCAGGCGGAAGTCGACTGGTGCTCGGGTCCGCCGAGCAGACGCTCGGCTGCATCGAGGTGGGTGTGGCACGCGGTCGGATTACGCGATGCTGATCGAGGCATCGGTTGAATGCTCAACTTCGATGTTCTGTCCTGCCCTCCTGCCCGGAAGGAGCACCACGTGCACCGCTTCAGGATCAGGCGACGTCTCGCCAAGGCGGCCGGTGTGGCGACGGCCGCGACGGCGCTGCTGGTGGCAGCCGCCGCACCCGCGACTGCGGCCACCGCCAAGGAGTTCACCGGCGGCGGCCGGGGTCTGACGGCCGCTTCGGCGATCCAGTCCGCGACCTGGGACGCCGAGGCGTCGGCGAGCGCCGAGCTGCTCAACACCTGTGTCCCGGTCGGCGAGCCCGGCATCTGGGAGGTCTTCGACCACCCCTACTTCGGCCACGTCTTCTTCGCCGAGGTCACCGTCTCCTGCACCACCTGACGCGAGTGCCCCGCCCCCCCGGACTCGGCGTACCCGGAAGACGGGGCGGTCTCGCACTCGGTGGGGCTCGCGGTTTCGGGGAAACTGCCGCTAAGTCGGGCTCGATAGCTGCACTTTCCCCGAAACCGCACCAGCCAGGAGAGGCGTCAGCCCTTGCGCCACTTCTGGGCGCCGGTGCCGTTGCAGGTGTAGAGCTGGAGCTTGGTGCCGTTGGCGGTGCCGTTCGCGGTGACGTCGACGCACTTGTTGGCCTGGATGTTGACCAGGTCGCCGGCTCCGCTGAGGACGAACTTCTGCGCGCCGGTGCCGTTGCAGTCGTAGAGCTGGATGGCCGCGCCGTCGGCCGAGGAGCCAGCCGCGACGTCCATGCACTTGCCCAGCGCCCGCAGGCTTCCGTCGGACTCGAAGGACCAGCGCTGCGCGCCGGTGCCGTTGCAGTCCCAGATCTGCAGCCGGGTGGCGTTGGCGGTGTTGGAGTTCGGGATGTCGATGCAGCGGTTGCTGCTCTGGCCGATCAGCGGGGTGCCGCCGGTGGGCGGGGTGGTGCCGTCCTGGGCGAAGACCCGGACGTAGTCGATGACCATCGACTGCGGGAAGACGGTGCTGCCGTCGGGGGAGCCGGGCCAGTTGCCGCCGACCGCCACGTTCAGCAGCATGAAGAACGGGTGGTCGAAGACCCAGCGGTTGGCGCCGGCGTCGGCGCGGGTCTTGCGGGAGTACTGGATGCCGTCGATGTACCAGGTCACCGAGTCGGGGGCCCAGTCGACGGCGTAGGTGTGGAAGGCGTCGGCGAGGCGCGCTCCGCCGGGCAGGGTGTACTGGCCGGTCAGCGAGCAGCAGCCGGAGTAGCCGGGGCCGTGCAGGCTGCCGTGGACGGTGCCGGGCTCCTTGCCGATGTTCTCCATGATGTCGATCTCGCCGCTGTTCGGCCACGGGTTGGTGGCGATGTCGCTGCCGAGCATCCAGAACGCGGGCCAGATGCCCTGCCCGCGCGGGATCTTGATGCGGGCCTCGAAGCGGCCGTAGGTCTGGGTGAACCGGTCGGCGGTGAGCAGGCGGGCGGAGGTGTACTGGCAGCTGCCGTACCAGCAGCCGTAGCCGGCGGGGTTCTCCCGGCGGGCGGTGATGACGAGGTTGCCCGCGCCGTCGTGGACGGCGTTGCTGGTGCTGTTGGTGTAGTACTGCAGCTCGTTGTTGCCCCAGCCGCCGCCGCCGATGTCGAACTTCCACTTGTTGCCGTTGACGGGCGTGCCGGCGGCCGCGTTGAACTCGTCGGACCAGGTCTGCGGGCCGACGGCGAGAGCCGGAGTGGCGGTGATGACGGTGGCGGGCACGGTGAGGCCGGCGGCGGCGATTGCGGCCACGGTCAGGCGGGCCAGCAGTCGGGTCGTTCTGCGCATGGGACTACCTCCCAGGGAACGTGCGGGGCGTGCTACCAGGAGTTCCGGGCAGAACACTTTTGGTAAGCACTGTTAATAAATTGACAACCGTCACGTTAGGGCGGAGTCGTGCCGCCGTCAAGAGAGCGCTCTCTATGAGATCGGCATCGGTCCGATGTGGATCAGCAATATCAGGCGGTGGGCCCGCTGTCGTCGGCGCTTCCGCCGAGGGGGGCGATCTGATCGGCGTCGGCGATCACTGAAAGTGACGTCCATGCGGAGGGCGGCGACCTCCGACGGGTCAGGCCGTACGGCCGGAGGGCGCGTGGCAACGTCGTTACGGACAGTATCGAGCGCCTGGCGCGCTGCCCTAACGTCGCGCGTATTCCATCGTGGACACCAGGTGAGGAGTACATATGCGCGCGATCATCAGCGCGGAACTGGGTGCGGCGGCGAAACTGGCGGACGTGCCGACGCCGTCGGCCGGGCCGGGCGAAGTGCGGGTCAAGGTGGCCGCGTCCTCGCTCAACGGGTTCGACACCGCGGTGATCAGCGGATACATGGCAACACTGCTGGAGCACCGCTTCCCGGTGGTGCTCGGCCGGGACTTCGCGGGCGCCGTCGACCAGGTCGGTGACGGGGTCACCGGCTTCGCCGCCGGCGACGCCGTCTTCGGGGTGGTGCTGGACCATCCGCTGCACGCGGGCGGCTTCGGCGAGTACGTCGTGGTGCCGTCCGCGAGCCTCGCCCGGGTGCCGGGCGGGCTGGACCTCACCACCGCCGGGGCGCTCGGCCTGGCCGGGGCGGCCGCCGCCACGGTCGTCGACGCCATCGCGCCGTCACCCGGCGAGACTGTGCTGATCATGGGCGCGACCGGTGGCGTGGGCAGCGTCGCGGTGCAGCTGGCCGCCGCACGCGGCGCGGTCGTGCTGGCCACCGCCGAGCCCGGCGAAGGCACCCGGCTGGTACGCCGCCTCGGCGCGCACTACGTCATCGACCGCGGCAGCGACCTCATCGGCCAGGTCGCCGCGATCGCCCCGGGCGGCGTCAAAGCGGCCGTGCACCTGGCCGGCGACCCGTTCGCGCTGGCCGACCTCATCGCGCCGGGCGGCCGGTTCGCCTCGCTGCTCGGCATCGGCCCGGACCAGATGGGCGTACGCGACGTGGTCGCGCTGCCGGTCAACGCCGACCTCGCCCCGGCCGGGCTGGAGCGCCTGGCCGCCGAGGTGGTCGCGGGCCGGGTGGAGGTGCCGGTGCAACGCATCTACCGCCTGGCGGAGGTGCCGCAGGCGTTCGCCGACTTCGCCGCCGGCAGCGTCGGCAAGCTGGCGGTACACGTCGGCTGAACCGGGTATGCGCCTGCCATGAACACGCAGAAGCTGGTCTACAAGCCGATCGGGATGGTGGGCGGCGCCGTGGCCGGTGCGGTCGCCGGGGTGGCGTTCAAGCAGGTCTGGCGGGTCGTCTCCGGCAATCGTGAGGCGCCGCACGCCACCGACCCGACGAAGGGATGGGCCGAGATCCTGATCGCCGCGGCGCTGCAGGGAGCGGTCTTCGGCCTGGTCAAGGCTGCGGTGGACCGCGGTGGCGCACACGGCGTCAAGGCGCTCACCGGCAGCTGGCCGGACTGAGCGGCCGGCCGTGACCGAGGGCTCTGTTGAGCGAACCGGGCCCTGGCCGCATAAACGTTGGCCTATCTCATCGAAAATCCGGCGCTCGGATTCGATGAGATAGGCCAACGTCTACGCCGGGACAAAAATCTTGAGAAATGTGCCGCGCGGATGTCGAAGGCGCGCGGCCCGCGGTGTCTACCCGGTGAGAGGGTGGCGGGACAGGCCCGAAGGGCGGCCGCCGCCACCACGGATCGCCAAGAGGAGTACCGCGATGAAGTACATGATCATGATGCACACCGGGCAGGACGCCACCGAGGGCATCGCGAACTGGTCGCAGCAGGACGTGAAGCGGCACCTCGAGTTCCAGCACGACTTCGACCGCGAGCTGCGCGAGGCCGGCGAGATGGTCTTCAACGAGGGGCTGACCTTCCCCGACCAGGCGCGCATCGTCCGCCACGACGGCAAGGGCGCACCGGCGGTCACCGACGGCCCGTTCCCGGAGGCCAAGGAGTTCCTGATCGGCTTCTGGATCGTGGACTGCGCGGGCCCCGAGCGGGCGTACGAGATCGCGGCCAAGGCGTCGTCCGCGCCGGGCAAGGACGGTCAGCCGCTGGGCATCCCGATCGAGGTGCGCCCGATCGTCGGGCCGCCGACGGCCGACGCCTGATGGCCGACCGGCCGATCGAGGACCTGCTGCGCGAACTCGCGCCGCGGGTCCTCGCCATGGTCGCCCGCAAGTACCGCGACTTCGACACCGCCGAGGACGCCGTGCAGGAGGCGCTGCTCGCGGCGCACCTGCACTGGCCCGCCGAGGGGCTGCCGGACAGCCCCGAGGCGTGGCTGGTGGCCACCGCCTCCCGGCGGCTGATCAACATGTGGCGGGCCGACGACGCCCGCCGCCGCCGCGAGGAGCAGGACTGGGAGCCCGTGCGGGCGAGCGCGGCCGACGAGGCGGACCCGGGCCACGACGACACCCTGCAGCTGCTGTTCAGGTGCGCCCATCCGGCGCTGACACCGCCGTCGGCGATCGCGCTGACGCTGCGCGCGGTCGGCGGCCTGACCACCGCGGAGATCGCCGCGGCGTTCCTGGTCCCGGAGGCCACCATGGGCCAGCGGATCAGCCGTGCCAAGCAGCGCATCCACGCCTCCGGCGAGCCGTTCCGGCTGCCCTCGGGCGCGGACTGGCGGCCCCGGCTCGACGCCGTGCTGCACGTGCTCTACCTGATCTTCAGTGAGGGGTACGCCAGCAGCGGCGGCGGCGAGCTGGTGCGCACCGACCTGTCCCAGGAGTCGATCAGGCTCGCCCGTGAGGTGCACCGGCTGCTCCCGCACGAACCCGAGGTCACCGGCCTGCTGGCGCTGATGCTGCTCAACGACGCCCGCCGCGGCGCGCGCACCGGCCCGCACGCGGAGTTGATCCCGCTGCCCGAGCAGGACCGCGCCCGCTGGGACCGGGCCGCGATCACCGAGGGAGTCGAACTGGTCAGCGCGGCGCTGCGGCAGCGCGCCGTGGGGCCGTACCAGCTGCAGGCGGCGATAGCCGCGGTCCACGACGAGGCCGCCACCGCCGCCGAGACCGACTGGCCGCAGATCCTCGCGCTCTACGGCGTGCTGGAGCGCGTCCAGCCCAACCCGATGGTCACCCTCAACCGCGCCGTCGCGCTGGCCATGGTCGACGGTCCTCAGGCGGGCCTGAAGGTGCTGGACACCCTCGACGGGCCGCTGGCCGGCCACCACCGCCTGGCCGCCGTGCGCGGTCATCTGCTGGAGATGGCCGGCGACCGCCCGGCCGCGATCGAGCACCTACGTGCCGCCGCGTTCGGCACGTCCAGCGGCCCCGAGCTGCGCTACCTGCTGACCGAGATCGGCCGCCTGCGCGACGCGGCCTGACCGTCCCGCCGCCGTCGAGCAGGTCGACGCTGTCCGCTCACCATCGCGTGGCCGGGCACGCCGAGGGACGCCTCCCGGCCACGCGGTCGCGGCTTCAGAAAATCGTCACGTCGAGCTCGGCGAGCCGGTCCTTGTCGGCGGTGAGGTCGATGGCGGCGATGCGGCCGTCGACGACGGTGAACGCGAGGACCACCCGCACCCTGCCCTTCGGGGCCCATACCGCCTGGACGATGCCGTCGATGAGCGCGGTGCGCGCCTCGGCGGCCTGGCCGTTCCAGTAGCCGGCCACGGTCGCCGCACCGCGCTTCTCGGCGGTCGAGCCGTACGACACGGCGGTCGCGTCGGCGCGCATCACCACGTCGGGGTCGAGCATGGTGACCAGCGCCTCGAACCGGCCCTCGCGGGCGGCGGACAGGAAGGCCTCGACCACCGCGCGGCGGCGGGCCTGGTCGACGTCGCCGGTCGGCGCCTGCCCCTGCACCCGCCGCCGGGCGCGGCTGGCCAGCTGCCGGGCCGCGTCGGGTGACTTGCCGATGACCGGGGCCAGCTCGTCGAACGGCACGGCGAACATGTCGTGCAGCACGAACGCCAGCCGCTCGGCGGGGGTGAGCGTGTCGAGCACGACCAGCAGCGCGAGCCCGACCGAGTCGGCGAGCACGGCCTCGTGCTCCGGGTCGGGCACGGCGGTGGCCCCGACCGGAGGCAGGTTGGCGTCGGCGGTGTCGTCGAGCAGGTCCTCGCGCCTGGTGGTGCGCGAGCGCAGCATGTCCAGGCAGATCCGGCCGACCACGGTGGTCAGCCAGCCGCTGAGGTTGCCGACCTCGCCGACGTCGGTGCGGCTCAGCCGCAACCAGGCCTCCTGCACGGCGTCGTCGGCCTCGGCCGAGGAGCCGAGCATCCGCAGCGCCACCGCGCGCAGCCGCGCCCGGTCCTGCTCGAAGCGCTCGGCCAGCCGGTCCTGCTCGTCCATGTCGTGCATATCTCCCCGAATCTCCGTCAATCGTGATCCAGGCCACATCTGTCACATCTTCGGAAAGCGGCCCGTCATACCGATGACGAACGAGATCGGGCCGATGTGACAGGCCCGGCCACAAGATCCTATTGGAGGACACCATGCAGGCTCGGATGACCAACCCCGCCGCACTGCTGCCGGACGCCGTGAAGGGCATCAACCTGATCTACAAGGCCGCCCACTCGGCCGGCCTGGCCAAGTCCACCCTGGACCTGGTGCACCTGCGGGCCAGCCAGATCAACGGCTGCAGCGCGTGTGTCGACTCCGGTGCGCGCGGCATGCGCAAGGCCGGCGAGACCGACGAGCGGCTGTTCGCGGTCGCGGCGTGGCGCGAGACCGACTACTTCACCGAGGCCGAGCGCGCCGCCCTCGACCTCGCCGAGCACGCCACGCGGCTGGCCGACAAGGGCGAAGCGGTGCCGGACCAGGTCTGGGAGGCGGCCGCCAAGCACTTCGGCGAGGCCGAGCTGGCCTCGCTGGTGCTGTGGATCGCGACGACGAACTTCTTCAACCGGATCAACGCGGTCACCCGCCAGCCCGCCGGCCAGAACTGGGGCTGAGCTGCGCCGCGGGGCCGCCCTCGGGACGGCCCCGCCGCAGCCCGGCGGCCCGGCGGCCGGTGGCCAGCCGGGCCAGCGCCGCTGCGGCGGCCTGGATGCGAAGCCCGCGGGTGACGTCCGGCCGGGCCGCCACGGCCAGGTTGTGCTCGGGGTGGCGGGCCCCGCAGACCGCGCCGACGATCGTCGCCACGGTCCGGGCCTGACCGCCCATCATCATCGCGTACCGGATGGCGGCGACCGGATCGTCGGGGTGGCGCAGGAACGCCGTCAACGCGGCGGGCACGCAGCGCAGCGCGGCGCGTCCTGAACCGACCGTCGCGGCCGTGTCGGCCGGGGCGCTGCGGTGGCGGACCAGGGTCTGCACCTCGCCGAGCGCCGCGCGGAACTCGCTGGTCCGCAGCTGCGCGCCGACCAGGTCGAGGAAGTGGTACTTGTCGGCGGGCGCCAGCGGCTGCCCGCGCGCGGCCAGCGCCACCGCGGTCGCGGTCGCGGCAGCCGCGTCGCGGGCCAGCGGATGGGTGTGCGTGATTCCGGCCGTGCGGCGGGCCAGCGCGGCGACCGTTCCCATGCCGGTGTCGGGCAGCAGGCCGACCGCACCCGCCCGCACCGCGGCGACACTGCCGAAGCTGCCCTGTCCGTCGTGGACCGTCGGGGCGACCTGCGACCAGCGCGCGCCGCGGCGCACCGCGGACAGCACCCGGGCGGTGCCGGTGTCGGCCAGTTCGGGCCGGTCCTCGGGCCATTCGCGAGCCAGCTCCAGGGCGAGCGTGTCGTCGTGCACCCGGCCCGCGTGGCGGCCCAGGTGCTCGGCCAGGATCAGCAGCTGGGTCGCGGCCGCGCCGGGCTGCGGCGGGCGGGCGCGCCGTTCGCGCAGCACCGCCTCCACCTGCGCCGGATCGGGCATCGCCGCGTCGTGCAGCGGCGCGGCCAGCAGGTCGGCGCGGGCGGCCATGAGGATGGAGCCGTGCGCGCGGCGCAGCAGCTGCGACTGGTCGAGCATCGTCGTCACGGTGGATCTTCTTCCTTCCCGTCGCGGCCCGCCCCCGGCTCGCGGCCCGGGGCGGGCTTTCACGGCGTCAGGCTCACGGGCGGGCCGGCCGCGACGCGGTGCGGCCGGGCGTGCCCGGCGCGGTTCCCGGGTGCTCGGCGCGGTCGGCGACGGCGGGCCTGGTGTGCCCGGGGGTGGTGGGCGCCCGCCGCGGGCGGACCACCGCTGGGACGGGGCCTGCCGAGGCGCGGGCGCGCACGACGCTGAGCACATGCCGGGCCCAACCGTCCAGGCCCGTCTCGGTGGGCGCCGGACCGGCCTGCGGCGTGGGACCGCACAGGCCCACGGCCGTCGCGACGGCCTCGGCGTAGGCGGCCGTGTCGTGCGGGTTGACCACGATCGCCCCGGGCACGTCGGCGGCGTCGCTGGTCAGCTCGCTGAGCACCACGGTCGCGCCGAGCGTGCCGCGTGCCGCGACGAACTCGTGCGCCGGGTTGACCGTGCCGTGGTGCACGGGTGTGGCCAGCAGGCCGTCGCAGGCCAGGTACAGCGCGGCCAGCTCGCGCCGGTCGGGGTTGTCGCGGACGTAGTGCACGACGGCCTGGCCCACGTTGGCGTGCGTACCGTTGATCTTCGCGATCAGCCGGTCGACACGTTCGCGCTGCTCCTGCTCATCGGGCGTGTGCGGGTCGCCGAGCGCGACGTGCAGCAGCGCGACGGTGGCGGGCTCCGGCCGGTGCTCGGCCAGGAACCGGTCGAACGCGTGCAGCCGCTGCTCAACGGCGTCGGACGGGTTCCAGCCGGCGATCGACAGCAGCACCGGCCCGCCCACCCGCAGCGCGGCGCGGATCTCGGCGGCGCGTTCGCGCACCTGGGGCAGCCGCGTCAGCCGCCGCATGCCGCCGGTGTCGGCGGGCAGCGCGCAGGCCACCACGCGCACCCGGTGGTTGCCCACGGCGATCTGATTGTCGCGTACGGGCAGGCCGTGCACCCGGCCGGCGAGGTCGAGCAGGTTGTCCACCGCGCGGCGGTGCGGCAGCGCGACGACGTCGGCGCCGAGCAGGCCGGCCAGCAGCTCGCGGTGCTCGGGCAGCCGCGCGAACGACTCCGCGGGCGGGAACGCGCTGTGCAGGTGCACCGCGGTGGCGAGATCGGGCCGCCGGCGGCGCAGCATCCGCGGCAGCAGCTGGAGCTGGTGCCCGTGCACCCAGACCGTGCCGCCGAGCCCCGCGGACCCCGCGACGGCGTCGGCGATGGCGGTGTTGGCCTGCTCGTACGGCTCGAACCAGCCGGTCGGGAACTCGGCCGGCTGATGGTGGTACAGCGCGCGCAGCAGGCCCGCGCCCAACCGCGCGTCGTCGGCCCCGGCGTCGACGTGCAGCGCGTCGGCGTCGGGAGGGTTCACGCCGTCGGTCACCGCCGCCCAGGTGCCGCCCTGCGCGGCGACGAACGGGCGCAGCGAGGCCAGTGCGGCGTCCACATGGTCGCTGCTGCCGTCGGGATCGGTGGCAGGGACCCGGTCACCGGCCACGATCAGTTCGTAGCGCGCGGTCACGCGACCACCGGCCCGGCCGGAGCCAGCTCCTCGACCACCGCGTACGGCAGCAGCTGCATGATCCGGTCGAGCTTGGCCAGCCGCAGGGAGCGCCGGGCCCGCTCGGACGGCGAGCGCAGGGCGACCGCGCCGCCGTCGCGTACGGCCCGCCGGTGCGCGTCCAGCAGCAGCAGGATGCCCGCCGCGTCGATCGTGTCGCAGTCGGCCAGGTCGACGACGATCTGCTCGGGACGCAGCGCCAGGGCCTCCTCCAGGAGGCGGTTCACCTCGGGGGCGGCCTGCGCGTCCAGATCGCCCTTTACCTGCACCTCCACCAGTGGCACTGCCTGTGCCGCGGTCGCCGGGACCATGTCTTCCACCTGGGGTACCTCCTTGCCGGTGAGTGCAGCCATTCCCCACCGGGCAGGGTGATAACCCTGCGAACCATGACAGTTCTGTGACAAAGATCAAGCCGGGTCAGGCCACCCGGTCTCACCGGGCGGCCTGACCCCCATGAACTATGGGCTGACCAGGTCGAACTGTTCCCACGGGCCGATCGAGGTGCGGTTGGCGATCAGTGCCGCCGCTCCGGCGTTCTCCGCGACGACGTACTTCCCGTTCGCCTGGGCCCGCAAACTCACCGAACCGTTGGAGTTGCGGATCAGCGCGAAGGTCTCCCAGCCGCCGATCGCGGTGCGGTTGGCGATGAGCGGGTTCGCGCCGGCGTTGTCCGCGCACACGTACCGCGAGTTGACCAGGGCGCGCAGCGCGATGTTGCCGCTGCCGCGGTCGATCAGCTCGAACCGCTCGGCGGTGCCGACCGCGGTGGCGCTGGCGATCAGTGCGCCCGCCCCGCCGCTGGGGGCGGTGACGAACTTGTTGTTGGCGCGGGCGCGCAGGCTGATCCCGGCGGGCGGCGGAGTGGCCGGCGAGCAGTCGGCGGTGACCGCGCCGGCCGCGATCTGGATGCCGCCGAGCAGCATGCGGGTGAAGTTGCTCTCGGTGTAGCTGGCCTCGGTGTGGCCGAGGCCGGTGTACCAGGCCCGGCCGCCGCCGTAGTTCTGGCACCAGGTGATCGGGTGGTCGCCCATGTTGCCGCCGCTGTAGCTGCCCTCGTTGAGGTTCATCAGCACGCGCACGGCCGAACGGGGATTGGTGCGGTAGTTGTACCACTCGTCGCTGCGGCTCCAGGTGGCCGGCAGGTGCGCCGTCGAGGCGTTGACCGGCGACTCGATCCGCAGCTGCGCGGTCTGGATCGCGGGGTGGGAGTGGAAGTAGGCCCCGACCAGGCCGCCGTACCAGGCCCAGTCGTACTCGGTGTCGGCCGCGGCGTGCACGCCGACGTAGCCGCCGCCCGCGGCGATGTAGCTCTGGAACGCGGTCTGCTGGGTCGCGTTGAGCACGTCGCCGGTCGTCGACAGCCAGATGACGGCCTGGTACTGGGCCAGGTTGGCGGTGGTGAACTGGGCGGCGTCCTCGGTGGCGGTGACCGTGAAGCCGTTGGCCGTGCCGAGTGCCTGGATCGCGGCGATGCCGTTGGGGATGGACGAGTGGCGGAAGCCGGCGGTCTTGGAGAAGACCAGCACCTTGGTCAGCGGGGCGGCCGACGCGGGGGTGGCCGGGGCGAACAGCGTCGTCGCCAGGACCGTGACCAGTCCGGCGACCAGGGACAGTACGCGTTTTCGCATGTGGCTCGCTCCTTCGATGAGGGTAGCGCGGAGGGCGGGCTCGGACCGGCGGACGCCGCGAGGCGTGCTGGTCCGCACTGCCGTCCGCGCTGGCGAGGGCCACGCGGGTGCGGCGACCGGACAGGACACGTCCTCGGGGGCGCGGGCACGCCCCTGCTGACGGCGTTCGGCGGGTTCTCACCCGCGAACCGGAGCCGGTCGCCGAAACACGGATCCGATATCTATCGGTGTCGAATCCTATAGGAATGCACCGGGTCATGGAAGGCTACCGTGACAACTTTCGCGACGGCGACCCTCCGATTTGCTGATGAGCGCAGAACTTTTGCTAGATCTAGAAAAAGTACGAGTTCCTATCTAGAAACTTTTGCAGATCTGGATTTAATATGGCCGCCACGAACGCGTTACAGGAGGCCCTGTGCGTACTGGTATATGGCTCGTCGGCGCCCGCGGCTCGGTCGCGGTCACCAGCATCGTCGGCGCGCTGGCGGTGCGGGCCTCGCTCGCCGACCCGGTCGGCTGCGTCACCGAACTGCCCCCGCTGCGCCACCCGGCGCTGCCGGCCCTGTCCGACCTCGTCTTCGGCGGCCACGACGTGTCCTGCGTGTCGCTGGTCAAGAAGGCCCACGCGCTCGTCGCCGCCGGCGTCCTGCCCGCCGCGGTCGTCGCCGCCGTGGCCGACGAACTGGCAGGCGTCGAAGCCGACGTGCGGCACGCCCCCGACGGGGCGACCCAGCACGACACCGTCGCCCGCATCGCCGCGGACCTCGCCGACTTCCGCGAACGCCACGGGCTCACCCGGGTGGTGGTGGTCAACGTGTCCTCGACCGAGGCCATCCCGCCGGAGCACCCGGCGAATGCCGACGCGGCGGCGCTGGCCGCAGCGCTGCACCACGAACCGGTGCTGCCGCCCAGCTCCCGGTACGCGTACGCGGCGTTCACCGCCGGCTGCGGCTACGTCGACTTCACCCCGTCCACGGGAGCCCGGCTGCCCGCGCTCGACCAGCTCGCGGCGCGCCATGGCGTGCCGTACGCGGGCAGCGACGGCAAGACCGGCGAGACGCTGCTCAAGTCGGTGCTCGCACCCATGTTCGCGATGCGCAACCTGCACGTGCGGTCCTGGTCCGGCACCAACCTGCTCGGCGGCGGCGACGGCGCGACGCTGGCCCGGCCCGAGGCCAACGCCGCCAAGGTCGCCAGCAAGCAGCGGGTGCTGCGCGAGACGCTGGGCTACGAGCCGGAGGGCCACACCCGCATCGACTACGTGCCCGACATCGGCGACCTCAAGACCGCCTGGGACCTCATCACCTTCAGCGGCTTCCTCGGCAGCCGCATGCGGCTGGAGTTCACCTGGCACGGCTGCGACTCCGCGCTGGCCGCGCCGCTCGTGCTCGACCTGGCCCGGCTCACCGCCGCCGCCCACGCCCAAGGCCTGTCCGGCCCGCTGCCGCAGCTGGCCTTCTTCTTCAAGGACCCGATCGGCGACGTCCCGCACGGCCTGGCCGAGCAGTGGCGCGACCTGTGCGAATGGGTGCAGGGCTGGCCCGTGCCCGGCGAGGGCCGCGATGAAACTGCGTGACCTCGCACAGCTGGTCCGGGCACCGGCCGCGCTGTCGGTGCCCGGCGACGCGATAGCGGGCGCGACCGCCGCGGGCACGCTCGACGCCCGCACCGCCGGGATCGCGGCCGCGTCGGTCTGCCTGTACTGGGGCGGCATGGCCGCCAACGACTGGGCCGACCGCGAACTCGACGCCGTCGAGCGCCCCGAACGCCCCATCCCGTCCGGGCGGATCAGCCCCGACACCGCGCTCGCCGTCGCGGGCGGCCTCACCGTCGCCGGGCTGGCCTTGGCCGCGGCCAGCGGCGGCAAGCGCACCCTGGCCACCGCCGGGCTGCTCGCAGGGGCGGTGTGGGCGTACGACGTGAAGTGGAAGAACTCACCGGTCGGGCCGGCCGGCATGGCGCTGTGCCGGGGACTGGACGTGCTGCTCGGCGCGAGCACCGGCGACCTGCGCAAGGCCGCCCGCCCGGCGCTGGCGGTCGCCGCGCACACCTACGCCGTCACCGCGCTGTCGCGGCGCGAGGTCAGCGGCACCGACCGGGTACTGCCCGCGCTGACCATGACCGCGACCGCGGCGGTGGCCACCCACGCGGCGGGCCGCAGCGGCGGCTGGCTGCCCGCGCTGCTGGCCGGCTGGTACGCCACCCGGTTCGGCAAGGCCCAGCGCGAGGTGCTGCGCCACCCCGACGCGGGCCGGGTGCGCGCCGCGGTCGGGGCCGGCATCACCTCGCTGCCCGCGCTGCAGGGCGCGCTCATCGCACGGCACGGCAGACCGCTGGCCGGAGCCGTGGTGGCCACCGCCGCCCCGGCCGCGGCCAAGCTCGCGAGGAAGGTGTCCCCGACATGAGCCTGCGCTTCGGCTACGGCACCAACGGCTTCGCCAACCACCGGCTGGCCGACGCGCTCGACGTCATCGCCGAGCTGGGCTACGCGGGCGTCGCGCTGACGCTCGACCACGCACACCTGGACCCGTACGCCCCCGAGGTGAAAGACCGGGTCGCGCGGACCGCGCGGCTGCTCGCCGAGCGGGAGCTGGCCGTGGTCGTGGAGACCGGGGCGCGCTACCTGCTCGACCCGCGGCGCAAGCACGCGCCGACCTTCCTGCACGACGACGCGTCCCGGCGGATCGACTTCCTCAAGCGGGCGATCGACATCGCCGAAGGGCTCGGCGCGCAGGCCGTGTCCTTCTGGGCGGGGGTGCGCCCGCCGCACGTGTCGGCCGAGGTCGCCTGGCAGCTGCTGGCCGAGGGCTGCGCCGACGTCGTCGGGTACGCCGCCGGGCGCGGGGTCGCGGCCGGGTTCGAGCCCGAGCCGGGCATGCTCGTGGAGACGCTGGCCGACTGGTTCCGGCTGCGCGAGCTGGTCGGCGCGGACCTCAAGCTGACCCTCGACATCGGCCACTGCCGTGCCAACGAGCCGCAAGACGTCGCCGAGTGCGTGCGTATCGCCGGGCCGCACCTGGTCAACGTGCAGATCGACGACATGCGCCGGGGCGTGCACGAGCACCTGGAGTTCGGTGCGGGCGAGATCGACTTCCCGCCGGTGCTGCGGGCGCTGGCCGACACCGGATACCGCGGCCTGGTCGCCGTCGAGCTGCCCCGCCACTCGCACGCCGCCCCCGACGTCGCGGCCCGGTCGCTGAGTTTCCTGCGGGCCGCGCAGTGGCTCGGCGACGCGCTGCACCGCCTCGAGACCGAGCCCGCCGCGATCGCGACGCTGCTGCCCGCGGCCCGCCGCGGAGTCGGGCGCGCCGCCGCCGAGGACGCCCGGGTGCGCCTGCTGCGCGCCGCCGCGCCCGGCCGCGACGAGGCCGCCGAGCTGTACCGCTACGGCGACAACGACGAGAAGCGGGCCGTGCTGCTGGCCTGCCCCGACCCCGACCTGCTGCGCGACGCCCTGCGCAGCAACGACACCCGGCTGGTGGCCGCCGCGCTCGGCCCCGGCGCCCGGGACCTGCCCGACGCCGAATGGCGCCAGGGCGTGCTCAAGAGCGTGTTCATGGGCCTGCCGCTGTCCGGCGTCGACGGACTGGCGTCCCGGGCCGACGCCGAGCTCGGCCGGATGCTCGCGGCGCTGCGCCGCGAGCGCGAGGCGGCCGGCCGCACCATGCCCGACGACGCCGTCGACCTCCTGGAGAGGCTGCATTGATGCGCATCTTCGATCCGCACATCCACATGACCTCGCGCACCACCGACGACTATGAGCGGATGGCGGCGGCCGGTGTGCGAGCGCTGGTCGAGCCGGCTTTCTGGCTCGGCCAGCCCCGCACCAACCCCGGGTCGTTCACGGACTACTTCGACGCGCTCATCGGCTGGGAGCCGTTCCGGGCGAGCCAGTACGGCATCGCGCACCACTGCACCATCGCGCTGAACCCGAAGGAGGCCAACGACCCGCGCTGCCGCGAGGTGCTGGCCGTGCTGCCCCGCTACCTGGCCAAGGACCGGGTCGTGGCGGTGGGCGAGACCGGGTACGACTCGATGACGCCGGAGGAGGACGAGGTCTTCGCCGCGCAGCTGGAGCTGGCCCGCGAGTTCGGGCTGCCCGCGCTGGTGCACACCCCGCACCGGGACAAGGTCGTCGGCACCCGGCGCAGCCTTGACGTGGTCAAGGAGTCGGGCATCGACCCGGGCATGGTCGTGCTGGACCACCTGAACGAGCCGACCGTCGGCGAGGTCGCCGGCAGCGGCTGCTGGATGGGCTTCTCCATCTACCCCGACACCAAGATGTCGCCCGACCGCATGGTCGCCATCCTGCGTGAGTACGGCCTGGAGCGCATGCTGGTCAACTCGGCCGCCGACTGGGGCAAGTCCGATCCGCTGCTGACCCTGCGCACGGGGGAGGCGATGCTGGCGGCCGGGTTCAGCGACGACGACGTGGACCGGGTGCTGTGGCGCAACCCGGTCGAGTTCTACGGCCAGTCCGGCCGCCTCGACCTCGACGAGACAGACACCGCGGCGACGTTCGCGGGCAACTCGATCCTGCGCGGGGGTTCGTGATGCGGCTGCGCGACGCCGACGGTGCGACGGTGCACCTGGCGTACTGCACGAACGTGCACGCCGCGGAGGACTTCGACGGGGTGCTGTCCCAGCTGGACCGCTTCGCGGTGCCGGTGCGCGAGCGGCTCGGGGCCGACGTGCTCGGGCTCGGCCTGTGGCTGGCCGCCCCGGTCGCCCGGGCCCTGGCCGAGCAGCCGGAGCTGCGCGGGCGGCTGCGCCGTGAGCTGAGCGCGCGCGGGCTGGAGACGGTGACCCTCAACGGTTTCCCGTACCAGGCGTTCCAGGCACCGGTGGTCAAGCACGACGTGTACCTGCCGGACTGGACCGACCCGCGGCGGCTGCGGTATACCCTCGACCTGGCGCTGGTGCTCGCCGAGCTGCTGCCCGACGACGCGGCCCGCGGGTCGATCTCGACCCTGCCGCTGGCCTGGCGCGAGCCGTGGGACCGCCGCCGGTTCGGCGCGGCCAAGGCGCAGCTCGACGAGCTGGCCGCGGGCCTGGCCCGGGGCGAGCGGCCGATCCGGGTCGCGCTGGAACCCGAACCCGGCTGCGTGGTCGAGTCCACCGACCAGGCCGTCGCCGCGCTGTCCGCGGTCGCCAGCGAGCACCTCGGCGTCTGCGTCGACCTGGCGCACCTGGCCTGCGGCTGGGAGGACCCGGTCGACGCGGTCGCCAAGCTGAAGGCGGCCGGGGTCTCCGTGGTCAAGGTGCAGGTGTCGCAGGCCCTGGAGGTCGAGGACCCGGAGGCGGCCCGGCAGGTGCTGGCGGCGTACGCCGAACCGCGGTTCCTGCACCAGACCCGCAGCTCGGCCGGTGAGCGCTTCGACGACCTGCCGCAGGCCCTGGCCTCCGACGCGCCCGGCCCGTGGCGCATCCACTTCCACGCGCCGCTGCACGCTGCCGCGCTCGACCCGCTGCGCACCAGCACCACGGTGCTGCGCGAGGGTCTGGCGGCGCTGCTGACCAACAGCGACTGCGACCACTTCGAGGTCGAGACGTACACCTGGGACGTGCTGCCGCCCTCGGCCCGGCCCACCGACGACGCCGGGCTGGCCGAGGGCATCGCGGCCGAACTCGCCTTCGCCCGCGACCAGTTCGCCGCCCTGGGGGTCTCGTGAACAAGCCACTCGTCGTGCTGAACGTGGTCGGGCTGACCCCCCGGCTGCTGGCGCACATGCCGCGGCTGCGCGCCGCGTTCGACAACGGGTTCACCGCCCGGCTCGACCCGGTCGTGCCCGCGGTGACCTGCTCGGTGCAGGCGACGTTCCTCACCGGCGAGACTCCGGCCGGGCACGGCGTCGTCGGCAACGGCTGGTACTTCCGCGACCTCGGCGAGGTGCTGCTGTGGCGGCAGAGCCACGCGCTGGTCGGCGGGGAGCGGGTCTGGGACGCGATCCGCCGCGACCGCCCCGGCTACACCGTGGCCAACATCTGCTGGTGGTACGCCATGGGCGCCGACGTCGACTGGACGATCACGCCCCGGCCGATCTACCGGGCCGACGGCCGCAAGGAGCCCGACTGCTACACCATCCCCGCCGAGCTGCACGACGAGCTGCCCGTGTTCCCGCTGTTCAGCTACTGGGGACCGGGTGCCGGGATCGCCTCCTCGGCGTGGATCGCCGCGGCGGCGGTGCATGTCATGAGCACCCGCAATCCGGACCTCACCCTGGTGTACGTCCCGCACCTCGACTATGACCTGCAGCGCTTCGGCCCGTCCGCGCCGCAGGCCGCAGCCGCCGCCGCCGAGCTGGACTCCACGCTGGTCCCGCTGCTCGACGCCGCTGCCGCCCGGGGCGCGACGGTCGTCGCGCTGTCGGAGTACGGCATCACCGACGTGTCCCGCCCCGTGCACGTCAACCGGGCGCTGCGCGCCGCCGGGCTGCTGACCGTGCACACCCAGGACGGCATGGAGTACCTGGACCCGTTCACCTCCCGCGCCTTCGCGGTCGCCGACCACCAGATCGCCCACGTGTACGTGCGCGACCCGGCGGACGTGGCGGCGGTCGCGAAGATCTGCGCCGAGCTGCCGGGCGTCGGGCAGGTGCTCGACGAGTCCGGCAAGGCCGGGCAGGGTCTGGACCACCCGCGCAGCGGTGAGCTGGTGCTGCTGGCCGAACCGGACTCGTGGTTCACCTACTACTACTGGCTCGACGACCAGCACGCGCCGGACTTCGCCACCCACGTGGAGATCCACCGCAAACCCGGCTACGACCCCGCGGAGCTGCTGTTCGACCCGGCCGGGCCGGGCGCGGCGAAGGGCCGGGCGGCCAAGGCGCTGGTGCGCAAGAAGCTCGGCATGCGATACCGGATGAACGTGGTCGGCCTGGACGCGGGCGCGGACGCGATCCGCGGCTCGCACGGCCTGCTCCCACCCGGCGCCGACGACGCCCCCCTGCTCCTGTGCACCGACCCCGCCCCCGCCGTCGACCGCATCGCCGCCACCGACGTCAAGGCCCTCCTCCTCCGCCTGGCCGGCGGCCCGTCATGACGCGCCGCGGTCCTCGCGCGGGGCTGCGCTCGTGCAGTTTCGCGGAAACTGCGCGAATCCCGACGGTGGAAGCTGCAGTTTCCTTGAAACTGCAGCTCGGGCACTGCGGGCTCGGGCGGGCGGCGGGGGATGGGGTGTACCGGCCGGGTGACTTTGCTCTGCACCCATTTGCTTGCTCTGCACCCACCGGCGCAACACGGGGGCGGCGCGTGATGCGGGTGGGTGCCGCACGGGGGCGTGCGGAGGATGGACGCGGGGTGTGGGCGGGGGGTGTGTCGTGACGGTCGCGCCCGCGCCGACGCCGCTGGCCGCGCGGATCGATGCGGTGCTGGCCGGGTTCGTGGACGGGCAGCGGTTGCTGTGGCCCGACGACGATCTGCGGCCGATGCTGGACACGGTGCGGCGGTTCATCCTGACCGGTGGCAAGCGGCTGCGGCCGGCGTTCTGCTACTGGGCCTGGCGGGGGGTGGCCGCACCCGAGGAGCGCGGCGAGGACCAGGCGGCGGTGACCGCGGGGGCGGCGCTGGAGCTGTTCCACTGCTTCGCGCTGATCCACGACGACATCATCGACGCGGGCAGCCGCCGCCGGGGGCAGGCGTCGATGCACGAGGAGTTCGCCGCGGCGCACGCCCGGCACGGCTGGCGCGGGGACGCGCGCTCGTTCGGGCGCAACACCGCGCTGCTGTGCGGGGACCTGTGCGCGATGTGGGCGGAGGAGCTGCTGACCGGGTGCCCGACGACGCCGGTGCGGCTGGCGCAGGCGCAGCGGCTGTTCGCGGTGATGCGGGCCGAGGCGGTGGCGGGGGAGTACCTGGAGGTCGTCGCGCAGGCGATGGGCGACTTCGGGGATGCCGCGCGGCGGCGGGCGGCCCGGGTGGTGCAGCTGAAGACGGCCCGGTACTCGGTGGTGCGCCCGCTGCAGATCGGGGCGGTGCTGGCCGGGGCGTCGGATGCGGTGCTGGACGGGCTGGCGGCGTTCGGGGAGCCGCTGGGGGAGGCGTTCCAGCTGCGCGACGACGTGCTGGGGGTCTTCGGCGACCCGGCGCGCACCGGCAAGTCGGTGCTCGACGACCTGCGCCAGGCCAAGCCGACGACGCTGCTGGCGGAGGCGTTCGCGCGCGGCGATGTGCGATCGCGTGCGGTGCTGTCGGCGCACGTGGGGGATCCGGTGCTGGACGAGGCCGGCGCGGCCCGGGTGCGGGCGGTGCTGGACGAGTCGGGGGCGCTGGCCGTGGTGGAGGAGCGGATCGCGGCGGCTCGCGCCGAGGCGCTGCGGGCGCTGGAGTTCCTGGATGTGGCGGAGGAGTCGCGGCAAGCGCTGGGGGCGCTGGCCGACTTCGTGGCGAGCAGATCGGTGTGAACCAACAGGATCGATCACATTTCCACTGAGGACACCAATTTCGATATAAGCAGAGACATGCCTTAACCTGATCTTCATCTATCCTATAGGATATTTCATACACGGTCCGGTAACAGGCCGGAAACTCTGCCCCCACATTCGCGGAGGTTTTCCCCCATGAACCTCAGCAAGTCGTTGCGCCTGGCCCTGGCGGCGGTCGTCGCCGCGGGCCTGAGCGCGGCCGTCCCCACCGCGCCCGCCCTGGCATCACCCACCGATGCGGCGTTCAACTCCGCCACCGGCGCCCTCAACGTCAACTACGCCGGCTACCTGTCCAAGCACGACATCGTCTACAACCGCCAGAACACCAACCCGCTGCACGGCTTGACCGTCGGCAACGGCCGCACCGGCGCCATGGTCTGGTCCCAGAACGGGATCACCGCCCAGGTCTCCGGCGTCGACCTGTCGCAGCAGTCGGCGTTCGCGGCGGGTCTGCTCAACTTCAACACGAGCCCGGCGCTGGACAGCGGGTCGAGCACCTTCCAGCAGCGGCTGTCGCTCTACGACGGCACGCTGACCACGAAGTACGACAGCAACCGCACCGTCACGATCATGGGTTCGCCCAACTCCGAGGTGATGGGCATCCACGTCGACGACAGCCGCGGCGGGGTGTCGGCCGCGACGCTGGAGCTGAGCCTGTGGGACCCGAACGGGGTCTCCAACAGCGCCGACGTGCCCAACCTGACCACCTGGCGCACGGTGTCCACCGGCAGCGACAGCGCGGCCGCCTGGTTCAGTCGCGGCCAGGCCGACCCGAACAACTTCGGCTACACCTTCGCCGCCACCGTCGAGGGCGCGTCCTACAGCGCCTCGGTGGTCAACGGCACCCGGGTGCGGCTGAGCATCACCCCGACGTCGAGCTACACCATCTGGTTCACCGCGGCCAGCCGGATCAACTCCCCGAACCTCGACTCGGTCACCCAGGCCAAGAGCCAGCTCGCCTCGGCCAAGTCCACGGGGTACAGCACCACGTTCACGAACTACAAGAACTGGTGGCACAACTTCTGGGGCAAGTCGTTCGTGCAGTACTCGAACTCCGCCGGCGACGCCGACTACCTGGAGAACGTGTACTACCTGTCCACGTACATGATCGCGGCGGGCGGGTTCGGCAACTACCCGGTGCACTTCATCAACGGCGTGTTCCGGGCCACCGGCGACCAGACCAAGTGGAGCAACGGCTACTGGTACTGGAACCAGCGCGACGTCTACAACTCGTTCCTGGCCAGCAACCATGCCGACCTGTTCGCGGGGTTCAACCGGCTCTACAGCCGCAACTACGCCGCGCTGAAGGCGTACACGCAGACCAGGTACGGTACGGACTCGCTGTGGGTGCCGGAGACGATGGGCTGGGACGGCAACGCCCGCGGCACGATCAACAGCGACTACGTCAACGACATCTACTCCACCGGCACCGAGGCCGCGTACAACATGTACCTGCAGTACCGGTACACCAACGACACCGCGTACCTGCAGAACACGGTGTACCCGTACATGAAGGACGCGCTGCGCTTCTACCAGAACCGGTTCCAGCTGATCGACGGCAAGTACCAGATGGTCAACAGCAACGCGCACGAGACCTACTGGGACGTGCGCAACGCGATCACCGACCTGGCCGCGGTCCGGCTGCTCGCCCCGCTGACCATCCAGGTCAGCACCCAGCTCGGCCTGGACAGCGGCCTGCGCGCGGGCTGGCAGAACCTGGTCGACAACCTCTGGCCGTACCAGGTGAGCAACAACGCCTACCTGCCGCACGACCCGCCCACCTCGCCCACGCGCAACGGTGAGAACGTCTCGGCGGAGCTGATCTGGCCGTACGACCGCACCGGCATCGGCTACGCCGACTACGGCACGGCGCTGAACACGTGGAACGTGCGTCCCAACCCGTACAGCAACGTGTGGGCCAACGACCACGCTCAGGCGGCCCGCCTCGGCCTGGGCGACCAGGCGTTCAACGGCATGCGGACCATGCTTCAGCGCTACCAGAACTACCCCAACGGCATGACCAACAACACCAACGGGGTGTTCGAGTACCTGGGCATCCACCTGGTCGCCATGAACGAGGCGCTGCTGCAGAGCTACAACGACAAGATCCGGGTGTTCCCGGCGGTCCCGACCGACTCCTCGTTCGTCGGCAAGTTCACCCTGCTGGCCAAGGACGGTTTCCTGGTCAGCTCGGAGCGCGAGGCCGGTGAGATCAAGTACGTCGGTCTGCGCAGCCAGTTTGGCAAGAACGCCGTCGTGGTCAACCCGTGGGGCACCCAGCAGGTCCGGGTGCGCCGCACCAGCGACAACGCGATCATCACGACGTCGTCGGCCGCGGAGATCAGCTTCGCCACGGCCGCGAACACGGTGTACGTGGTCGAGCGCACCGCCAAGCCGCTGAGCAACTACTCGGCGACCACGCTGACGGGCACGCAGAACAACGACGCCAAGTCGCTGCGCAACACCGCCTCGGTGCTGGGCCTGGGCACGGGCGGCGGCGGAGGCCTGGTCAACAACACCGACCTGACCTACGACGCCGGCTGGTACCACACCACGGCCCGCGGCTACGGCGACTACAACGACGACACCCACCACACCAACACTGTCAACGCGGCGGCCTCGTACACGTTCACCGGCACCGGCGTCGAGTACCTGTCCGAGCGGTTCAGCGACATGGGCAACGTCGACGTGTACCTGGACAACGTGTTCCAGGCCAACGTCAACCTGAACGTGTCCGGCGCGCGGCAGGCGCAGGTGGTCGTCTGGTCCAAGACCGGCCTGAGCAACGGGCAGCACACCATCCGGATCGTCAACAAGACCACGTCCGTGGCGATCGTGGACGCGCTGCGCATCACCACCGGCGGCACACCGCAGCCCACCGGTTACGTCGCCCTCAAGGCGCAGGCCAACGGGCAGTACGTGACCGCGGCCAACGCCACCACGGCACTGATCGCCAACTCGGCCACGGTCGGCACGGCGCAGCAGTTCCAGGTGACCGACCTCGGCAACGGCAACATCGCCCTGCGCGCGCGGTCGAACAGCCAGTTCGTCTGCGCGGAGAACGCCGGAGCCAACCCGCTGCTGGCCAACCGGGCCTCGGCGGGCTCCTGGGAGACCTTCGCCCTGGTCCGCAACTCCGACAACACGGTGAGCCTGCGGGCCACCGTCAACAACCAGTACGTCGTGGCCGAGAACGGCGGCGCGGCTTCGCTCATCGCCAACCGCGCCTCGATCGGCCCCTGGGAGAAGTTCGAAATGATCACACTCTGACCCGAGGCGGGCCGGACCCCGGTCCGGCCCGCCACCAGCCATTTCGGAGCCGAGCATTCGGCGACCCGGCTCCGAGCCGACCGTCCGGGTTCCCGTTTCTCACGGGAACCCGGTGGCCCGGACGGCACCGGGCGTTCCGCCTCCGCGGGCGGCACGCCGCGGACCGCCCGGACGCCCGACCCCGAGGGAACGCGTCATGGCACCCGTCGCCGAGAACCACCGTGCTCCGCGCCTGAACAGTGGCCGGTCGCCGGGACCGTCGCGCGCGCCTTCGGCCCCCGTCCCGCACCAGCCGACCCCCACTGATCCGGAGCGACCCATGCCACGAAGTAAGCGCCCGCGCCTTGCCGCGGGTCTGGCCCTGCTCATGCTCGCGAGCGTGACGGCGGCCGTCGTCAACGTCGTCGCCACCCCCGCCCCCGCGGCCGCCGCGCCGCCGCCCACGTCCAGCTTCGAGAAGGTGAAGCTCGACGGCGGGCTGTCCATGGGCGAGCCCATCGAGCTGTCCGTGCTGCCCGACGGCAAGGTCCTCTACATCAATCGGGGCACCAGCTCCGGCGGCGGGCAGGTCCGGCTCTACAACCCGGCCACCAACTCCACCACCGTGGCGCTGACGCTGCAGCTCGACGCCCGGTTCGAGGACGGCCTGATCGGCATCACGCTGCACCCGCAGTTCGCCGTGAACCGCTGGGTGTACCTGTTCTACTCGCCGGTGGCCACGCCGCTGGTCAACCGGATCTCCCGGTTCACCTTCAACACGTCCACGAACGTGCTGGACGCGGCCAGCGAGACCAAGCTCATCGAGTGGCCGACCGAGCGGCGGCTGTGCTGCCACAGCGCGGGCTCGATGACCTGGGACAGCAACAACAACCTGTACTTCGCGGTCGGCGACAACACCAACTCCGGCGGCGACTCCGCCGGCATGGCCCCGATCGACGAGCGCACCTCGCGCGACGCCCAATACGACGCCCAGCGAACCTCGGGCAACACCAACGACCTGCGCGGGAAGATCAACCGGATCCACCCGGAGAACAACGGGACCTACACGATCCCGTCGGGCAACCTGTTCCCGGTCGGCACGGCCAACACCCGGCCCGAGATCTACACCATGGGCAACCGGAACCCGTACCGGATCTGGGTCGACAAGCAGGCGAACAACACCCTGTACTGGGGCGAGGTCGGGCCTGACGCGGGCGCGACGATCCCGAACCGGGGACCGGCCGCCTACGACGAGTACAACCGCGCCACCGGCCCCGGCAACTACGGCTGGCCGTACTGCGGCGGCCCGAACGTCGCCTACAACGACTGGGACTTCGCGGCCAACGCCCCGCGCGGCTGGTTCCCGTGCGGCGGGTCCACCGGCCCGGTCAACAATTCGCCGCGCAACACCGGCCTGCAGCAGCTCCCGCCCACCAAGGGCGCGCTGGTCTGGGAGCAGCACGGCGGCAGTGTCGACTGGCCCGCGCTGGACAACCCGGGCGGCTGCGGCTCGCCCAACCACGCCGAGGTCTACCACTACAACCCGAACCTGGTCTCGGACGTGAAGTGGCCCGCCTACTACGACAACAAGCTGATCATCACCGAGTACTGCCGTAACTGGATCAAGGAGGTCCAGTTCAACAACGGCAACCCGGCGACCGGCACCCCGACCGTCATCGAGCCGGTGGTGTCCGGCATGCAGCTGGTGCACCCGATCGACATGGAGTTCGGCCCGGACGGGTCGCTCTACCTGCTGGAGTACGGCAACGGCTACTTCTCCGGCGACGCCGCCGCCGGCCTGTACAAAATCAACTACGTGGCGGGCGGGCGCTCGCCGACCGCGGTGGCCACGGTCAACCGGGACAACGGCCTCGCACCGCTCGCGGTGACCTTCTCCAGCGCGGGCAGCAGCGATCCCGACGGCGACCCGCTGACCTACGCCTGGGACTTCGACAACAACGGCACCACCGACTCCACCGCCGCCAACCCGAGTTACACGTACACCACGGTCGGCGACAAGCGGGCCCGGCTGACCGTCAACGACGGCACCGGCCGCTCCGGCACCACCGTCATCCCGATCGTCGTCGGCAACAACCGGCCGACAACCACCGTCGGGTCCATTCCCAACGGCGGCATCTACGGCTGGGGCGACAACGTCACCGCGACCGCGGCCTCCACCGACGCCCAGGACGGCACGATCGCCTGCGGCAACGTGGTGGTCCGGGTGGCGCTCGGGCACCAGGAGCACGCGCACGAGGAGGGCCAGGGCACCGGCTGCGGCTTCACCTTCAACACCGGCCCGATCCATGCCGGGCTGGACGCGGTGCAGTTCTTCGTCGTCCGGGGCAGCTACACCGACAGCGGCGCGTCCGGCACGGTCCCGCTGACCGGCGAGCAGCAGCTCACCCTGTGGCCCAAGCAGTGGCAGGCCGAGCACTACGTGACCCTCAACGGGCCCAAGGTCGTCGACCAGGCCGCGGCCGAGGGCGGCAAGCGGCTGGGCGACATCCAGAACGGCGAGTACGTCCGCCACCACGGGGTCAGCCTGAAGGGCATCACCAGCGTCAAGGCCCGGGTCTCCTCGGCCGGGGCGGGCGGCGTGCTGTCCTTCCGGTACGACTCCACGACCGGCCCCGAGGTGGCCAGGATCACGGTGCCCGGCACCGGCGGCTGGGACAACTACACCGAGGTCACCGCCCCGATCACCAAGCCCGACGACGGCACGCACGACCTGTACCTCGTGTTCACCGGGTCGGGGACCGGCGCGCTCTACGACGTGGACAGCTACACGTTCGTCGGCAGCGGCGTCGGCAGCACCCCGCCGGGCGGCGGCCAGGACCTGGCGCAGGGCCGCCCGGTGACGGTGTCCAGCACCGAGGCCGGCGCGAACGTGGCCGCCAACGCGGTCGACGGCAACGCCGCCACCCGCTGGAGCAGCCTCTACGCCGACCCGCAGTGGATCACCGTGGACCTCGGCGCGTCGTACAACGTCAACCGGGTCCGGATCAACTGGGAGGCCGCGTTCGGCCGGGCTTACCGGGTCGAGGTGTCGCCGGACAATAGCTCCTGGACGTCGATCTTCTCGACGGCCACCGGCGACGGCGGCGTCGACGACCTGAGCGTCACCGGCACCGGCCGCTACGTGCGCGTCTACGGCACCCAGCGCGGCCTGACCCAGTACGGCTACTCGCTGTTCGATCTGAACGTCTACGGGACCCCGGCGTCAGGCGCGACGCTGCTGTCGCGAAACCGGCCGGTGACGGTGTCCAGCACCGAGGCCGGGAGCAACGTCGCCGCGAACGCCGTCGACGGCAGCACCACCACCCGGTGGAGCAGCCTGTACGCCGACCCGCAGTGGATCACCGTCGACCTCGGCCAGACCCGCAACGTCAGCCGGGTGGTCCTGAACTGGGAGACGGCCTACGCGACCGCCTACCAGGTGCAGGTCTCCAACGACAACAGCACCTGGACCACGATCTCGTCCACCACCACCGGCAACGGGGCAGTGGACGACCTGGCGGTCTCCGGCTCCGGCCGCTACGTGCGCGTCAACGGCACGGCCAGGGCCACCCAGTGGGGCTACTCGCTGTGGGAGTTCGACGTCTACGGGTCCTGACCCTCTCGCGCCGGAGGCGGCCGTCCGTCGCCTCCGGCGCACCCTCTCGAAGGAGCAACGATGCGCAGAAGGTTTCTGTCCCTGCTCACCGGCCTGGCATTGGCGGTCGGGTCGGCGGCGCTGGCGCTGCCTGCCACGGCGCAGGCCGCGCCGCTGACCAAGGTGCTGGTCTTCTCCAAGACCGCCGGCTTCCGCCACTCGTCCATCCCCAACGGCATCGCCGCGATCCAGGCACTCGGCACGGCCAACGGCTTCACCGTCACCGCCACCGAGGACGCCGCCCAGTTCACCACCGCCAACCTGGCCCAGTACCAGGCCGTCATCTGGCTGTCGACGACCGGCGACGTGCTCAACGCGACGCAGGAGGCGGCGTTCCAGAGCTACATCGCCGCGGGCGGCGGCTACGTCGGCGTGCACGCGGCGGCCGACACCGAGTACGACTGGGCCTGGTACGGCGGCCTGGTCGGGGCGTACTTCGCCTCGCACCCGGCGACCCAGCAGGCCACCATCCGGGTCGAGGACCGGTCCAACATCTCCACCTCGCACCTGCCGCCGACGTGGACGCGCACCGACGAGTGGTACAACTACCGCGCCAACCCGCGCGCCAACGTCAAGGTGCTGGCCAGCCTCAACGAGTCGTCGTACAGCGGCGGCAGCATGGGCGACCACCCGATCACCTGGTGCCAGAACTACGGCGGCGGGCGCTCCTGGTACACCGGCCTCGGCCACACCGAGGAGACGTACGCCGACGCGAACTTCCGCACCATGCTGCTCGGCGGCATCCAGGTAGCGGCCGGGGCCAAGCCCGCCGACTGCCGCCCGGAGACCGGCTACACCGCGATCTTCGACGGCACGCAGGCGAGCCTCAACCAGTGGCGCATGGCCGGGCCGGGCGGGTTCACGCTGGCCAACGAGACGCTGACCTCGTTCGGCGGCATGGGCCTGCTGTGGTTCCCGGTGCGCACGTACAGCAACTACTCGCTGAAGGTCGACTGGATGATGCCGGGCGACGACAACGGCGGCGTGTTCATCGGCTTCCCCGACCCCGGCAACGACCCGTGGGGTCCGGTCAACGCCGGGCACGAGATCCAGATCGACGCCACCGACGCCGACCCGAGCCGCACCACCGGCAGCGTGTACAGCTTCCAGGCGCCCAACACCACCGCCCGCACGGCCGCGCTCAACCCGCCCGGCCAGTGGAACACCTACGAGATCGGGCTGCACGGGCAGCGGGTCGAGATCTGGCTCAACGGCGTGAAGATCAACGACTACACGAGCACCCGGGCCATCGCGACCGGCTACATCGGCGTGCAGAACGACGGCACCGGCGCGGACATCAACTACCGCAACATCCGGATCAAGACCGACGGCACCCAGCCCCCGGCCACCGATGTCGCCCAGGGCAAGCCGGTGACCGCGTCCAGCACCGAGGCGGGCGGCAACGTCGCGGCCAACGCCGTGGACGGCAACGCGGCCTCCCGCTGGAGCAGCCTGTACACCGACCCGTCCTGGATCACCGTGGACCTCGGGCAGTCGTACAACCTGACCCGGGTCCGGCTGAACTGGGAGACGGCCTACGGCCGGGCGTACCAGCTGCAGACCTCGCCCGACAACAGCACCTGGACCACCGTCTACTCCACGACCACCGGCGACGGCGGCGTGGACGACGTGACCCTGACCGGCACCGGCCGCTACGTGCGTTTGTACGGCACGCAGCGGGCCACCCAGTGGGGTTACTCGCTGTGGGACTTCAACGTCTACGGCACCCCCGCCGGGACCGGACCGGTCCTGCTGTCGCGCAACCGGCCGGTGACCGTGTCCAGCGTGGAGCCCGGCAGCGCGCACAACGGCGCGAACGCCGTGGACGGCAACACCGGCACCCGCTGGGGCAGCGCCTACGCCGACCCGCAGTGGATCTCGGTGGACCTCGGCGCGAGCAAGAGCATCAGCCGCGTCCGGATCAGCTGGGAAGCGGCCTACGGGCGGGCCTACCAGGTGCAGACCTCGCCCGACAACAGCACGTGGACCACCGTTTACTCCACCACCGCCGGTGATGGCGGCGTGGACGACCTGACCGTCACCGGCACGGGCCGCTACGTGCGCGTCAACGGCACCCAGCGCGGCCTCACCCAGTACGGCTACTCGATCTGGGAGCTGGACGTCTACGGCAGTTGAGCAGCCCCCTTCCCCGTCCCACCCCCGGCGCGCACGCCCCTGCGCGCCGGGGCACCCCCACCCCCCTCGGAAGGAAGCCCATGAGAAAGATCCCCCGGTGGCGGTTGTGGCTCACCGCCGCCGCCACCCTCGCCGCGAGCGCCGCGGTGTCGGTGACGGCGGGCGCGCCCGCCGCGCAGGCCGCGCCGATCCCGGCGGCCGACTACCAGCAGGTGTCGCTGGCCACCGGCTCGGCCGAGCTGGGCGAGCCGATGTCGCTGGCGGTGCTGCCGAACCGGTCGGTGATCCACACGGCCCGGGACGGCACGATCCGGGTCACCGACGTCAACGGCAACACCAAGCAGGCGGCCAAGCTGTCGGTGTACACCCATGACGAGGAGGGTCTGCAGGGCATCGCGGTCGACCCGAACTTCGCGAGCAACCGCTACATCTGGGTGTACTACTCGCCGCCGCTGAGCACCCCCGGCGGCGACGCCCCGGTCACCGGCACCGCCGCGGACTTCGCGCCGTGGAAGGGCCACCTGCGGCTGTCCCGGTTCACCCTCAACGCCGACGACACCGTCAACACCGGCAGCGAGCGCATCACCCTGCAGGTCGACAACGACCGCGGCCAGTGCTGCCACGTCGGCGGCGACATCGACTTCGACGCCGCGGGCAACCTGTACCTGACCACCGGCGACGACACGAACCCGTTCGAGTCGGCCGGTTACAGCCCGATCGACGAGCGCACCAACCGCAACCCGCAGTTCGACGCGCAGCGCTCCTCGTCCAACACCAACGACCTGCGCGGCAAGCTGCTGCGCATCAAGCCGCAGGCCGACGGCAGCTACACCATCCCGTCGGGCAACCTGTTCGCGCCCGGCACCGCCAACACCCGGCCCGAGATCTACGCGATGGGCTTCCGCAACCCGTTCCGGATGAGCGTGGACAAGGCCACCGGCATCGTCTACCTCGGCGACTACGGCCCCGACTCGGGCACCACGGACGCCAACCGGGGCCCGAGCGGGCAGGTCGAGTTCAACCGGATCACCTCGGCGGGCAACTACGGCTGGCCGTACTGCACGGGCACGAACACCACCAGCGAGACGTACAACGAGTGGAACTTCGCCACCAACAGCACCGGCGCGAAGTACAACTGCGCGAGCGGCCCGGCCAACAACTCGTTCCGCAACACCGGCCAGGCCACCCTGCCCGCGGCCCGGCCCAGCTGGATCCGCTACGGCGGTGACGCCGGCAGCCCGCCGGAGTTCGGCAGCGGCTCCGAGTCGCCGATGGGCGGCCCGGTGTACCGCTACAACGCCTCCTCCACCTCGACGGTGAAGTTCCCGCAGTCCATGGACGGGCGCTACTTCGCCGGTGAGTACGGCCGCCGCTGGATCAAGGCGATCGCGCTGAACGCCGACGGCACGCCCGGCGAGATCTCGGCGTTCCCGTGGACCGGCACCCAGGTCATGGACATGGCCTTCGGCCCGGACGGGGCGCTGTACGTGCTCGACTACGGCACCGGCTCCAACAACCAGGGCCTGTTCCGCATCGAGTACATCGGCGGGGCCAACCGCAACCCGGTCGCCAAGGCCGCCGCGGACAAGACCTCCGGGGCCGCCCCGCTGACCGTGAACTTCTCCTCGGCGGGCAGCTCCGACCCCGAGGGCGGGGCGCTGAGCTACCTGTGGACGTTCGGCGACGGCACGACGTCGACGGCGGCCAACCCGACCAAGACGTACACGGCCAACGGCACGTACAGCCCGACCCTGCGGGTCACCGACCCGGGCGGCCTGACCGGCACGGCCAGCCTGGTCGTCACGGTCGGCAACACCGCCCCGACGATCAACCTGACCACTCCGGGCAACGGCCAGCTGTTCACCTTCGGCGACACGGTGTCGTTCAACGTCACCGTCAGCGACCCGGAGGACGGCACGATCAACTGTTCCCGGGTGACGGTAACGTACTCGCTCGGCCACGACAGCCACGCCCACCAGATCACCTCGAAGACGGGCTGCTCGGGCACCATCACCATCCCGGTCGACGGCGAGCACGACGCCGCGGCGAACATCTTCGGCGTCATCGACGCGGCCTACACCGACAACGGCGGGCTGACCTCGCGCAGCACCCGCACCCTGCAGCCCAAGAAGCGCCAGGGCGAGCACTACGGCGCGACCTCGGGCGTGCAGCCGGCCGACCACGCGGCGGCCGAGGGCGGGCGCACCGCCGGGTTCATCGAGAACAACGACTGGATCTCGTACAACCCGTACATCGTGGGCAACGCGACCCAGTTCACCGCACGGGTCTCCTCGGCGGGCGCGGGCGGCACCATCGAGGTGCGCACCGGCTCGGCCACCGGCACCCTGCTCGGCACCGTCACCGTGCCGGTGACCGGCAGCTGGGAGACGTTCACCAACGTCACCGCCAACCTGTCCGGCGCGCCGTCCGGCACGACGACGCTGTACCTGGTGTTCAAGGGCGGCTCGGGCAACCTGTTCGACGTCGACTCGTTCACCTTCACCACCGGCACACCGCCGGCCAACCCGGTGGTCGCGTGGCGGGCCCGGGTCAACAGCCAGTACGTCACCGCGGCCAACGCCACCACGGCGCTGATCGCCAACTCCACCACCGTCGGCACCACGCAGCTGTACGACCTGGTCAGCCTGGGCGGCGGCAACTACGCCCTGCGTTCCAAGGCCAACAACATGTTCGTCTGCGCGGAGAACGCGGGCGCGAACCCGTTGCTCGCCAACCGGGCGGCGGCCGGCTCGTGGGAGACGTTCACCCTGGTCAACAACTCCGACGGCAGCGTCAGCCTGCGCGCGACGGTCAACGGCATGTACGTCGTGGCCGAGAACAGCGGCGCCGGATCACTGATCGCCAACCGGACCGCGATCGGCCCCTGGGAGAAGTTCGACCTGATCACGCAGTAACGCCCGCGTCCCGGAAGGGGACACCTCATGAATCGCATCAGGCGGACCTGGTCCGTCCTGCTGCCGGCCGTCGGGCTGGCGCTGGCGCTGTCGGGGACACCCGCGGCGTCGGCGCCCCCGCCGGTGGCGGCACCGGTCATCGCGGCGGCCCAGGCGGCCGCCGCCCCGCTCGCGTCCAACGTGCACATCTTCTACTACTCCTGGTACGGCAGCCCCGCCGTGAACGGCTCCTACCGGCACTGGCAGCAGGGCGGCTTCACCCCGCCCAACGCGATCGGGGCCAACCTGTACCCGAAGCTCGGCGCGTACGACTCCGGCGACTACGCCGGGGCCGTCAACCAGCACATGGCCTGGATCGCCCAGGCCGGGGTGGGTGTCATCGTCTACAGCTGGTGGGGCCAGAATTCCTACGAGGACCGCCTCGTTCCCGGGGTGCTCAACGCGGCCGATCAGCACGGCATCAAGGTCGCGTGGCACCTGGAGCCCTACGCCGGGCGCACCGCCGCGTCCACGGTCGCCGACGTCAACTACCTCAACAGCCGGTACGGCTCGCACCCGGCGTACCACCGCGACGCCGCCAACGGCAACCGGCCCGCGTTCTACGTGTTCGAGAGCCTGCGCACCGCCGACTGGGCCCCGATCGCGCCGCTGCGCAGCGCCAACATCATCCTGGCGCAGACCACCGACACCTCGAAGGTGGCGCACTTCGGCGGCATGTACACCTATGACGCCATCGCCGGGACGACCGCGCCCGGCTGGGCCGACGCCAGCGCCTTCTGCAAGGCCAACGGCCTGGTCTGGGCCCCGTCCGTCGGGCCCGGCTACATCGACGACCGGGCCGTGCCCGGCAACACCACGCCCACGCTCGGGCGCGACAACGGCGCGACCTACGACCGCGAGTGGGGCAACGCCCTGGCCGCGGCCAACGGCGGCCCGCCGAGCTGGGTGTCGATCACCTCGTTCAACGAGTGGCACGAGGGCTCGTCCATCGAACCGGCGCACGCCACCCCGCCCGCGGGCAACAACTACCAGACCTTCTCGGGCGCGTACGGCCTCACCGGTACGGCCGCCGAGACGGCCTACCTCACCCGCACCAAGTACTGGGTGGACCGCTACAACCCGCCCGCGCCCTCGTCCGTGGTGAGCCTGCGGGCCCGGGTCAACAACCGGTACGTGGCTGCGGAGAGCGCGGGCGCGGCCCCGCTCATCGCCAACCGCACCTCGGTCGGCCCGTGGGAGCAGTTCGACCGTGTCGACCTGGGCGGCGGCCTCATCGCACTGCGCGCCCGGGTCAACACCCGGTTCGTGCACGCCGACAGCACCGCGCCGCTGATCGCGAACGCGACGGCGGCCGGGACGTGGGAGACCTTCCGCGTGGTGGCCAACAGCGACGGCAGCGTCAGCCTGCTGGCCACGGCCAACAACCGCTACGTCGCCGCCGAGAACGCGGGCGCGGCGGCGCTGGTCGCCAACCGCACCGCCATCGGGGGATGGGAGAAGTTCGACATCGTCCCCGGCTGACCGGGTGGGTGGCGTGGAGGCCTCGTCCCGCGTCACCCACCGCACCGCAGCTCGCCGCCCTCGTGATTGTTTCGCGGGGGCGGCGAACTGTTGCCTGGAGAGCGTTTTCGTATTTCCATGTCCGATCAGGTCGTTACGGCGCAGGGCTTGACTGCCGCTACGTGACCGAGTAAACATCTAGGAAATATCCTATAGGATTTTGACGACTCGAAGTGCCTGACTAGGGAAGGAACTCGGCATGAGGCCGCTTGTTCGACTGGGCTCCACCGTCGGCGTGCTCGCTTTGGTGATCGCGGCGGCGGCCTGCACCAAGAAGGAAGAAACCCCCGACGGCGGCGCGACCGCGCTGACCGCCGCCCAGGTGAAGGTGGCGCTGGTTCCCGGTGGCGCGCACCCGTACTTCCAGCCGTGGAAGGACGCCGGCGGCAAGGCCAAGACCGACTTCGCGTTCGGCGACGTGACGTTCAACGAGACCGCCGGCTGGGACCAGACCAAGCAGAACGACGTGCTCACCTCGCTGGCCGCGCAGGGCTACAACGCGTTCGGCATCTTCGGCGTCGCGCCGGAGAGCATCAACTCCACCTTCGAGAACCTCAAGAAGCAGGGCTTCCACGTCGGCTCGCTGGCCTCCTGCCCGGCGGGCGACAAGAACCTCGCCGACTTCTGCCTGTCCACCGACGTGCAGGAGGCGGCGTACAAGGCGGCCAAGGCGGCCGTGGACGCCATGGGCGGCGCGGGCAACCTGGTCCACCTCACCGGCAACAAGGTCGACTCCAACACCCAGCGCCGCATCGCGGGCGTGAGCAAGGCCGTCGACGAGACCGGCGGCAAGGTCAAGCTGCTGGACACCATCACCGACATCGACAAGGACCTGCAAACCGCGCAGAAGGCCGTCGCCGACCTGCTCGCCGCCAAGGGCAGCCAGGTCAACGCGATCGTCACCACCGCCTACAACCCGGCCGTGGCCGCGGCCGGCGGCGTGAAGCAGGCCAAGCTGCCGATCAAGGTGATCGCCATCGACGACGACCCGACCATCATCGCGGGCATCAAGGCCGGCGAGGTCGCCGCGACCGTCCTGCAGAACCCGGTCGGCCAGGCGTACGTCGGCTCGTACGCGCTGGTGAAGCTGTCCGAGGGCTGCACCATGGCCACCCCCGGTGTCATCATCGACTCCGGTTCCTTCGTGGTCACCACGGCCAACGTCGCGACCTACGACAACGACCGCGCCGCCAAGACCGACTCGCTCAAGTCCGACTTCGACAGCAAGTACCTCACCTGCGCCAAGTGATCCGCTGACGGCCGGGGCGAGCGGGCCCCGGCCGGTGACGGACGCGCCCCGGCCTCACCCCCCACGCGGCCGGGGCGCGTTCGTCGCCGCCGTGCCCCACCACCCGGAGAGTGCAGTGAAGCAAGAGGAAACCACCCCCGAGCAGCGGCCGCCCGCGCGCCTGCCGCTGTGGGCCAACCCCCGGATCGGGCTCGTCGTGCTGCTGATCGCGCTGATCGCGCTGTTCACCACGCTGCGGCCCGCGTTCCTGAACACCCAGCTCACGCTGGTGCCCATGCAGGCCGACATCAGCGTGTACGCCGTCGTCGGGCTGTCCCAGCTCGCCGTGCTCTCCCTGGGCCACATGAACATGGCCGTCGGCCGGATGGCCGCGATGAGCGCGTTCGCCTCCGGCCTGCTGCACGACCGGCTCGACGCGCCGCTGCTGGTGGCGCTGGCCGGCGGCCTGGCGGTGGGCGCGCTGCTCGGCGCGCTGGCCGGGCTCATCATCTCGCGTACCGGCGTCAACTCGTTCGTGGTCACGCTGGCCCTGGACTTCGCGCTGATCGGCCTGGTGTCGCTGCTGTACGCCACCTTCACCGACGGCGTGGCCTTCAACGGACTGCCCGCGGGCATGTCCGCGCTGCGCACCGACACCTTCGCCGACTACTGCGCCGGGGACGTGTGCGGGCCGGAGATCCCGCTGCTCGCCCCGATCGCGCTCATTGCCGTGCTCGGCGTGGGACTGCTGTTCCGGTGGTCGCGGGTCGGCCGCGAGGTGCTGATGACCGGGGCCAACGCCAAGGCCGCGGAGCTGTCCGGCATCGGAGTCGGCTGGCGGGTCGTGCAGGCCCACGCCCTGTCGGGGCTGCTGGCCGGGCTCGCCGGGTTCCTGCTGTCGGCCAACAACGGCTCGTTCTCGGCCGGGGTCGGCGACGGCTTCCTGCTGCCGTCCTTCCTCGCCCCGGTGCTCGGCGGCACGCTGCTGGTCGGCGGCGCGGTCAGCGTGCTCGGCACGGTGCTCGGCACCGCCATCACCCAGGTCATCTACAAGGGCCTTAACCTGCTGCAGTTCCAGGTCGACGAGCTGAAGCTCTACATCGGCCTGGTGCTGCTGGCCGCCCTGTCCCTGGACCGGCTGCGCCACGTGCTCGCCGAGCGGCGGGGGGTCCCGGCATGACCAGCACCGTCGAGAAGACCGCGCCCCGGGCGAAGGCCCCGGCCGCGGCGGCCCCGAGCCGGCTGCGGCGCACCGTGCGCACGTCGGAGTTCACACTGGTGACGCTCGCCGTCATCGGCTTCGTCGCGCTGACGCTGACCACCGACGGCAACATGCTGTCCGCGGGCACCCTCGCGGCGTTCTTCCGTTTCCTCGCCGTACCGATGATCATCGGGTTGGCCCAGATGGTGGTGCTGGCCATCGGCCAGATGAACCTGTCCGTCGGCGTGCTCACCGGCTTCTGCGCCATGGTCGCCGCCTGGGCCATGCTGGAGGCCGGGCTGCCCGCACCGCTGGCCGTGCTCGCCGCGATGCTGCTCGGCGCGGCCGTCGGTCTGGGCAACGGGCTGCTGGTCGTGTTCACCAGGATCAACGCCTTCATCGTCACGCTCGCCACGATGACGATCATCGACGGCCTGCGGTACGGCGTGAACGGCCCCGGCACCTATCAGGACTACTCCGCCGGGCTCGAAGAACTGGGCCAGGCCTCGCTGCTCGGGCTGCCGGTCGTCTTCCTCATCGCCTGCGCCGTCGCGGCCATGGTGTGGTTCTTCTTCGCCCGCACCGTGCCCGGCCGGCACCTGCTGGCCAGCGGCGGCAGCCCGTTCGCCGCCCGGCTGTCCGGGGTGTCCAACGACCGGTCCATCGTGCTCGCGCACGCGCTGTCCGGGCTGCTGGCCGGGGTCGCCGCGGTGCTCACCCTGGCCCAGTCCGGCTCGGTCAACGCCACCATCGGCGACGACCTGCTGCTGCCCAGCTTCGCCGCGCCGATCATCGGCGGCGTCGCACTGGCCGGCGGCGTGGTCAGCGTGCTGGGCACCAGCCTGGCCGCGTTCATCGTGCGGCTGGTCGACGTGGCACAGGCCCAGTTCGCCATCAACCGGCGCTGGGTCGACCTCATCGTCGGAGCGGTCGTGCTCGGTGTGGTGCTGTCCGGCGCGATCCGGGCCAAGCTGTCCCGGAGGTCGTCGTGATGCTGCTGGCCGAAGGCCTGACCAAAGCCTTCCCGGGCGTACGGGCCCTGGACGGCGCGACGTTGCGCCTGGCCGCGGGCAGCGTGCACGCGCTGCTCGGCGAGAACGGCGCGGGCAAGAGCACCCTGGTGAAGATCCTGACCGGGGTGTACCGCCCCGACGCGGGCCGGGTCGTGCTCGACGGCGACGACGTGCACTTCGGCAGTCCTCTCGAAGCGCTGCACGCGGGTATCGGCGTGGTGCACCAGGAACGTAACCTGGTCCCGGAGTTCTCCATCGCGGAGAACATCGCCCTGCAGCACCTGCCGAACCGGCTCGGCATGGTCGACCGGACCCGCATGCGGGCGCAGGCCCGCCGCTGCCTGGACCTGCTCGACCTGGACCTCGACCCGGACACCCGGGTCGCGGAGCTGTCGGTGGCGCAGGCGCAGCTCGTCGAGATCGCCAAGGCGCTGTCGGTGGACACCCGGGTGCTGCTGCTCGACGAACCGACGGCGTCGCTGACCGGGGACGAGGCCGACCGGCTGTACGCCATCGTGCGCAAGCTGACCGCCACCGGCCACGCCGTGGTGCTGGTCAGCCACAAGCTCGAAGAGGTGTTCGCGGTCGCCGACACGGTCACCGTGCTGCGCGACGGTCGCAGCGTCGCCGAGGCCCAGCCGCTGTCGGGGTACACCCGCGACGAGATCGTGGACCTGATGGTCGGCCGGGCGTACGCCTCCGTCGAACTCACCGCCCGCACCGTGGACCGCACCGCGACCCCCGCGCTGGAGCTGGCCGGGCTCAGCACCCGCCACGGCCACCGCGACGTCTCGCTCACCGTCGCCCGCGGCGAGATCCTTGGCCTGTACGGCCTGGTCGGCGCGGGACGCACCGAGCTGGCCAAGGCGCTGCTCGGGCTGGACGAGGTCACCGGCGGCGAGGTCAGGGTGCACGGGACGCCGGTGCGCATCCGCGACGTCGGGCAGGCGTTGCGCCGCCACCGCATCGGCTACGTGCCCGAGGATCGCAAGGGCGAGGGCCTGTTCCTGGAGCAGCCGATCACCCGCAACGTCGGCGTGACCGTCTGGCGGCGGCTGGCCCGCTTCGGGCTGATCCCGGACCGCGCCGAGCGCGACGTCGTCGCCGAGTACACCGAGCTGCTGGGCATCCGGGCCGCCTCGCCGAACCAGCTCGCCGGGCAGCTGTCCGGTGGCAACCAGCAGAAGGTCAGCCTCGCCAAGTGGCTTGCCGCGAGCTGCGACATCCTCATCGTGGACGAGCCGACGGTCGGCATCGACGTGCGCACCAAGGCCGCGTTCCACGAGCTGATCGCACGGCTTGCCGGACAGGGCATGGCCATCCTGCTCATCTCGTCCGACCTGCCGGAGATCGTCACGCTGGCCGACCGGATCGCGGTGATGGGCGAGGCCGCCGTACGCGGCGAGCTGGTCAACGACCACGACTACGACGCGGTGAGCCAGCGGGTCATCCGCCTCATCCACGCCGCGCCCGTGCCGGCCTGACGCCAGGACGAAGGCCCGTCCCCACCGCCGCCGGCGGGGACGGGCCTTCGCGTCAGCGGACGGTCAGTGCCGGCGCTCGGCGGCCGCCTGGCACTTCACGCAGTGCGTCGACCAGGGCATGATCTCCATGCGGGCGGGCGGGATCTGCTGCCCGCAGCCGTCGCAGGTGCCCAGCGAGCCGCGCTCGAACCGGGCCAGCGCGTCGGACAGCTTGCGCATGTGGTCGTCGAGCGCGGCCGTGAGCAGGTCCTGCTGCTCGGTGTCGGAGACCATCGTGCCCGCGTCGGCGACGTCGCCGGGGCCCTGGTCACCGGAGCGGCGCAGCTGCCGGACGGACTCGCTCTGCACCCGCAGCTGCTCGGCCGCCTCCTCGTAGCGTGCCTTCAACAGCACGCCGAGTTGTGCGTTGTCGAGCGTGCCTTCCAGCGTTGTCATCATGCCTCCACTGTCTCGGTGCATCGTTGCTGCCCGATGCCGCCGCCGACCAAACCTCCGTTGTCAAGCGAGACAACGGAAACGGGGCCCTGCGGTTTCGGGTGAAGCACGGCCATCGTGCGTCGGATGTCTGAGCTTTCGCTGAACGCCGAACCGGTGGGTGGCGCGGGCGCGTTATCCTGCCCGCCGCGCCGACGGCAGGGGATTCGTGCCGCATGAGGTGCGCCGAAATGCCCGATCGATCCCGAAGAAGTCCGGTGGGTGGACGGGTGGTGTGCCGGCTCCCGGCCGCGTTCGGCGAGAACCTTCGCCACGGGGCCCGTGATGCTGCCCACTGACGGATTTTTCCCGGCGGCCGCACAGGCTCGGGCACCGGTGGGCCGAACGTGAATGTGAGTTGATTTAGGATTTAAGTTGCATTTTTGGCATGTCTACTGACTTGTGTCTAGTGCCCGATTTGGTTACGTTGTCCTGCAGTGCCATCCCTGGCGAGGGCGACTCGCCTGAATGGGGCTCCGGACGGACCGGTGCCCGACGTGACCGAAGGGTGTGGTCGTGCGCTATCGGCCAGAGCTGGTCAGGGAGGCCGACCGCTACTGCGGGCGGCGCCGCGCGGGCACCCCGTCGCGGAGCAGGTACGCCACCGTGCTGGCCACCGCCGCCGCCGGAGCGGGCATCGTGGCCTTCGGCGCCGCGGCCGTCGTGCCCGACGCGAAGGCGGAGACCTCCGGCGAGCACCTGACGGCATTCGCCGACGCGGCCCGGGGCGACACCGCCGCCCGCCCCAACCGGGGCGACCGCCAGCTCAGCACCTCCATCAGCCAGGACGCCCCCGACGCGTGGGTGCTGCCGCTGCACGGATACACGCTGAGCTCCCGCTACGGCATGCGCTGGGGCCGGCCGCACCGCGGGCTCGACCTGGCCGGGATCGCCGAGGGCACGCCGTACATGGCGGTGCGCGGCGGGGTGGTGGTGCAGGCCGGCTGGAACGGCGGCTACGGCAACTCGATCATCGTCGACCACGGGCACGGCCTGCAGACGCTGTACGGGCACTCCAGTCGGGTGCTGGTCAAGCCGGGCGACCGGGTCCAGGCCGGCGACGTGATCGGGATGGCCGGCAACACCGGCTACTCGTACGGCACCCACCTGCACCTGGAGATCCACGTCGACGGCGTTGCGCACGACCCGCTGACCTGGTTCAAGAAGCACGGCGTCGACTTCGAGCTCGAACTCGAAGAGGTCTACGGCACCTGACGCCGCACCCGAGATCGCTACACTCCCTCGGATGGCGGGGGAGTGGGAAGACGTCGACCGGCTGATCGCCGAGCGGGCAGGCACGCCGTATCCCGGAGCGCCTGAACCCTCCGCCGACGACCTCGCGAACCTGCTGCTGGAGCTCCACCCCGCGCAGTTCGACCGCTGGCTGCGGCACACCGTCGCCGAACTCCACCCGGCCGCCGAGCGCGCCGACCGGCTCCGCCTGGGCGCGGCGTCCACTCCGGACCACCCGTTGTCCGTCGCCGCCGCCGAACTGCGCGCCTGGTACACGGGCGCCAGCCCGGCGGAACCGATCATCCTGCGGGCCGCCGGACCACCCGGCTCGGAGACGGTCGCCCTACTGCGCCTGCGCGAGTACGCGCTGCGGCTGGCCGCGCTGGCGAGCAGGCTCCGCGAACATGCGGACGCGGCCGGATGGACCGTGCCGCAGCGGCGGCTCGCCCTGCGGCACCGGTTCGAGCCCGTCGCGAAGGCGCTGCGGGAAAAGGTCCTCGACCGGTACACGACCGGCGTCAGCTGGGAGCGGGTCACTGCCGAGCTGTACACCGCCGCCGGGTGCGACCCCGGTCTGCACCGTCGGCTCACCAACGCCGAAGCCTGGCCGCTGGCCGTGATCCGCGCGCTGCGCCAGGGCGGGCAGCCGCCGGTGCTCGCTGTCGACGCCGGCCCGCCGCGCACGGACACCCGGCCCGCCGTTCCGCCGCCGGCCGCCGAGCCGGGCTGGGAGCAGGCGCTGGCGCAGGCGGTCGCCGCGCTGGCCCCGGCGCACCGGGCAGGCCGCCGCGCAGAACTCGTCGCCCGTGCCGACACGCTCTGGGGTCGGATGCAGGAGTTGCGGGCACTGGTCGATCCGGCCGCCCGGACCACGGTGGAGGGCGCGCCCTCACCCGCGCCAGAGCCGCTCATCAATCGGCGCGGTCGGCCCACCGACAGCCGACCCGCGCTGGACTGGGCACACCTGGCGCTGGCACGGTGCCGAGCCGTCACGACCGCCGGGCATGCCGCCGACGCGGAGACCGACGCCGGGCTGCTCACGACGGCACGGCTGCTGGTGGACGCGCAGTGGGCGGGCGGCGTGGCACTGGGCTATCTCTTCCCCGGTGTGGACGACGACACCGTGCTGGACGTGGCAGCGCGCCACCTCCAGCACGACCGTGCCAGGCTGCTGGCCGCCCTGGGCGGCCCGGCGGCACCCCCGTCCGGAGGTCGCCGCATTCTCGGCGCGTCCAGCGTGCTCGCCCCGCGGCAGCCGACCGCGCCGCCCTCCGGCGACCTGCTCGGCCGGCTGTACGCGGCGTCGGCGGAGCAGCTGGCCCGCTACCTGTCCGACGTGCTGACCACGGCCGCGGACAAGGCCGACCCTCACCGCACCCACCTGGGCAGGATCGCCCGCGACGTCGCGGCGGCCCTGCCCGAGCCGGCCGGGCCGGACCAGGTCGAGTCGGCCTGCCGCGTGCATCCGCAGCAGGAAGACGGCGACCTGCTGTCCTACGCGGCGGTGATGTGCGGCCGCGCCGCGAGCCGGGCCGCCGCCGCGCTGCACGAGGTCAACGGCCGGATGCTGGGCAACCCATGGGAGGGCGCCTTCGCGGCCGAACCGGACCTGGCCGAAGGGCTGCGCGCGCTGCGGCTGCTCGGCGACCGGCACGGCCTGCCCGCCGACTGGCTCGACGCGACCTGGCAAGCCGGGTCCCCCGGCACCTGCCGATGGCCGCTCGGCGAGACCGTACGCGGGCCGGCCGGCGACACCGACCTCACGCCGATCAGCGGCGCACCGGTGCTCCGCTGGCAGGTCGCGCACACCGCGCACGGCAACCCCGCCGAGCCGCCGCCGGGCATCGCCGTCAACGGGCACGGGCTGATCGTCTGGCGGGACGGGCAGCGCGGATATCACTCCTACGATCCGGACAGCGGCCGCGAGCGCCGCCTCGGCCACGGCCGCTTCGTCGGGTACGCCGCCCGCACGGTGTTCGCCGAGTCGGGTGGGCAGCCGTTCCAGGTTGACGTGATCACCGACGCCGAGGTGTCCGGCCGCCCACTGCCCGGCCCCGCTCCCGCACCGCCGCCGCTGCGCTCGCACGACGGCCTCGTGGTGCAGGCCGAGTGCCGCGCCGGTGCGCTGACCTACCACGCCGCCGGGACCGCCGTCCGGGCCGTGGCCGCCGACGGCGCGCTGTGCTGGGAAGTGCGGCTGGAGGAGCTGATCGGCGACGGCGGTACCCGCCCCGACCGCCATCCGGCGGCGTTCGGGGACGAGGGCTTCGGCGTGCGCGCGATGACCGCCGCCGACCATCGGCTCTATCTGCTCACCACCGGCCGCCGGCTGCTCTGCCTGGAGCAGCCGGCCCCCGGCGAGCCGCCGTCGCGCCTTCGGCCCGCGACCCTGCACCAACCGCCGGGCACCCGGCTCAGCGAGCGCGTCGAGCGGCTCTGCGGCTACCGTTACGTGGCCCGGGTGTCGTTCGGAGAGGAGGTCGCGCTGGTGTTCGACACCGAGCCGTTCACCGCCGAGCGGGTCTACCGGCAGCTCAGCGAGCGCGGATACCAGCTGGTCAGCGTGAGTGCGTCGGGCCGGGGCTGGGTGGCGAAGGCGGCCAGGCTCGCACCGGAGCGCATCCGGGTCTACGTCGCCTCCGACGACGACGCCAAGTGGTACACCATGTTCGACTGGCCCACGCACGTCGCCCTCAGTCACGCGCACCGGCGCTGGTTCCGCTCGTCCAAGCCGGACAGCATCTACGACGACGACCGTTACCTCTACGTCAGCGAGGAGATCGGCCGTCGAGTGGCCCGAGCCATGGGCGCCGAGCCGGCCACCACCGCCGAGTTCGAGGACATCCGCCGGCACACCGGCGAGCGCTGGCAGCGGTCGCAGCGGCGGCCGAAGGACCTGTACGAGACCCGGCGGCAGCAGTTCGCGCCCCGGCTGCCGGCACTGCGCGCCCAGGCCGAGCGGCTGGCGGAGCGGCTGCCCGCGCGGGAGGAGGTGACCGGCTCCTACCGGCCCGAACCCCGGCGCGCCGCCGAGCACCCCGTCGCCGCGGCCGCGCTCGACGAACCGTTCGCGCTGGTGCGCTTCCAGTACGGCTTCTTCGGCAAGGGCACCCGATACCTGTCGCAGCGGGTCGCGGTCGGCACACCGGACGGCCCGGTGACCCTCGACGTGGAGATCGACGTGTTCACCCGGGTGCTGGAGTACCAGGCGGTGACGCCGTTCTGCCCCGAGGAGGGCTACCTGCTCGACGCGCACGACCGTGACCCGATCGCCCGCTCCGCCAAGATCGACCGGTACCACCTGGGGGTCTTCGGCAGCGGGCAGTACTTCCCGGTGTCGCCGTACCGGCTGCGGGTGCACCTCGCCCACGACGCCCCCGCCGGGTCGGCGGCGGCCCGCTTCGCCGAAGGACTCTGGCTGGAGCTGGCCTTCCCCGACGGCGCTGCCTACCGTGCGGCCTCCTACCGCACGGCGAAGGCAGGCCGGGTGTACGAGCAGTGGGTTCCCGTGGCGTTCGGGCTGCTCCCGGTCGTCGCCGGGCTGGCCCCGGAATGGGTCTCGATCCAGGTGCCCGAGCAACTCGAACTGCTCGCCGAGGTGACCGCCACGCTGCGCCACCTGCCGGACGAGCCTCGGCCCAGCGCCGTCCACCTCTTCGAGGAGTGAGCGCGGCGGGGCCGGTTCGGGATAGGACGAACCGGCAGTCTTCCCGACCCGACAGCGTTGTCTAGGGCCGAATGTCCGGTTGCCGTCTACCCAGTGCAGCGACAGAATCACCAGGAGTCGCAGCTGGGGAGATCTCTAGGCATGACACCACATTGGACGCATTCACCGGCAGGCCGGGTCACCCGCCTGCGGGGCGCGTCCACGGAGGTGATCGAGCTCGCGCTGACACCGCTGCCGGACGACGCGCCCGCGGTGCTGACCTTCCGCCCACCCGCCTCGGCCTCCGCCGCCGAGATCGTGGCGTGCGCGCTGACCGAGCTGGAGTCCGCCGCGTCGCGGCTGTTCCCGGCCTGGCTGCCCACCGCCGAACAGCTCGAAGGGCCGGGTGGCGGCGGCGTGCCCGCGGTCCGGGCGCTGGCGATCGAGCAGGCCGCCGGATCACGCCACTTCGGGCCATTTCTGGCCGATCTGGCCGAGCAGGCGCTGCGTGAGCGTGCCGGTCCGGCACACGCGGCGCGACGGAGACCGATCGCGGGCCGGTTCGCGCCCGAGGTGCGGGCCGCGGGACTGGCCCGCGTGGTCGCCGAGAGCTACCGGCGGGCGAGCGCCGCACTGCTGGTCGACGTGCCCGCGGGGCTGACCGGGCCGCAGCAGTTGGCGCTGGCCGCCGCCGGGGAATGGCTGGCCGCGCACGGCGGATTCGCGGTATGGCTGGCCGGAGCCGACCTGCCCGACGCGGCTCGCGTCACGGTGCGGCCGGTGCGGCTGCCTGAGCACGTCGCCGAGCTGGTCGCGACGGCGGACGATGCTCCCGCGGCCGGGCCGCCCCCGGCGACGCTGACGTATCCGCCGGTCGAGGGCCGCCCGCGCGCGGACAGCGCCGCGGAGACCGCGCTGGAGGCGGCGCTGGTCGAGGCGGCCTGGGCCGCCGGCCGCATCTGGAACCGCCGGTACGCGGCCCGCCCGCACTACGTCATCGACCTGGTGTGGCACGACGAGCGCTGTGCCGTGGAGATCGACGGCGACGAGCACCGCGGCCCGCGCAAGTTCGCCCACGACCGCCGCCGCGACGTGCTGCTGCAACTCGACGGCTACGCCGTGCTGCGCTTCACCAACCACCAGGTCCTCACCGAACTCGGCCAGGTGCTGGCACACCTGGAGCAGTACCTCCGATCCCGACGCACCGACGCGCACAAGGAGAAGAAATGACCAAGCTCAAGCCCTCGGAGAAGGCGTGCCTGCTGCTGCTGATGGCGGAGGCCCGCGAGGTCTCCAACAGCGAGCTGCTGGCGCGCTACGGCGTCTCGATCACCGGCGCGGACAGCCGCGCCCTGGTCGAGAACAAGTTCGCCACCAAGCGCAAGGGTGCCAAGGGCGCGCTGGTGCACGAGCTGACCGACGAGGGCTGGGCGCAGTGCAAGCGGGAGCTGGAGGCGGAGTACGTCAAGGGCACCGGTCCGGCCTACCCGGCGCTGCACGCGCTGCTCGGCGCGGTGGACCGCTACCTGCGCCGGGCGGAGCTGAGCCTGCCCGACCTGTTCACCGCCAGCACCCCGCCGCCCGTGCCGCAGCCGGTGGCCAAGGTGAAGCCGGTCGTCAAGCGCGGGCTGGAGAAGCGGGTGCGCACCGCGTACGACAAGCTCGCCGACGCGCCGCAGGCCTGGGTCAGCCTCACCGACCTGCGCCGGGAGCTGACCGGGGCATCCGCCGCCGAGGTCGACGCGGCACTGATGAAGATGGCGGTCGGCGGGGCCATCGTGCTGGTGCCCGAGGACAACCAGAAGACGCTCACTGACGAGGACCGCGCGGCCGCGATCCACATCGGTGGTGAGGACAAGCACCTGCTGTCGATCGAGGCGGCATGAACCCGGAGCAGCGCAGGGCGCTGGCGAACCTGCGCTTCGACGTCGCCCCGGTGCCCGACGACGTCTGGCGCGGCTCGCCGTTCCACGTCGAGGCGCTGCACGACGACGTGGTGCGGCACATCCTGCACGGTCTGGACGACGCCCGGCGCAGCCCCGACGGCAGTCCGATCGGTATCGCCATGCAGGGCCAGCCCGGCTCGGGCAAGACGCACCTGCTCGGCTGGATACGCGAGCAGACCCAGCGCGGCGGCGGCTACTTCTTCCTGGTCGGGCTGCTGGACGGGGCGGCGTTCTGGTCCAGCGCCACGCTGGCCGTGGTCAACGGGCTCCAGCGCGACCACCTCGGCCAGGGCAGCCAGCTGTCGGTGTTCATGGATCGGCTGTGCACCGCGGCCGGCGTGCCCGAGCAGGCCGCGGCGGCGGTCACCGGCCGTGCTCCGCTGACCCGGGCCCACCTCGACGAGTTCGCCGCGGCGCTGCGCCGCTTCGACGGCCCCGTCGGCATGGCCTGCCACCACACCGCGCGGGCGCTCGCGCTGCTCGGGGCCGCCGACGACCCGGCCGCGCAGGACGTCGGCTACACGTACCTGCAGTCGATGCAGGAGATGGAGCCGGGCGAGCGCCAGGAGTGGGGCATCCACCCGGTGCAGAAGCCACCGCAGCTGGTCATGCAGGAGCTGTCGCAGCTGCTGGCGCTGACCGGCCCTACGGTGGTCGCCATCGACCAGATCGACACGCTGGTGGCCCAGCTGTGGAACAGCACCGCGCTCAAGGAGGCGGGCACGGAGAGCGCCGAGCAGACCCAGCTGATCAACCAGATCGCGGACGGCCTGATGGCGCTGCGCCAGACCACCCGGCGCACCCTGACCGTGCTGGCCTGCCTGCCTTCGACCTGGACGCTGATCCGCACCCGGGCCACCAAGTCGGTCGCCGACCGGTTCCGCGAGCCGGTCACACTCAAGGGCATCGCCAGCGCCGACATCGCCCGCGACATCGTCGCCAAGCGGTTCGCGGTGCGCTTCGGCGAGCTGGGCTTCGTGCCGCCGTACGCGACCTGGCCGGTGCGGGAGGAGGCGTTCGCCGAGGCGACCGTGTTCACCCCGCGGCTGCTCATCAACCGGATCAACGAGCACGTGCAGGCCTGCCTGCGCGAGGGCGCGGCGCGCGAGCTGGCCGGCTTCACCGAGTCCGAGGACCGCGCCGCCGTGCTCGTGCCCGCCGAGGTGCTCGACGACAAACTGGACCGGCGCTTCGCCGAGCTGCGCGAGAGCGCGGACGTGGGACCGGCGCTGGCAGGGCCGACCGAGGACGGCGAGATGCCGGAGCTGCTGGCCGCCGGGCTGTCCGCGTGGATCGAGGAACTGGGCGAGGCCGGGCGGGCGTTCCGGGTCGACCCGCCGCAGGGCGGCAAGGTGCCGCTGCACGCCCGGCTGCGGCGCAGCCTGGACGAGGCCACCGAGGACGAGCAGCACTGGTCGTTCCGGGCGATCGCGCACACCAACGCGATCGCCGCGCTGTCGCGGCTGCAGGCTGCGCGCACCAGCGCGGGCCTGAGCCGGGGCATCGGCAAACGCAAACTGTTCCTGCTGCGCAACATCGACTGGAACAAGGGCGCGAAGACGCAGGAGGTGCTGAAGGCGTTCGCCGCCGACGGCGGCACCCGGCTGAGCCTCGGCGAGGACGACCTGCGCACCTTCGCCGCGCTGCGGCAGCTGCTCGCCGAGCGGGACTCCGGCCTGGCCGCCTGGCTGGCCGACCGCCGCCCGGCCGGGCGCACGATGCTGCTGCGTACGGTGCTCGGCGAGATCGTGGCCGAGATCGCCGTGGCCGAGCAGGCCGCCGAACGCCGCCGGGACCAGGCGGTACACGCGCAGACCGGCAGTGGCGAAACGGCGCGGGAGCCGAGCGCGACGGCGCAAGCCGGAGCCGAGGCAGACGGTGCCGCCGACGTCGGCGTGAACGTCTCCGGCGGGTCGGCGGGCGAGCCGGCCGCGCGTGAGCCCGCGCCAGCGCACACGATCACGCTCGGCGCGGGCTACGACGACGGGGAGCCGGTGCGGCTGGATCTGGAGTCGCTGCGCAAGCACACCGCGATTTTCGCGGGCAGCGGGTCCGGCAAGACGGTGCTGATCCGGCGGCTGGTCGAGGAGTGCGCGCTGCAGGGCGTGTCCACGATCGTGCTGGACCCCAACAACGACCTGGCGCGCCTGGGCGACCCCTGGCCCGAGCCGCCCGCGGGCTGGTCGGCCGGCGACGCGGCGCGCTCGGCGGAGTACCTGGCGCACACCGACGTGGTGGTGTGGACGCCGCGGCGGGAGGCCGGGCGGCCGCTGAGCTTCCAGCCGCTGCCGGAGTTCGCGACCATCCGCGACGACGCCGACGAGTTCGGGGCCGCCATCGACGCCGCGGTGGCCAGCCTCGCGCCGCGGGCGAAGGTGGACGGCGGCACCGCCAAGGCGATGCGCGGGCAGGCGGTGCTCAACGAGGCACTGCGGCACTTCGCGCGCAGCGGCGGCGAGGGCATCCGGGCGTTCGTCGGAGTGCTCAGCGCGCTGCCGGACGGGGTGAGCCAGCTGGAGGACGCCGAGAAGATCGCGTTCGAGCTGTCGCAGAACCTGACCGCGGCGATGGTGACCGACGCCCTGTTCGGCGGCGGCGGGGCACCGGTCGACCCGGGCCTGCTGCTGACGCCCGCGCCCGGCAAGCGCGCCCGGGTGTCGGTGATCAGCCTGGTCGGGCTGCCGTCGGAGCAGCAGCGGCAGAGCTTCGTCAACCAGCTGCAGCTGGCGCTGTTCGCCTGGATCAAGAAGAACCCGGCCGGGGACCGGCCGCTGGGCGGGCTGCTGGTGATGGACGAGGCGCAGACCTTCGCCCCGTCCGGGCCGCTGACGGCGTGTACGCAGAGCACGCTGGCGCTGGCCTCGCAGGCGCGCAAGTACGGCCTGGGCCTGGTCTTCGCCACGCAGGCGCCCAAGGGGCTGCACAACCGCATCTCCGGCAACGCCGCGACGCAGTTCTTCGGGCTGCTCAACGCCCCGGCGCAGATCGAGGCGGCGCGGGAGATGGCGCGGGCCAAGGGCGCGGACGTGCCCGACATCTCGCGGCTGGGGACCGGCGAGTTCTACGCCTCGGGGGAGGGCTTCGCGTTCCGCAAGATGCGCGGCTCGCTGTGCCTGAGCCACCACCCGAAGAGCCCGCTGACGACGGAGGAGGTCGTCGAGCGCGCCAAGCGCTGACGGATCTCCGAAGGGCCGTCCCGCCGACTGGCGGGGCGGCCCTTCGCTGTGCCACTATGGGCAACAGTTCTAGAACAGTTGGAGGAACTGTGGGTGCCATCACCGCCGCGGGCCTGCCCGCGCTGCTGCCCGCCGCAGGGCTGATGCACGACCCGGGCGCCGCCGGCCGGTTCGGCGACTACGGCGGGCGCTACGTGCCCGAAGCGCTCATGCCGGCCTGCGCGCAGGTCGAGCAGGCGTTCCGGGAGGCGTGGGCCGACGCCGGCTTCCGGCGCGACCTCGACCGGCTGCTGACCGTGTACGCCGGGCGGCCCACCCCGCTGACCCCGGCCTGGAACCTGTCCGCCGAGCTGGGCGTCGACATCCTGCTCAAGCGGGAGGACCTGGCCCACACCGGCTCCCACAAGATCAATAACGTGCTCGGGCAGGCGCTGCTGGCCCGCCGGATGGGCCGCACCCGGCTGATCGCCGAGACCGGCGCGGGCCAGCACGGCGTGGCGACCGCGACCGCCGGCGCGCTGCTGGGCCTTTCGGTGACGGTGTTCATGGGGCACAAGGACATGGTCCGCCAGGCGCTCAACGTGCACCGGATGCGGCTGCTCGGCGCGGAGGTCGTCGAGGTCACCAGCGGCAGCCGCACCCTCAAGGACGCCACGAGCGAGGCCATGCGGCACTGGGTTACCTGCGCCGACGAGGCCTACTACTGCCTCGGCTCGGTGATGGGACCGCACCCGTACCCGTGGATGGTGCGCGAGTTCCAGCGGGTCATCGGCTCCGAGGCCCGCGCCCAGTGCGCCACCGAGCTGCCCGCCGCGATCCCCGACTACGTCGTCGCCTGCGTCGGCGGCGGCTCCAACGCCGCGGGCACCTTCGCCGGGTTCGCCAACACCTCCGCGCAGCTGGTCGGCGTCGAGGCCGCGGGCGGCGCGGCGATCGCGGGCGGCAAGGTCGCCGTCATGCACGGGCACCGCTCGTACGCGATCCAGGACGAGCACGGCCAGATCCTGGAGGCCGAGTCGGTCGCCGCCGGCCTGGACTACCCGGGCATCGGCCCGGAGCACGCCCACCTGCACGACCTCGGCCGGGCCCGGTACGTCACCGTCACCGACGCCGAGGTGATCGACGCGGTGCGGCGGCTGGCCCGCAGCGAGGGCATCCTGCCCGCGCTGGAGTCGGCGCACGCGATCGCCTGGGTGCTGCGCGCCGCCCGCGACGGCGAGCTGCCGCCCGGCGCGACCGTGCTGATCACCCTGTCCGGCCGCGGCGACAAGGACACCACGACCCTGATGGAGATCCCGTGACGACCGTCGACACAGTGACCATCGTTTCCGGCGTGGCGGTCGGGCCTCGCCTGCGCGAGCGCCGCGACGCCGGCCGCAAGCTGCTCGTGCCCTACGTGACCGGCGGCATCAGCGCCGACTGGACCGACTTCCTGACGGCGTACGAGCAGGCCGGGGCAGATGCCGTCGAGATCGGACTGCCGTTCTCCGAACCGATGATCGACGGCCCGACCGTGCAGGAGGCCTCCGAGCGGGCCCTGCACCGGGGCGCGACGGTCCGCGGCATCCTCGCCGACCTGCGCCGGGTGCGGGTGGACGTGCCGCTCGTCGTGATGACCTACTACCACCTGGTGGCCCGCGAGGGGCCCGCGCGGTTCTGCGCCGAGCTGGCCGAGGCCGGAGTGCGCGGGCTGATCGTGCCCGACCTGCCCCTGGAGGAGCTGGCGGAGCTGGAGCAGGCCGCAGCCGTTGCGGAGGTGGACCTGACCCTGGTCGCCGCGCCCAGCGGCGCACCGTCGCGGCTGCGGGAGATCGCGGCCCGCAGCCGCGGCTTCGTGTACGCGATGACCGGCATGGTCACCACCGGGGAGCGGGCCGAGCTGCCCGCGTCGGCCGGCGAGTTCGCGGCCCGGCTCAAGACCCACGCGGACCTGCCGGTGCTGCTCGGGTTCGGCGTCTCCACGCCCGAGCACGCCGTGGCCGGGGCGCACGCCGCCGACGGAGTCGTGGTCGCGTCGGCGCTGATGCGCCGCGTCCTCGACGGGGCCACCCCGGCCGAGGTCGGCGCGCTGGTCGCCGAGCTGCGTGCAGCGCTGGACACGGCGCACGGCTGACGCGGCGGGGGCGGGATCGCCGATACTGGAGCGATCCCGCCGCCGACCGACAGGAGCCACCGCATGGCCGGGCCCCGCTACCGGGTCATCGCCGCCGACCTCGCCGAGCGCATCCGCGCCGGGGAGTACCCGCCGGGCACCGCGCTGCCCGCGCAGCGGGAGCTGAGCGCCCGGTATGACGTGGCGCTGGCGACGGCGCGGCAGGCGCTGCAGGCCCTGATCGACGACGGGCTGATCGTGGTCGAGGCGGGCCGGGGCACCTTCGTCGCGCCCGCACGGCCCGCGTACCGGCTGGACACGCTGCGCAGCTTCGTCGACGACCTGCGCGACCAGGGACACCAGGTCACCACCGAGGTCGTGTCCTGCTCGCTGCGGGCCATGCCCGCCTGGGTCACGTCGTTGTGGGGCGAGCGCGACGGCACGGCCAAGGCGCTGCGGCTGGAACGGCTCCGGCTGCTCGACGGCGTGCCCGCGATCCACCAGGTGTCCTGGGTGGACCAGCCGTACGCGCAACTGGTGCGCGGCGCCGACTTCACCGCCACGGCCCTGTACGCGGCGCTCGCCGACGCCGGTATGCAGATCGCCTCGGCGTCCGAGCGCATCGCCGCCGCCACGCTCGGCGCGGCGGGCGCGGCCCTGCTGCACCAGGACGCGGACAGCCCGGTGCTGGTCAGCGACCGGGTCACCCGCACCCGCGACGGCGCGGTCGGGGTCGTCGACCGGGCCGTGCTCGCGGGCGGGCTGATGCAGGTCCGCGCCGAGCGCACGGTGCACCAGGTGTCCGTGCAGTGGGGCGCGCCGCCGCGCTGAGCGCTACGACCGGGCGGCCAGCTCGCGCTCGTAGTAGCGGATCTTCTCCCGCAGGTGCCCGTACTGCCGCTCCAGCAGCGCCATCTGCTCCTCGACCGCCTCGGCGTGGGCGCGCAGCAGCTCGACGCGGTCGGCGATGCTGTCGTCGCCGGTGCGGGCCAGCTCCGCGAAGCGGCACATCTGGTTGATGGGCATGCCGGTGTCGCGCAGGCAGCGCAGCAGCCCGAGCCAGCCCAGGTCGTGATCGGAGAAGACCCGCTGCCCGCCGGGCGTGCGGTCGACCTCGCTCAGCAGGCCGATGCGCTCGTAGTAGCGCAGCGTGTCCAGGCTGAAGCCGCTGCGCCGGGACGTCTCGGAGGGGGTGTACGCGCTCATCCGCTCACGATAGCTTGACCTGGAGCGCGCTCCAGGTGTCAGGCTGGCCCGCATGACGACGACACGGACATTGGGCCGCAGCGGGATCGAGGTCGGCGCGCTGGGCATGGGCTGCTGGGCGATCGGCGGCCCGCTGTGGGGCGAGGACGGGCAGCCCTACGGCTGGGGCGAGGTAAACGACGACGAGTCGGTCCGCACCGTGCACGCGGCCCTCGACCACGGCATCACCCTGTTCGACACCTCCAGCAACTACGGCGCGGGCCACAGCGAGCGGGTGCTCGGCCGGGCCCTGGCCGGGCGGCGGGACAGCGCGGTCCTCGCCAGCAAGTTCGGCTTCACGGTCGAGGAGCGGACCCGGCTGGCCACCGGCGAGGACTCGTCCGCCGCGTACGCGGTGAGCTGCCTCGACGGCATCCTCGACCGCCTCGGCACCGATCACCTCGACCTCTATCAGCTGCACCTGGGCCACCTGCCGGTCAACCAGGCGCTCGACCTGGTGGAGACCCTCGAAGGCCTGGTCGCCCAGGGCCGCATCCGCGCGTACGGCTGGAGCACGGACGACGCCGAGCGCGCCGCCGCGTTCGCCAAGGCCGGGGCGCACTGCGCGGCGGTGCAGTACGACACCTCGGTGCTCAACGACAACGCCGCCATGGTCGACGTGCTGGCCACCTGGAACCTGGCCGGGCTCAACCGCGGCCCGCTCGCCATGGGCCTGCTCACCGGCAAGTACCACGGCGCCGTCGGCGCGCTGGGCGGCGACGACGTACGCGGCAAGAGCCCGGAGTGGCTGCGCTGGTTCACCGACGGCGTGCCCACGCCGGAGTGGGCGGCGCGGGTCGACCGGGTCCGCGAGGCGCTCACCGCCGACGGCCGCACCCTCACCCAGGGCGCGCTGGGCTGGCTGCTCGCCCGCAGCCCGCACAACGTGCCGATCCCCGGCTGCCGCACCGTCGCCCAGGCCGAGGAGAACTTCGCCCCGCTCGCCCGCACCCCGCTGCCCGCCGACGCCTTCGCCGAGGTCGAGTCCCTGCTGGCCGACCTGCGCGGCTGACACACGCCGGGCGCGGCGTCCGCGGCGGCATGGCGGTGTCCGTGGGTTTACATCTTTTTTGATGTGGCCACATCAAAAAAGATGTAAACCCACCCGGTCACCTCCTCGGCTGGGCGGCACCGCCGGTGCGAGGCGCGGACAATGCGGTTGCCGCGCATGGATGCGCCTGTCACCGTTGCCGTCGTGGGAAAGACGGACGGGGTGGGAATGTGAGCGGGCGGCTGCGGGAGATCGCACGGCAGACGGTCGAGATCGCCGAGCGCGGCGACTACCGCAACACGGCCGGCGCGCGGGTGGAGATCGGAGCGGCGGTACGGGCCGCCGTTGCGGGCACCCGGCACTACGAGCCGGACGAGCAGCTGAGCCCGGCGGGGCAGCGGAATCCTCAGCCGGAGATCGAGGTGACCCGGGAGTCGACGCTCGTCGCCGCGCGGCGGGCCGGTCCGGCCGCGGCCTGCCTGGTGTTCGCCTCGGCCAAGAACCCGGGCGGCGGCTTCCTCGGCGGGGCGAAGGCGCAGGAGGAGAGCATCGCCCGGGCGTCGGCCCTCTACCCGAGCCTGCTGGCCGCGCCGGACTTCTACGCCTACCACCGGGCGCAGCACGACCTGCGCTACAGCGACCGGGTGATCTACTCGCCGGGCGTGCCGGTGTTCCGGGACGACAAGGGCAACCTGCTCGACGAGGCGTACCAGACCTCGTTCCTGACCTCGGCCGCGCCCAACCTGGGCGCGATCGCCCGCAACCAGCCCGCGGACCTGCCGGACGTGCCCGCGGTGCTGCTGCGCCGGGCGACCCGGGTGCTCACCGTGGCGGCCGCGCACGGGCACCGCACGCTGGTGCTCGGCGCGTGGGGCTGCGGGGTGTTCCGCAACGACCCGGCCGTGGTCGCGCAGGCCTTCGCCGACGCGCTGCGCACCGTGGACCGCTTCGACCGGGTCATCTTCGCGATCTACGACAACCTGTCCGGCACCCCGGTGCACGCGACCTTCGCGCGGGTGTTCGGCACCGCCGGCTGACAGGTGCTCAGTCCTGCGAGGCGAACGGGGCCGCCTCAGAGCGCCGCGGCGGCGCGTAGGCCAAGGCGTGGCGAGGCCAGCACGGGGATGTCGGTCACGCGGCGCTCGGTGACCGGCGCCATCGACGCCTGGGCGAGCACGACGACGTCGGCGTCGGTGACCCCGGCCAGTGCGGCGGCGACCCGGTCGAGGTAACCGTCGAGGTCCCCGGCCTCGAACCGGTCCCACGCACCGCAGATCATCCGTGCGGACACCGTGACGGAGCGGCCCGCCCGAGCGGCCTCCTCCTCGATCAGCGCCGTGGTGGGCGCGAGGGTGGTGGCGAGCGCGGCCAGCACCGTGATCCGCGGTCCGGCGGCCACGGCCGCGGCTGCCATCGGCCGGTCGACACGCAGCACCGGGATGCCCGCCCGGTCGGCGGCCTGCTCGGCGAGTGCGCCGATGGTGGAGCAGGTGCACAGCACGGCCCGCGCACCGGCTTCCGCGGCGAGGCCGATCTGCTGAGCCACCTGGTCGGCGACCGCCGGCACGCCGTGGCGGCGGGCGTCGTCCAGCAGGTGTTCGGCGACGATGTGGTACAGCGTCAGCGCCGGCGCCTCCTCGTTGCGGAGCCGGTCGAAGGTGAGCATGTGGGCCTGCGAGGTGTGCAGGAGAGCCAGCATCGTCGTTCGTTTCCGTGCGAGTCGGACATTCGAGGGCGGATCACCGTAGCACCGGATGAGTCCCGCCCGGCCCCCCGCGAGACAGCCATCACACCCCACCCGGCCCGGCGGGTGACGCGGCCCTACCGGCGCGACTGACACCGGCACGGCCGCGTACGCCGTCGCTCAGTCGCGACCGGTGCCGCGATAGAGGTCCAGCTCGCCGTCGAGTTCGACGGTGACGACCGTGGCGTGCGGGTCGAGGTCGGCCGTGCTCGGCCCGTCGATCCAGGTCACGCCGGGCACCTCGCCGAGCCCGCCGGTCACCCGGTGGCCGAGCTCCGTGCCCGTGCCCAGCACGTACGCCCGCTTGACCGGAGTGCGCAGGCCCTTGACCGCGATGTGCTCGCCCGGTGCGCCGAACACCACCAGGTGCACGGTGCGGCGGTCGGGGGACAGGGTGCTCGGGCCGTAGTGGTGGCCCGCGGGCAGGCCCGCGACGGTGCCGAACACGGCCGACTCATGTCGCGCGATCCACGTGCCGAGACCTTCCAGCCGCTCGACCTGCTCGGCGGGAATGGTGCCGTCGGCTCGCGGGCCGACGTCGAGCAGCAGGTTGCCGCCCATGCCGATGGTCTCGGTGAAGTAGCGCACCAGCTGGGCCACGGACTTGTGGTTGGTGTCGCCGTGGCGGTAGCCCCACGAGTCGTTGACGGTCAGGCACAGCTCCCACGGCCCGTCCGGCGCCCGCATCGGGATGCCCTGCTCCGGGGTGGCGTAGTCGCCGTAGGACATCATCCGCGCGTTGAGGACGGTGCCCGGCTCGGCGGCCAGGATCTGCTCGGACAGCTCCCGCATCCGCCACTGCTGCTCGCTGCGCTCCCACTCGCCGTCGAACCAGAGCAGGTCCGGGCGGTAGCGGTCGATCAGCTCGCCGACCTGTCCGTCGCGGTAGGACAGGTAGCGGGCCCAGGCCCGCTCGTCGTCGGGCCTGCCGTCCTGCGGCGCGACCCACTCGCTGTCGTTGACGTGCTGGGCCTCGCCCTGGCTGCGCACCGAGGCGTAGTCGGGGTGGTTCCAGTCCGAGTGCGAGTAGTAGAGGCCCACCTTGAGACCGCGCTCGCGCAGCGCCTGCGCGTACGGGCCGATCAGGTCGCGCCCGGCCGGGGTGTGCTCGACGACGTTGCGGCCGCCCTGGGTGGAGTCCCAGAGCGCGATGCCGTCGTGGTGGCGGGCGGTGAGCACCGCGTAGCGGGCGCCGACCCTGGCGAACAGCTCCGCCCACGCCTTCGGGTCGTAGTTCTCGCCCGCGAAACCGGCCTGCTGGCGCATGTACCGCTCGTGCGGGACCTCGCCGGCGTAGAAGGCCCACGACTCCAGGGTGCCGTCGACGGCGTAGATCCCCCAGTGGAGGAAGATGCCGAGCTTGGCCTCGGCGAACCACGGCTGCATGGCCACGGTGGTGCTCCTGTCTTTCTGGTCGACGGTGGGTAAGGCTAGGGCCGGATCGCCTGGCAGCGCGTGGGTTCTGCTCACCATCGCTGGTACGTTTTCACCATGACGGCGTTGCCGGAGCCCGGCGGCCGGAGCGTGCGCGTGCGCCTGGACGGCCCGCCGCAGGTGGCGAACATCGGGGTGGGCGTGCACGGCACCACGGTGGCCCGCGAGTCGTTCCTGCTGCCCGAGCTGTGGCAGTTGCACCTATACGGCTACCAGGGCGAGCTCACGGTCGGCGGGGTCGCCCACCCGATCCGTCCCGGGCACGTCAGCCTGGTCCCGCCGGGGGTCGAGGTGCGGTTCGACTACCGGGGCCGCTCCGAGCACCTGTACGCCCACCTGCGGTTGCCGCGTGCCGGGACACCGGTGCCGGTGCCGGTCATGCAGGACGCGGGGCCGCAGACCGCGGCGCTGTCGGCGATGCTGCGCCTGGCGGTGGCGGCCGCGCCGCGCCGGCCCGCGCAGGCGGCGGCGGAGGTGTGGGCGGTGCTGTGGCGGGTCGCCCAGCTCCCGCGCGCCGAACCCGACGGGCGATCCGGCGTGCCGCACCCTGCGGTAGCCGCGGCGATGGCCTACCTCGAGGCGCGGCTGGCCGAGCCGGTGTCGGTGCCCGACGCCGCCCGGCATGCGGGCGTGTCGCACAACCACCTGACCAGGCTGTTCCGGGCAGAGACCGGCGACACCGTGGTGGCGTACCTGCGCCGCCGCCGACTGGCCCGGGCCGAGCACCTGCTGCGCCGCTCGACGCTGTCGATCCCCGCCGTCGCCGCCTCCGTCGGCATCGCCGACCTGCAGGCGTTCAACAAGGCCTGCCGCCGCGAGTTCGGCCTGTCCCCGCGAGCGCTACGCGCCGCGCGCTGATCTCCCCCAAGATCGTCTGCTGCTCCGTCAGGAAAGCGATCGACAGCTCTTGCGGGCACGTGCTAGTTTTTTCTTGCAGGTGAAAGTTGGAGCTAGGAGGACCGATGGAGATGTCGCACAGTGGCGACGAACTGGCACGGATCCTGGCGACACTGGCCAACCCGCACCGCATGCGCGTCATCGCCGCACTGGCGCATGGGCGCAACTACGTGAGCGCGCTGGCCCGCGAGCTGGGCATCAGCCGGCCGCTGCTGCAGCTGCACCTGGCCAAGCTGGAGGCGGCGGGCCTGGTGACCGCCGCGTTCGAGCTGTCCGCCGACGGCAAGGCCATGAAGTACTACGACACGGTGCCGTTCACCGTGACGCTCACCCCGCAGAGCATCGCGCTCGCCGCGCGCACGCTCACCACCGTGGAAGGAGACAGCTGATGGACTCGTACGCCATGAGCATGGGCACGATCTGGACCGTCGGCATGCTGGTCATCGCGGTGATCGGCATGGTGCTCTGGCACCGCCAGCAGAACGCGAAGGCCAAGGCGGCACTGTCGCCGGGCGCAGACCAGCTGACCGCGATCGCCGCCCAGCTGACCGACCTCCAGGCCCGCGTCGCGAAGATCGAGAAGGTGCTGGCCTCGGTCGACTGACGCCGCTGGCGGCAACCGCCCATGATCGTCCGACTTGCCGGGCACCTGTGCGTATCTTGAGCGCGCATTCGCCCATGTGCCTGGCAAGTCGAGTGGTCTTGGCGCGTGTCACGCCCTGCTCGGCGGGGAGACCCGGGGGCAGTGGAGGGCGGGGCGGCGGCCGCACCTGCCTACCGGGCAGAACTGCGGGACCGGGTTCGATCGCCCTAGTCTGATCACCATGACGTTCCAGCTGCCTGACGCGATCGCCGCGCTGAGCCGTACGCCCGATGTGCTCGACGCCCTGCTCGGTGATCTGGACGACGGATGGACGCGGCAGCGGCCGGCCGAGGGCGAGTGGAGCGCGCACGATGTGCTCAGCCATTTCATCCACGGCGAGCGCACCGACTGGATCCCGCGGGCCCGCATCATCCTCGACCACGGCACGTCGGTGCCGTTCACCCCGTTCGACCGCGACGGCCACGTCGCGATCGCGGCCGACCGCTCCACCGCCGAGCTGCTCGACCTGTTCCGCACCCTGCGCGCGGAGAACCTCGCCGTGCTGCGCGGCTTCGAACTGACCGCCGACGACCTCGACCGGGAGGGCACCCACCCGGCGTTCGGCCCGGTCACCCTCGGCCAACTCCTGGCCACCTGGACCACCCACGACCACGTCCACCTGGGCCAGGTCACCCAGGCCCTGGCCACCCGCTACACCACCGAGGTCGGCCCCTGGCACGCCTACCTCTGGGAGTGACCGCCCCTGCCTCGTCCCGCCCAGCCGCGCCGCGTCTTGCCGTGCCGTGCCGTGCTTGAGAACGACGTTGGCCTATCTCATCGAAGAATCCGGGTTCTGAGTCGATGAGATAGGCCAACGTCTGTGAGAAGGCGGGTCGCGCCGCCGGGTCGCCGGGGCGGTCAGGCCTGGGCGGGGGAGGCGTCGGGGTCGGGGCCCCGCTGGGAGGGGAGTTCGACGCGGTCGGGGTGCGCGGCGACGGCCGGTTCGGTGATGCGGCGACGGCGGCTGATCCGGTTGATCAGCGGCTCGACGCCGCGGGCGGTGAGCGGGCCGAGCACGGCCAGCATCAGCACGTACGCCGCGGCCAGCGGGCCGAGCTGCGGTTCGATGCCCGCCGCGACGGCCAGCCCGGCGATGACGATGTTGAACTCCCCGCGCGGCAGCAGCGCCACGCCCGCGCGCAGCCGGCCCGCGACGCTGATGTGCGCCCGTTTGGCGGCCCACCAGCCGGTGGCCATCTTCGTCGCGATGCCCGCCAGCGCCAGCAGGATGGCGATGCCGGCGACCGGCGGCAGCGCCGTCGGGTCGGTCTGCAGGCCGAAGAAGACGAAGAACACCGCCGCGAACACGTCCCGCAGGGGCGTGAGCAGTTCCCGGGCGGTGTGCGCGAGCGGCCCGGACAGCGCGATGCCGACCAGGAACGCGCCCACCGCGGCGGAGACCTGCAGCTCCTGGGCGATGCCCGCGACCAGCACGGTCAGGCCCAGCACCTTGAGCAGCAGCACCTCGGAGCTGGGCGAGGCGACGAACTTCTCCACATACCGGCCGAACTTCAGCGCGACGACGAGGATGACCGTGATGGTGAGGCCCGCGATGCCCAGCGTGGTCAGGCCGGTGGCGAAGCTCGCGCCGGCCAGCATCGCGGTCAGGATCGGCAGGTACATCGCCATGGTCAGGTCTTCGAAGACCAGCAGCGACAGCACGATGGGCACTTCGCGGTTGCCCAGCCAGTTCAGGTCGGACAGGACCTTCGCGGTGATGCCGGACGAGGTGACGTACGTGATGCCGCCCAGGGCGACGGCCGCCACCGGGCCCCAGCCCAGGATCAGCGCGACGATGACGCCGGGCGCCGAGTTCAGCACCAGGTCGACCAGACCCGCGGGGGCGTTGTGGCGCAGCGTGCTGACCAGTTCGGGCGCGGTGTACTCCAGGCCCATGGTGAACAGCAGCAGGATGACGCCGATCTCGGCGCCGGTCGCGGCGAACTCGCCCGCCTCGTCGATGGGCAGCAGGCCGCCCTTGCCGAAGGCGAGACCGGCGAGCAGGTACAGGGGGATGGGGGAGATGCCGACCCGCAGCGACACCGCGCCGAGCAGGCCCAGGGCGAGGATGACCGCGCCGATTTCGATCAGTACGAGGGCTCCGTGCATACGCGTCAGCCGTTGTTGAGGATGTCGGTGACGGCGGCGGTGCCCTCGGCCGTGCCCACCGCGACGGCGAGGTCGCCGGGCTGGAACACGAAGTCGGGGCGGGGGCTGGCGAGGATCTCGCCGCCGCGGATGACCGCGACGATGGACGCGCCGGTCCGGGTGCGGGCCTGGGTGTCGCCGAGGCTGCGCCCGTCGAACGGCGAACCGGCGATGACCGGCACCTGCACGGTCAGCAGGCCGACGACCTGGCGGCGCAGATCGGCCAGCCGCTCCACGATGCGGGAGGTGCCCAGCAGCTCGGCTATGCCGTTGGCCTCGTCGGTGTTGAGCGACAACGTCGCGACGGCGGTATCCGGATCATCAGGGTGGTAGATCACGATGTCCCGCCGTCCCGAGACGTGCGACACCACGGCCGCGTGCTGTCCCCGTTGGGTCTGGAACTCGTGCCGCAGCCCGATGCCCGGCAACGCGGTCTTCTCGACGTCCAAGGCTCAAACCTCCTGTGCGTGATCGACTGAGGTAACCCTACCGAACTGATAGGTAACCGGTCTACTAGCGGTTAGCCCGTTACCAGGTCGAGGTCGGCATAGCCGCAGGTCAGTTCATGTCTACTTCAAGCCCGCTTGACGGGTGACCGGGTGTGAGGTCTGTCGCAGGCCGCCCGGTTCGGATAACGTGCCGCCATGTCGACCCTCGCCTCGCCCGCCACCGCCGACGCCGCCCCCGACTCCGGATTCCAAGCCGCGGTGCGGGACCACGCCGCGGACCTGATCGCGCTCCGCCAGGCCGTGCACCGCCACCCCGAGATCGGGCTGCACCTGCCGCACACCCAGGCCGCCGTGCTCCAGGCACTCGACGGGCTCCCACTGGAGATCACCACGGGGCACTCGCTCAGTTCGGTGGTCGCGGTGCTGCAGGGCGGGCTTCCCGGGCCGGTGGTGCTGCTGCGCGCCGACATGGACGCGCTGCCGGTCACCGAGCTGACCGGGCTGGAATACGCCTCCGAGATCGACGGCGCCATGCACGCCTGCGGGCACGACCTGCACGTGGCGATGCTCGCCGGCGCGGCCCGGCTGCTGTGCGGGAAACGCGACCGGCTGCCCGGCAGCGTGGTGTTCATGTTCCAGCCCGGCGAGGAGGGGCCCGGCGGCGCCGAGCCGATGATCGCCGAGGGCCTGCTGGAGGCCGCGGGCGAGCACCCGATCGCGGCGTACTGCCTGCACGTGCTGTCGGCGCTCGAACCGTTCGGGCGCTTCTCCACCCGGCGCGGGCCGATGCTGGCGGCCGCGGACACGCTGAAGGTGACCGTGCGCGGCGCGGGCGGCCACGGGTCAGCGCCCCAGTTCGCCAAGGACCCCATCCCCGCCGCGTGCGAGATGGTGACCGCGTTGCAGACCTTCGTCACCCGCGGCATCGACATCTTCGATCCCGCCGTCATCACGGTCGGCACCTTCCACGCGGGCACCGTCGAGAACGTCATCCCCGCGCAGGCCGAGTTCGGCGCGACGCTGCGCTCGTTCTCACCGGCCACCCGCGAACGGGTGCGCCAGGGCGTGCTGGACGTGGTGCACGGCATCGCCGCCGCGCACGGCCTGACCGCCGACGCCGACTACGTGCCCGGCTACCCGGTGACGATGAACGACGGCGGCGAGGCCGAATTCGCCGCGCGCACCGCCGCGGAGCTGTTCGGCGAGGACCGCTTCGCGTGGACGGCCAACCCGGTGGCCGGCGCCGAGGACATGTCGTACGTGCTGGAGCGGGTGCCCGGCGCGTTCGTCTACCTCGGCGCCTGCCCGCCCGGCCTCGACCCGATGACCGCGCCGCTCAACCACGCGCCCGAGGCCCGCTACGACGACGCGGTGGTGCCCGACGGGGCGGTGCTGCTCGCCGAGCTCGCCTGGCGGCGGCTGTCGCGTTAGGACGCTCCGCATAGGAGGTTTGCGCACCTGTCCGGACGTGTCGCACAGGGGGTGCGACGCCGAGGCGGCCGCGTCGTGTTGAGTGCAGGATGTCAGTCACCTTGCGTGGCGGTCAAAGCACCGACAGGCGCGGACCGTCGCGGTCGGCCCTCTAGCGTCGGTGGGAAAGTGATGAGCTCCCGGACCTCGAACCTGCGGGCGAAGATCGCCTTTCTGCTCGCCTCCCTCGCCGCGCTGTGGGCCTTCGCCGCGTTCGTGACCATGCGCGAGGGCCTCAACCTCTTCTGGATCAGCACGCTCGACCAGGAGGTGGGCCGCCCCACCGACTCGCTGGTCGCCGCGCTGCAGGCCGAGCGCCGCATCTCCGCCGTCGTGCTGGCCGCCGACGACACCGCCCACCGCGCCGAGCTGGCCACCTCCCGCGCCGCCACCGACGCCGCCGCGGCGCGCTTCCGCGAATCGGTACGGGGCACCACCGCCGGCTGGGCCGCCACGCCCATCGCCGAGCGGAACATCGCCGACCTGGGCCGGATGCTCGACGGCCTCGGCCCCGTGCGCGCCGACGTCGACCAGCGCATCGGCGAGCGCAGTGCCGCGGTGGCCTACTACACCGAGACCATCGGCGCCGGATACCGCATCTTCGCGACCATCGCCAGCTTCGACGACCAGGCCATCAACGACCAGCTCAGCCACCTGCTGATCATGTCCCGGGGCCGGGAGCTGCTGTCGCAGGAGGACGCGCTGATGTCGGGCGTGCTCGCCGCGGGCCGCTTCTCCGCCGGTGACGCGGCCGAGTTCGCCCAGCTCGTCGGCGCGCAGCGCAACATCCGCGCCACCGGACTGGAGGGCCTGCCCGACGACACGGCGATCTACCACCCCGTGCTGGAAGGCCCCGCGCTGACCCGGCTGACCGAGATCGAGGACCTGATCGTCGCCCGCGCCCGGCCGAACGAGGCGCCGCCGGTCACCGCCGCCGACTGGCGGACCGCGTTCGACCCGGCGCTGACCGCGCTCGCACAGCTCGACATCGACCTCGCCGAGGCGACCATCGCCCGCGCGAAAGGCCCGACCATCCTGGTCATCGTGCGGCTGGTGCTGGCCGCCGGCCTCGGCCTCATCGCCGTCGTCGCCTCCATCGTGCTGTCGATCACGACCGCGCGGGCCATCGTGACCCAGCTGCGGCGGCTGCGCGACGCCGCCGACGAGCTGGCCGGGCAGCGGCTGCCCCGGGTGGTGCAGCGGCTGCGGGCGGGTGAGGAGGTCGACGTCATCGCCGAAGCGCCCCCGCTGGCCTTCGGCGACGACGAGATCGGCCAGGTCGGCCAGGCGTTCAACGCCGTGCAGGAGACCGCGATCCGGGCCACCGTCGAGCAGGCCGAGCTGCGCCGCAGCGTGCGCGACCTGTTCCTGAGCCTGGCCCGGCGCAGCCAGACCCTGGTGCACCGCCAGCTCACCATGCTCGACGCGATGGAGCGCCGGGCCACCGACGCCGCCGAACTCGACGAGCTGTTCCGGGTCGACCACCTGGCCACCCGCATGCGCCGCAACGCGGAGAACCTGATCGTGCTCGCCGGGGCGGTGCCCGGACGCGGCTGGCGGCGCACCATCCCCGTCGTCGACGTGATCCGCGCCGCGGTCGCCGAGGTGGAGGAGTATCCGCGGGTCAACGTGCTGTCCAGCGAGGCCGCCGGGCTCGCCGGGCACGCCGTCGGCGACGTGGTGCACCTGCTGGCCGAGCTGATGGAGAACGCGCTGGCGTTCTCGCCCCGGCACACCCTGGTCAACGTCGGCGGTTCCGCGGTGGGCGCCGGATACGTGATCGAGATCGAGGACCACGGCCTGGGGATGACCGCCGCCGACCTGGAACAGGCCAATGCGCAGCTGCACGAACCCGCCGAGTTCCTGCTCACCGGCACGCCGCGACTCGGCCTGTACGTCGTCGGCCGACTCGCAGAGCGCCACCACGTCAAGGTCCGGCTGCAGCCCTCACCGGGCGGCGGCACGACGGCGATCGTGCTGCTGCCGTCGAGCCTGGTCTCGGACGCCTGGACGCCCGTGCCCGGTCACGACAGCGGCGAGCACCGCCTCATCACCGGCACGTCGCCGCAGCCGGTGGCCGACCTCGCGGTCAGCGCCGACGACAACGACGACCGCCGCGCCTCCCTATCGGCGCAGCCCGCGGGCGCGCTGCCGGTGCGCACGCCCCGCCCTGCGGCCGAGCGGTCGCAGCGCGAGCCGGTGGCGGCCGTCCCTGCCGCGGGCGAGCCGGCCACGGCCGCGCCGCCCAGCGTGCCGGTTTCCGCGGCACCCGCGGGGAAATCTCCCGCGGACCCGGTGGACGTGGGCGAGACCGCGCCGCCCGCGACCGGCCCGACCGCCGTTCCCGCGCCCGCCGTCGCCGCGCCCGCAGCCGCCACCACCCCCGCCGCCACCGTCATCGCCGCCCGGGTCAACGGCTCCACCTCGGACGCCGCCCTGGCCGTCGACAGCGTGGTGCCCGCCCCGCGCGGCCCGGTCGAGGGCACCGTCTACACCCCGTCGGGCCTGCCGGTGCGGGCCCGCCCGGCGGTGCCCGCGGTGCCCCTGGCGGAGCAGCGGGCCGAGGCCCTACGGGTGGAGGTGGATTCGCCGGAATCGCCGCCGGGAGTCGAGTTACGGCTGACCGCGGGAGCACCGCAGCAACCGGTGTCCGGCGACGTCGTCGCGGGACCCGGCGAGCGCCCTGCGTCCCAGGTCTACAGCCTGATCGCGGCATACCAGCAGGGCAGCCGGCGGGGCCGGCTCGCCGCCGAACAGATCGCCACCGAACCCGGCCTGGGCGAGCCCGAGCCGGAGCCCGAGGACCGGCCCGCACTGCCGCGATGGCCGAGCCCGCGCACAGCGCCGCGGCACGAGGAAGGGCAAGGCGGAGGGGAATGACCGTGGAGCAGAAGACGAGAGCAGCGTCCGACCTGGCCTGGCTCGCCGACGATTTCGTCGAACGGGTGGCGCAGGCCCAGAAGGCCATCGTGCTGTCCGCCGACGGCCTGCTCATGGCCGCGTCCGCGGAGTTGAGCAGGGAGGACGCCGAGCACCTCGCCGCCGTCGCGGCGAGCCTGTTCGGACTGGCCCGCGGGGCGGGACGGCGCTTCGGCAAGGGCAAGGCCCGCCAGGCGATCATCGAGATGGACAGCGGTTTCCTGTTCGTCACGGCCGCGGGCAACGGCGCCTGCCTGGCGGTGGTCGCGGGCAAGGACGCCGACGCGGGCCTGGTGGCATACGAGATGGCGATGCTCGTGGTGCGGGTGGGCCAGTACCTGACCGCACCGGCCCGCGGCAGCCACCCGTGAACGTGGCACAGCCGTTGCCGTCCGACGGCTTGCCCGGCGACGGGCTGCTGTGGGTCGACGAGGAGGCCGGGCCGCTGATCCGCCCGTATGCGATGACCTCCGGCCGGACCCGCCCGCGCCACGGCGACCTCGACCTGATCGCGGTCGTCGTGGCCACCCGGCCCACACTGCCCTCCGACGGGGGCCTGGGCTCGGTGTACGCCGAGATCATGGCGGTGTGCCAGCGCCCCGTGTCGGTCGCGGAGATCGCCTCGTACCTGCGGCTGCCCGCCGGCACGGTGCGCGTGCTGCTCAGCGACCTGCTCGAACGCCGACTCGTCCGGCGGCGCGCCCCCGTCAACGTCAACCAGCTCCCCAGCGCGGACATTCTCAAGGCGGTCATCGATGGCATCCGAGCCCTATGACGACGAGGGCGGCATCCCGGCCGCCTTCAAGATCCTGGTCGCGGGCGGGTTCGGCGTAGGCAAGACCACGCTGGTCGGTGCGGTCAGCGAGATCTCGCCGCTGCTCACCGAGGAGCTGCTCACCGACGAGAGCATCGGCGTGGACGACACCGCCGGCGTGGAGACCAAGTCCACCACCACGGTCGCGCTCGACTTCGGCCGGATCACCATCAACGACGACATGGTGCTCTACCTGTTCGGCACCCCCGGGCAGGAGCGGTTCATGTTCGTCTGGGACGAGCTGGCGTACGGCGCGATCGGCGCGGTGGTGCTGGCCGACACCCGGCGGCTGGAGGACGCGTTCGGCTCCATCGACTACTTCGAGCAGCGCGGCACCCCGTTCGTGGTGGCGGTCAACTGCTTCGACGGGGCGCGGGTCTACCAGGCGCAGGAGGTCGAGCAGGCGCTCAACCTCGACCCGCACGTTCCGGTGCGGCTGTGCGACGCGCGACGCCGCGAGTCGGTCAAGGAAGTCCTGGTCACCCTGCTGGAGCAGGTGATGGCACAGGGGGCACACGCCGTGGGCTAGGACGGCGCGGGGAGCTGCCCGCCGTGCCGCAGGAGGGGCGGCGCGCCGGGCAGACACCCGTGACGCCCGCGGTGACGGGGGACGGCGACGCCTGGGGGGTGACGCCGTTCCCCGTCGGAGGGCGCCGCTGCCCCGGGCGGTGCGGGCCCGGGGCAGCGGAGTTCCGGTCAGCCGGTCACAGGGTCAGCGTCCAGCTGTTGACGTAACCGACGTCGCCCGATGCGGCGTCCTGGACCCGCAGGTTCCAGGTGCCGTTGCGCACCTCGGTCGACAGGTTGACGGTGTACGTCTGGTCGATGTTGTCGGTGCTGCCGCCGCTCCGGTTGTGCAGCACGTAGGTGCTGCCGTCCGGGGCCACCAAGGTCACCACCAGGTCGCCCTTGTACGTGTGCACGATGTGCACCTCGGCGGTCGACGTCGACGAGGCGTTGCCGGTGCAGCCCGAGACGGTGATCGGGCTGTTGACGGTGCCGAGGTCCACGATGGTCACGTCGGTGGCGTTGGTGCCGCCGCAGCCCGGCGGGAGCGCCCCGCCCAGGTTCAGCGTCCAGCTGTTGATGTATCCGACGTCCGACGGGCCCGCGTCCTGCACCCGCAGCTTCCAGGTGCCGTTGGCGACCTCGCTCGACAGGTTGACGGTGAACGTCTGGTCGATGTTGTCCGCGCTGCCGCCGGTCTTGTTGCGCAGCGTGTAGAGCGTGCCGTCGGGCGCGACCAGGCTCACGATCAGGTCACCGACGTACGTGTGCACGATGTGCACCTCGACCGTGCTGGCCGAACCCGCGTTGCCGGTGCAGCCGGTGATCGCGATCGACGACTCCACGGTGCCCTGGTCGATGATGGTCACATCGGTCGGGTTGGTGGCCGAACAGCCGGGCGGCCCGGCGATCGTGAGCGAGAACGTCGTGGTCCGGGTCGCGGCGCTGCCGGTGCCGGTGACGGTCACCGTGTACGTGCCGACCGGCGTGCTCGCACTGGTCGCGATCGTCAGCGTCGACGAGCCGCCCGAGGTGATCGTCGACGGGCTGAACGTCGCGGTCGCGCCGCTGGGCAGGCCGGACGCTGACAGGGCGACCGACTGCGCGCTGCCGTTGGTGACCGTGGTGCCGATGGTGGAGGTCACCGAACCGCCGGCGGTGGTGCTGCCCGAGGCGGGGCTGGCGGCCATCGAGAAGTCGTTGCCCGCGGGCGTGCCCACGGCCAGCGTCCACAGCGCGTACGCGGCCGCGTCGGCCGCCCGGTTCAGCACCGTGTCGTTGATGTTGCTCGGGAACGTGTCGCACGAGGCGTGGTAGCAGGGGTCGTAGTCCCCGGTCGTGCCGCCCCACTTGGCGACCTGCGACGAGGTCTTGTTGGCGCTCGCGCCGGCCGCGATGCCGCTGGTCTGGATGCCCGCGGAGTTGAACGACGCGTCGTCGGACCGTCCCGCGCCCTCGACGTTCTCCTCCGGGGCCAGGCCCGGGAAGTTGGCGTCGTAATAGGCCTTGATGGTCTGGCCGAGGCTGGACGTGATGCGGTTGATGAAGTAGCCGCCGTTGGTGGAGGCGATCATGTCGAAGTTCAGGTAACCGGTGATCTTCGCGCGGTCGGCCGACGACAGCGAGTTGACGTAGAACTCGGACCCGTTGAGGCCCTGCTCCTCGTCGGTCCACCAGCCGAAGCGCACGTGCTTGACCATGGTCGGGTTCTGCTCGGCCAGCGTCAGGGCCAGCTCCAGCAGCATCGACGAGCCCGAGGCGTTGTCGTTGATGCCCGGTCCGGCGGACACGCCGTCGAGGTGCGCGCCCAGCATCAGCACCTGGTTGGTGTCGCCGCCTGGCCAGTCCGCGATGATGTTCGGCCCGGCGCCGCTGGTGCAGCCCGAGGTGCAGTTCTGCTTGACGACGCTGTACCCGGCCGCGGTCAGCGCGTTGAACACGTAGTTCACCGACGCGGTGTAGCCCGCGGTGTTGGAACGGCGGTTGCCGCCGTTGCTGCTCGCGATCGTCTGGAACTGCTGCAGGTGGGTGCGGATGTCGGTGAGCGAGATGTCGGGCGGGGCCAGGGCGAGCGCCGGGGCGGCCGGAATGGCCACGGCTCCGGCCAGTGCCATGGACAAGACGAGAATGCCGCGGATGATGGGGTTTCTTCTCACGCCGTACTCCTCGGGGTCGAGTGCGCCGGGGTTGCCGGTCCTGAGGAGGATAGAACGTCAAGTAGATAGATTTGAATAGGTGGAACACGACACGCTGGGGCCGGGCGCGCCGGTCGCCGTAGGCTGCCGGTCGTGGATCACCTGGCCGGAACCGTCGCCGCCGCCGTCGCGCTGTTCGCGGGCACCAACGTCGACGACCTGATCGTGCTCACCGTGCTGTTCCTGAGCAGCCGCACCACCGGCCGCCCGCGCCGCTGGGAGATCTGGACCGGCCAGTACGCTGGCATCGCCGCCCTGGTCGGCGCATCCGCGCTGGCCGCCGCCGGCCTGACCGTGGTGCCCGACCACTGGATCGGGCTGCTCGGCCTCATCCCACTGCTGCTCGGCGTACGCGCCCTTATCCAGACGCTGCGCTCCCGCGGCGACGGCGGCCCGCCGCCGGCTGTGGCCACCACCGCGCCGGCCGTCGCCGGGCTCACCGTCGCCAACGGCGCCGACAACATCGCCGTCTACACACCCGTGTTCCGCACCATCGGCGTCACCGACAGCCTCGTCACCATCGCCGTCTTCCTGGTCCTCGTCGCTGTCTGGTGCGCCGCCGCGGCCTGGCTCGGCGCGCACCCCCGCGTCGTGGCCTTCATCGAGCGCTATGGCCACTGGCTGGTTCCGGCCGTCTTCATCACCATCGGCCTGCTGATCATCCTGGAGTCGCCATTGTTCTCCGGCGTCTGACTCGATTCCTGGCGCGGTACGACCCGGCCGCCGCGGCGCGGCCGAAGGGGATACCTCCCGCAGCGCATTTGCTCTGCACCCATTCCCTTGCTCTGCACCCATCGGCGCAACGGGTCGGTGCTGTTGCGTCCGCGGGTGCAGAGCAAGCTTTTGGGTGCAGAGCAAATGCGGCCGCACCCATGTCCTGCCACCGCACGCGGCCGTGCGAGACTCGATCATGGCTGTGACGAACCCCTGGCTGGCCGGGCCGTCGCCGACCCGGCGGCTGCCGCGCGAACGGCTCGAAGAGCGCATCCTCAACCTGCTGTCCGCGCAGAACATGTGCGTGCTCGCCACCACCGGCCCGGACGGCCCGCTGGCCACCCCGGTGCGCTACTACCACCTCGACTTCGCGGTGATGTTCACCGCCGTGGCGACCTCGCCGAAGATGCGCAACCTCGCCGCCGACCCCCGGATCTCCGTCGGCGTGTTCGCGCCGCTGGTCGGGCAGGCCAGCAGCCGGGGCGCGCAGCTGTTCGGCAGGGCGCGGACGCTCGAGCCCGGCGACCCGGAGTTCGACCACCACTGGGAGGCGTTCCGCTGGCAGAGCGACCACGTCGAGCGGTCCCGCCCGCTGGCCGAGCCGCCGGCGGGTCCGCTGGTGGTCGTCGAGGCGGAGCGCATCGTGTACACCGAGCACTGGCTGCGCCGCGACGGCTACGCCCCGCGCCAGTTCTGGCGGCGCAAAGTCGATCAGACCGTCCAGTAACCGCGGACGTCGTTGGTGATGTCGGGCCGCAACTGCACCCGCAGCCCGTCGGCGGCGTCCTTGGGCACGTCGAACACGACCACCCCGCCCGCCTTCTCGCCGGTGTTGAGGGTGACCGACTGCATGCCGGTGTCGAAGCCGAACGGCAGCACCGGCTCGAACAGCGTGCCGTCCGCGGCGACCAGCGCGAAGTCGCAGAAGCAGGCGTACGTCTTGCCCGCGCTCACCTTCACCTCGACCGTGATCGCGACGAACACGCCCTTCTTCGGCCGCACCAGCGCGCTGTCCGGCGCGACGGTGTGCCGGGTCAGCTTGCTGACCGTGTACGCCACCCGGTTGTCGCCCAGCCCGCCGCTGGTCTCGATGCTCTGCCCGAGTTTCGCGGTCGGCGCGGACTCCGCCGAGGCAGTCGGCGCGGATGCGGCCGGCGTGCCCGCACCGGTGACGTTCGACTGCTGCGGCTTGACCCCGCAGGCCAGGCCGACGGCGGCGGCGAGGACCAGCGTGACGCTGAGCACCGGGCGGCGCGGGGCAGGTCGAGTGGGCGGCATCGTCGCATCGTAGACCGCGCACCGGCCGGGGTCGACCGGCGGAAATGCGTTGCCGGGCGACCGCCCGGCCTCCTAGCCTGGGCTGTCACCAGCAGGAACGCGGCCGCTTCCGCCCGTCCTCGAAAGCTGAGAAGAGGGTAGTCATGAGGTCGCTGCTTCCGGCCGTGCTGCGCGAGGAACGCCAGTTCGCCCGCTACTTCTACGGCCAGGCGCTGTCCATGGTCGGCGACCGGATCAGCTTCGTCATCATGCCGTTCGCCGTGCTGTCCATCGACGGCGCGGGCGCGGCCGACGTGGGCCTGGTCAGCGCGGCCACGCTCGTCCCGTTCCTGGTGTTCGCGCTGGCCGGTGGCGTATGGGCGGACCGGCTGCCCCGGCAGCGGGTGATGCTCGTCTCCGACCTGGTCCGCTTCGTGAGCCAGGCGCTGGTCGCGGCGCTGCTGCTGGCCGGGACCGCGCAGATCTGGCACCTGGTCGTGCTGATGGCGGTGTTCGGCACCGCCGACGCCTTCTTCGCGCCGGCGGCCGGCGGCCTGATGCCGCTGATCGTCGGTCCGGAGCGGCTGCAGGAGGCCAACGCGCTGCGCGGCCTGGTGATGTCGACCGGGCTGGTGGCCGGACCGGCGCTGGCCGGCGGCCTGATCTTCCTGGTCGGTCCGGGCGGGGCGATCGCCCTCGACGCGCTGAGTTTCGCGGTCAGCGCCGCGTTCCTGGCCCGGCTCACGCCGCGCGCCGCCGACCCCGCGGACGCGCCGCAGGGCGGCTTCTTCGCCCAGCTGCGCGAGGGCTTCACCGAGGTCGTGTCGCGGACCTGGGTCTGGTCGATGCTCGCCACGCTGTCGGTGTACCACGTGGTAGTGCTGCCGTCGGTGTTCGTGCTCGGCCCGGTGCTGTCCGAGCAGCAGTTCGGCGGCGCGGCGGCCTGGTCGGTCGTGGTGGCGGCGTTCGGCGTCGGCTCGATCGTCGGGGACGTCATCGCGTTGCGGGTGCGGATCAGCCGCCCGCTGGTCGTCGCCGCGGCGGCGCTGGCCGTCGCGTCCTGCCAGGCGCTGATCATCGGGGCCGGTCCGACCATCCCCGTGATCGCCGCGCTGGAGGCCGTCACCGGTGTCGCGGTGTCGTTGGCGTTCACGATGTGGGAGACGTCGCTGCAGGCCAACGTGCCGCAGGCGGCGCTGTCGCGGGTCAGCTCCTACGACTACCTGCTGACCGCGGGCCTGATGCCGCTGGGGCTGGCCGTCGCCGGTCCGGTCGCGCAGCAGTTCGGCCTGCGCCCGACCCTGTACACCATGACGCTGGTGGGCGTGCTCGCCGCGCTGGCCCTGCTCGCCGTCCCGGCGGTTCGCCGCATGCGCGCCCCGGAACCGGTTCCGCAGGCCGTCGTGCCGCCGGCTCCCGTAGCGGCATAGGCTGGCCGGATGGCTGAGGTGACAGAGGACGCGAGCTTCTCCGGCGAGGACTGGTACGGCGACGAGCTGGTGGAGCGGCACTTCGTGCGCTGCACCTTCCGCGACGTCGACATGACCGAGCTGTCCAGCCAGAACACCGTGTTCGAGGAGTGCGTGTTCGGCAACGTCAAGTTCAACGCCTCCCGGCACGCCGACAGCGCGTTCCTGCGCTGCCAGTTCCTGCGCTGCAACCTGTTCGAGGCCGAGTTCACCGGGTGCAAGCTGACCGGCAGCGTGTTCGAGCAGTGCACGCTGCGGCCGCTGCGGGTGACCGGCGGCGACTGGTCGTTCGTCAACCTGTCCGACGCCGACCTGCGCGGGGTCACCTTCTCCGGCGTACGCATGCGCGAAGCCGACCTGACCTCCGCCCAGTGCGACGGCGCGACGATCACCGCCGTGGACCTGTCCGGCGCGCACCTGGCCAAGGCCAAGCTCAACCGCTGCGACCTGCGCGGCAGCGACCTCACCGCCCTGCACCCCAACGAGGTCGAACTCCGCGACGCCGTCATCGACGCCCCGCAGGCCATCACCCTCGCCCAAACCCTCGGCCTCCGCATCGGCTGATAGGAAGGGCACCTTCTACACGGACGTCCGTTATGAAGGTGCCCTTCCTTCGCCTGCGGGTGGGGGAGCGGTCAGTGCTCCAGGTAGCTGGCGTGGTCGTAGTCGGCGTAGGCACCGTCGGCGCCGAGGTCCTGGACCCAGAGGCCGAGGAACGCGCCGGTGAAGCCCCAGGCGGCGGGTTCGCCGTCGACCTCGCGGGCGGCGTGCTCGTCGGACAGGATCGTCGCGTCGAACGTCGCCGGGATCTCCTGCCAGCCGACCCCCGTGTGGTACGCGAACCGCAGCGCGGGACCGTCGAACACCACCCGCAGGCCGACCCGCTCCACCCCGGTCACGTCGACGGCCAGCTCCGGGTGGGCGGTGCGCTTGCCGCTGTTCGAGCTGAGCACCTCCAGCAGACGGCGGCCGTCGTCGGCCCGGGTCAGGTACGCGTAGTACCAGTTCTGGGTGTTGTAGTAGCCGGTGATCCCGGCGAGCTGCCGGTGATCGGCGGGGTCGAACTCGACGACGGTCTCCAGGGAGCACCGGGTCGCGCCGACGCGGCGGGCGACCAGGCTGGGGGTCTGCTTGCCGACCGGCGACTGCCCGCCGTACACGCGCAGGTGCGAGGGCCGCGAGTGCAGGTCCAACCAGTCCGGCGTGGCCGGACGGCGCAGCGTCGACCAGGCGGTGCCGAGTTCGGTCGTGTCGAAGTGGTCGGTGGCGGGTTCGGCGGGCCACGGGTGCTCCGGCAGGCCCGGCGCGGTGATCTCGTCGGCGGGGATGCCGCCGGGGATGCTCGGCCAGCCGCCGGGGGTCCAGTCGACTTTCTGGATGGCGGTCTCGCGGCCGAGCACGCAGTTGCCGAGCGGGGTGTACGGGCGGGCGGCCAGGTGGGCGAGGTACCAGTCGCCGTGCTGGGTCTGCACCAGGCTGCCGTGTCCGGCCTTCTGCAGCGTGAGGTCGGGCCGTCCGACCGAGGTCAGCAGCGGCCCGACCGGATCCACCTCGTACGGACCGAACAGGTCCCGCGAACGCGCCACCGTCACCTGGTGGTCCCAACTGGTGCCGCCCTCGGCGGTGACCAGCCAGTACCAGCCGTCGTGGCGGTACAGGTGCGGGCCCTCGGTCAGACCGGCCGGAGTGCCGGTGAAGATGATGCGCCGCTCGCCGACCAACCGGCGCTGCTCGCGGTCGTACTGCTGGATCTCGATGCCGCCGAAGCGATTGCGGCCCGGCCGCCAGTCGGCGCTCATGTTGAGCAGCCAGGTCGTGCCGTCCTCGTCGTGGAACAGCGACGCGTCGAACCCGTGGGCGTGCAGCCGAACGGGGTCGGACCAGGGGCCGGTGATGTCGGGGGCGGTGATCAGGTAGTTCTGGGGGTCCCAGTAGCCGCTGGCGAAGCTGGCGACGTCGCTGTAGACGAGGTGGAAGAG